>NZ_JAUOSJ010000002.1:0-509702 GCF_030548385.1 Agarivorans sp. 1_MG-2023 | reverse complement strand
CGGAGTGGACGGGACTCGAACCCGCGACCCCCGGCGTGACAGGCCGGTATTCTAACCAACTGAACTACCACTCCGCAGAACCATCTCGTCTGGTGCGGCGCAGATAATACGGTTATGCCTATTACGAGTCAACAAAGAATTGTCTTATTTCTTTAAAAATCCGTTCAAGCGCCGATGTTTTAGCCAATGCGCCGAGCTTTTAGCCAAGACGGTTAAAAAATCACTCAGACGGCATTTTTAAAGTACTGGCTTCATCCATTTTAGGCTCAACGCTTGGTTGGGCCGCTGGGGCTTCTTTGGCATTTTTTAACGCCGCTTCAAAGGCCTTACGTTTACGCCACCAAATAAACAAAAATGCCAAGCCGGCAACCGCCACAAAACCGAATACCGATAACAGTATAACTAACCACAAAGACATCTCTGGCTCTGGCACAACCACCGTTTTAACAACTACTGGTTCTGGTGGCGGAGGTGGTGGTGGCAAAATCACAAAATCTTCTTCAGGTAAATCGATAACAATTTCGCGGTTTTGAATCGTTGTTGCTAATAACGTCCCCATTACCCGATAGCGGCCTTGTTCTGTAGGTGTAGGCAAATCAACCGTAAACTCTTCACCGTCGGCATAAGTTTGAAAAGCTTGCTCCCACCCTACGTTGTTATATACCTTGCCGCTAATCACTACCGACTCAGGTCGCACTTCATCGGTATCTATCACCAACGCCATACGCGCTTGGCGCTGTTCGTCTTTTGGTGACATCACCTTTATAGACACTGGATTAGGATAAATAAGGACTGGTGAAAGCTGTGCGCGAGTGAAAATTTGGTTTAGCGTGCTCACCACCATCTCATACTTACCTGGCCGAGCTTCTAACTTAATGTGGGTTGTGAATACACCGTCATCGGCATATTCATCATAGTCTTTACCATCATCATAGAATTTACCGAGTTCATCTCGACGCACTTCTACGGTTTGGTCTTCCAGTAACTGTTGACGCATTAGCGCTACGTTCATCAAGGCTTCTTTGAGCATGACCTCTAGATCTATCCGCTCGCCCTTAGAACTTAAACGTGCCGAGATGCGTAAACGTTCGCCTTGATATAGTTGATGGGGGATGGGATCAACGTTGAGTTCTACGTCACTGAGAATCCGAATACGATTACGCCCGTTGTTTTCTGCCACTGCTTGCCAAGGACCACGCATCGGGTTTTCAATGGTCACAATATCCAGCTCGTCGGTTTCTAACCAGCTCACATTTTTGGGCACTTCCCAAGCGTAGATTTTGCTGCCATCGGGGCGTACTAAAATAGCAGCCGGAGAGCCCGGCGAACGATACAGCAGGAAGGTGGCTTTCTCGATACTGTGATCTAAACGAAAGCGGTTATCGATTAAAGGGATATCACGGTTTTCAAAAATAGTGCTGGCTTGCAAGGGCAGCGCCAGCCATAACAACAGCCACAGAGTTTTTTTAATCATTCAGTCTAGTTACGCCAGCGACACTGGCCTCCCTTTTTTTCTACCAAATCTAAGCGCTCTTGGTGCGAACCAAGTTCTTGTTCGCTGGCAAACACCACTTTTAGTGGAGGCCTATTTGAATCAACCAAGCGAACACCTACTCCGTCACCACTGCCCTTTTGCTTTAAGTTCAGCTTATTCTGGCCACCGGTCATCTTTAAGAACACGTCAGCCAATAACTCGGCATCAAGCAATGCACCGTGATAGGTACGTGAAGAGCGGTCTACGCCATAGTAATCACTTAAAGAATCTAAGTTTTTCCGTGAAGGTAAGGGTTTATTACCCGCTAACTGTACTTCACGTTTATTGTACTCGCCTCGTCTTGCCACCAATAATGAATCGGTGATAGTACAAATATCGGCACAATTTGGCATCGCTTTAGTTAAGGTTCGCGACATCATGGCAAACTCGTGATCTAGGAAGCTAATATCGAAGTTTGCGTTGTGCGCCACTAACTCGGCACCACGAATAAACTCAACAAAGTCTCGCGCAACATCTCTAAACAGCGGTTTATCGGCAATAAATTCATCGGTGATACCGTGAACTTGGATTGCCTCTTCATCAATCAACTGCTCTGGATTGATATACACATGAAAAGTATTACCGGTTAGCTTACGGTCAATAACTTCAACACAGCCAATTTCAATCACTCGGTGCCCTTGGTAGATAGGCCCGCCACTATCGTTCATACCGGTGGTTTCAGTATCAAATACAATTAAACGATGGCTCTTAGATTGGTTCAAAATAGCTCCTATGCGACACTAAGCAGATAATCCTGTTAGTTTACCAAAGATATGGCAAAAGAAGTTCACTTGTTTACCGACGGCTCTTGTTTAGGTAACCCGGGGCCAGGAGGTTATGGCGCGCTGCTGGTATATCAGCAACATCGCAAAGAACTAAGCCAAGGCTTTCGCCTCACCACCAATAATCGTATGGAAATGCTCGCTGCTATTGTTGCCTTAGAAAGCTTAAAACAAGATTGTAAAGTCATTCTTACCACCGACAGCCAATATGTGCGTCAAGGTATTACTCAATGGATCCACAATTGGAAAAAACGCGCTTGGAAAACCGCAGCCAAAGCCGAAGTGAAAAATGTTGATTTATGGCAACGTTTAGATGCCGCTTGCCAACGTCATCAGGTTGAGTGGCATTGGGTAAAAGGCCATGCAGGCCACCCAGAAAACGAACGGGTAGACGATTTAGCTCGAGAAGCGGCTACCAATAACCCAGAGCAAATCGACCTCGCCTACGAACAGTTACACGATTAGCCGCTAATCGACGACGTTACAGGTATGCGCTGCTTGACTCGCCAAGCTTTTTTAATAGGAGTAAGCGGGGCTCTGCGTTTGCGCGCTACAATAAAATAGGCTGAGGCTGTGGCTCTAAAATAGCGTTTTCCCCAACGCTCAAACCATTGCGGTGCGGGTCGGCTATTAACAAAAGAGGTGTAAGCTAAACGCTCATCATTTAACACCTCAAAACCCAATAGGTTAAGCCAGTCTTTTACTCGTGCAGGCGTAAACATTCGACAAGACCAAGGTAAACCACGCTTTCTAAAAGGGAAATAACGGCGCATACCTAATAAGCTAAAAGGATTAAAGCCACTAATAATAATGTAGCCGTCGGCAGTGAGTACGCGCTCCACTTCGCGCAATAATTGGTGAGGGTCTTTTGAAAAATCTAAGCTGTGGGCTAACAAGCAAAGATCAATACTACTTTCTTGAAAAGGCAATTGCTCCGGTTTGGCACGCAAACCTATTAAATGCCCCTCCTTCGCCACATTTAGCTGATGACGAATCATAGACGCGTGACAATTAAGCTGAGCACTCAAATTACCCAGTTTTAACATATGATAACCAAAAGCTACTGGAAGATATTGGTCCAACAAACTTTGCTGCTGATCCATTAGCCAATCACCTAATGGCAAATCTTGCCAGAAGTCAGGACTTTCAATTACTTCACGAATTTTCGCCGGCTTCATCAATTCCCCGTACCAATCTATTGCAGATAAGGCAATAATGTCTCATCGACTTTAACGACAGAGATATCATAATGCAAATCATCCATATACCCGCTTTTAATGATAACTATATCTGGTTATTAAAAGAGGTTGATTCAAACCATTGTGTCGTTGTCGACCCCGGTGATGCAAGCCCTGTGAAACAGCGTTTACAAGAAATTGATGGCCAGCTTAGCGCAATCCTTATTACCCACCATCATGCCGACCATATTGGAGGAGTAACAGAGTTACTCGAAGCCTATCCAGCAGCAGAAGTATTTGCCCCAAGTAATAGCAAATATCACTTTCCTCACACTGTTGTTAACGAAGGTATGAGTATTACGCCGCAAGGTTTACGTGATGAGATGTCTGTTATTGAAGTACCAGGGCACACCTTGGATCATATTGCTTACTTTAGCCCGGGGCATTTGTTTATTGGCGATACCATTTTTTCGGCCGGCTGCGGTCGCCTGTTTGAAGGAAGCGCCGAACAAATGCACCACTCTTTAGCCAAAATTTGTCAACTTGATAGTGAAACGCTAATTTATGCCGCACATGAGTACACTCAAGCAAATCTTCAATTCGCCTTAGCTGTAGAACCTGATAATCAAGCTTTAGTGAACTTTCAGCAACAAGTAAGCAAGCAGCGTCAAATGGGCTTACCCACCCTACCCACAAGTTTAGAGCAGCAACTGGCGATAAATCCTTTCCTACGTTGCCAGAATGCCTCAATTAAAGCTGCGGTAGAGCTAGAAAATTTACAGCCATTAAACAATGAGATAGCAGTGTTTGCTGCCCTCAGGTCATGGAAAGACCGCTTCTGACTTGCTAATTTCACGCGACCTCAATAACATTGGCTCTGAATTTTTAGTAGATGGATAAATCATGAAAGCGCTCATTGTTGGCCTTTTTTCATTGTTATTGGGCGCTTGCCAACTGACCACTCCCACCGTAACCGAGCAATTGGCCCCCGCCGATTCAGGACTTACGCAACCAGAACAAAACACCGAAGTAGCGGCGAACAGTCAAACCAGTGACGACAGTCTTAGCAAAGAAACTGAAGTTGTCGCTAAAGTCGAAGCGCCATTGCCTGTGGTTTACGACGACGTGTGGCTACGTATTGAAGACCAACTTGCGATACCGCTACCAGAAAACAACAAACGCCTACAAGCCCAGCTTAACTGGTTTTTAAAACATCCAGATTACATGCGCCGCGTATCAGTGCGCGCCGACCCTTATTTGTTCTTCATTGTTGAAGAAATTGAGCGTCGCAACATGCCATTAGAGCTGGCCTTGTTACCGATTGTAGAAAGCGCCTTTCAACCTTTTGCCTACTCGCATGGCCGAGCGGCAGGCATTTGGCAGATTATTCCAGGTACCGGAACGCGCTTTGGCTTGGAGCAAAATTGGTGGTACGACGGACGACGTGACGTTTATGCAGCCACTCATGCCGCCTTAGATTACTTGGAATACCTCAACAAATATTTCGACGGCGATTGGTTACACGCCTTAGCGGCTTACAACTCTGGCGAAGGTCGAGTTCGTCGCGCTATTCGTGCTAACGAAAAAGCCGGTAAAGCCACTGACTTTTGGTCATTAAACCTGCCAAGAGAAACCCGTGCTTACGTACCAAAACTACTGGCCTTAAGCCAAATGTTACAACAGCGTGATGACTACAAACTGAATATTCCGGCCATTGCGAACAAGCCGTATTTTGAAAAAGTAGCCACCTATAGCCAAATTGATTTAGCGTTGGCGGCTGAGCTTGCAGGTATCAAGCTAGACGAGCTGCACAAATTAAACCCTGGTTTTAACCGCTGGGCCACTGCACCAGACGGCCCACATTACTTGTTGGTTCCAACCAAAACAGTCCCCAACTTTGAGATTGCCTTAGCATCATTGTCTAAACAAGAACGTATGCAATGGGCACGTTACAAAGTAAAATCGGGTGATAGCTTAAGTGTTATTGCAAAGCGCTATAACACCACCAGCAAACAAATCCGCGAACTAAACCAGCTGAGCAACAATACGATTCGAATTGGTCAGCATTTGTTGGTGCCGGTATCTTCTCGCAAACAAAGCGCTTATACCCTAAGCCAAAGCCAACGATTAGTCAGCCAGCAAAATAAGCCACGTGGTGACATCAAACTTAATTACACAGTAAAGTCTGGTGATAGTTTCTGGAGCATCGCGCAAGCCTACAAGGTTAGCCACCGAAATGTTGCTAAGTGGAATAGCATGGCGCCTACTGACACTTTGAAACCAGGTAAAAAGTTAGTTATTTGGCAAAAATCTAAAGCCAGTAAAAACCATATTCAAACCGTGACTTACCAAGTAAGAAATGGTGATTCACTGTCTCGTATTGCGCAGAAGTTTAAAGTATCGATAACCGATTTATTAAAGTGGAATGACCTAAATAAAAATCACTACTTACAGCCGGGTCAAAAGTTGAAGTTATACATTAACGTTGCCGAAGTGAGCGCGTAGAAAACTCAAAACTAGCCATTAAGGCGTTGTGATCCGATGTATCGGTAGCAACGCTTTGGCTACTTTGAAGCGTTAAGCCACGATAAAAAATATAGTCTAAAGCTTTACCAAAAAAGCGAGTACGTTCATCGGGTTTAAACGATACTGTTTTTAATTGGTGGGCCAAAATAAACTGTTCCAACACCGCTAAACGTCCAACACTCCAGGTATTAAAATCCCCCGCTAAAATCAAAGGTCCATCATAAGCGGCCAACCAAGGGCTTAGTTGCTGTAATTGCTTTAAATAATCGGCTTCACTCAAGGTAAAGTTGATACTGTGTACATTAACAATCAATAAGCTTTTATCCTGCCACTGATAGTGTTGTAACAATGCCGATTTAGGCACCCTTATCCACGGTTCGGTGCTTAGCACCAAACAGTTCTCGCTACTCGCTTGTTTTGCAAGATTCACTACGCCTAGGCCGTCACCAAACCACTCAAATGCGATAGCTTGATACATATGCCATTGGCTAAGCTTGCTCCATTGGCTAAAACGCTCTCTGCTCGCTTCTTGTAGCAGCATAAAGTCTACCTGCTGGCTAAACTGCTCAAGCTGCTCTATCCATCCCTCATTTTGCCCTTTGTACGTATTCCAAACTAACACTGAAAAAGACCGGCTGTTTGGCTCGGCTTGCAGCAGCTCTGGCAGAGCTGGCTGATAAGTTAAGTCTTGATTATCGCAAGCAGGCAGCTCTGCAAAACAACTGATGCTAAATAGCACGCTGCAAGCAAGCAATAATTTAACCAGTGGTAGAGGTGTAAACAGTCTCAAGTGGCGCTCTCACAAATCAGTTTATTGTTATAAACAATAGCGATGTAAAAAAAATACGACATACTTGAGCTATCATCAAACAATGGAAACGCTAATGCAATCCAATGAGACAAGGACTTTGGTACCCATCTTTGCGGGAGGTGGAACTCGGCTACCAGCACATATCGGGATCCTCGCGGGCTTAAAAGAGCTCAATGTTCAGTTCTCTCATATTGTGGGAGTATCTGGCGGCAGCATTATCAGTTCATTATTTGCCAGCGGTATGGATGTAGAGCAAATCAAAGCCATTGCCCTAGATACCGATTTCGAACAATTCAAAGGTTTTTCCTTAATCAGTTTATTACGCAACGGCGGGTTATGTTCAGGCGACAAATTCGAAGCGTGGATTGATGATTTGCTTAACGGTGCTACGTTCAAAGAACTTCCTTTACAACTGCACGTAGTAGCCACCGATGTACGCTCTGGTTCACCTGTAGTATTTGATGCTAAAAGAACCCCTGATCTAAAAGTTTCTCGGGCGGTGCGTTTTTCAATGTCTATTCCACTTATCTTTTCATTCAAGCCCTACCAAGACCATTTAATGGTAGACGGTAGCATTTTGTCTGAAGATGCTTTACATCAAGACTGGGCCACCGATGGCACTCCGGTAATTTGCTTTCGTTTACGTGGTGATAACGATATCAAGCCACTTCAAACCAACGGGATTTTTCCACTCGCGGCATACATATCACTATTAATACGTACTTTTATGACCACCATTTCTCGAGAATATGTTAACGAGAAATTCTGGCATCGCACTATTGTGGTTAATACTGGCAACACCTCACCGGTAGATTTTCATTTAGACGACCAAGCAAAACTGCGCTTATTCGACACTGGATATAGGACTGCACTTGATATTGTTCCTGCTAAAATTTGGCATCAACAACACCCCGCCCCTCAAAGTGACAAAAACATTAATTAAAACAATGTATTGATCACGTTTTTAGTCATGACTAATGGTTAATACAAACTAGCTCCAGTTGCCGTCTACACTTATAAAAAGCTGTAAAATAAAACAATTTGGAAGAAAGATTATGTCCTTAACCATTCGAAAAAGACTGTTAATACTTGCCCTTGCCCCCGTGCTTATTTTGTCAATTAGTATCTTATTACTGACAATTTCAGAAACTCAAAAGCTCACTCACGGTCAATCAACCGAAACACGGGAGAATATGGTTGCCATGAAAAAGGCTGAGTTAAAAGCCTACATGGACATGGCTTACTCCGCCGTCGCCGAAATTTATGAAAACGGCGGAACGCTTGAACAAGCACTGCCCATTTTGCAGCGCTTAGAATATGGCGAATCAGGGTATATTTTTGGCTACACCAATAAAGGTGTTCGAGTATTCATGGGGACTTTAGATAAGGGCATTGGTGATAACTTTTGGTCCTTACAAGACAAGCAAGGTCAGTATCTGATCCAAGACTTAATCAAGGCATCACAAAAAGAAGAATTTTATACCTACTACTTCCCCAAACCAGGTGCTACTGAGTCTTCTCCCAAGCTTAGTTATGCTGTCTATTTAGACCGCTGGGATTTAATGATGGGAACAGGCTTTTATACCGACGATGTAGACGCGGTTATCGCTCAGCTTGAAGAGCATGCAGAAGAGAGCCTAAACTCCTCATTAATATTTTTGGGCTTAACTGCTTCAGCCCTGTTAGCCTTTGCTCTGTTAATTGGTTACTTCATTAATCGCAGCATTATGTCTCCGCTGCACGATCTTACCCTGTCTTTTGAGAAACTGGCCAGTGGCGATGCCGACTTAAGTGCCCGCCTAAATACCAACTACGTACACGAATTTGGTCAACTCGCCACTAACTTTAATGCCTTTATTGAACTGCTGCACGAGATCATCAGCATGGTAGGCAAAGTGGCGCACGACGTAGCCCAAGAAACCTCGTCGATGTCTGACCGCGCCAACTCTGTAGACCAACTTTTAGTTGAACAACGCGAAGAAACCGAGCAAGTGGCCACCGCCATGACTGAAATGACCGCCTCGGCGCATGATGTTTCCGACAATGCTAATCAGGCCGCTAACTCAGCTCAGCAAGTGGATAACAGCGCTGGTGACGCAATGACCACAGTAGATAGCGCAGCAGCTACTGTACAGTCCTTGGCAAACGAGATAGGACAAGCGAGTGAAGTTATCGCCAAACTAGAAGGCGATGTACAAAATATCTCATCAGCTCTAAGTGTAATTCAAGGCATTGCCGAGCAAACCAACTTACTCGCACTAAACGCGGCCATTGAGGCTGCACGTGCGGGCGAACAAGGTCGCGGTTTTGCCGTGGTTGCCGACGAAGTACGCCAACTTGCCAGTCGTACTCAACAAAGTACCGGTGAAATTCATGGCATGATCGAGCGCCTTAAGAGTGGGTCTGATGCGGCAGTATCAGCCATGGATAGCAGCCAAGAGCGCAGCGGAGAAGCGGTAACTGGTGCAAACGCCGCTAGTGAAGCACTACAACTGATTAAAAGTTCGATTCAACACATTATGGATATGAACGCCTTAATCGCCACCGCCACCGAAGAGCAAAGCCATGTGGGGCAAGAAATTTCTCAACGGATTGTGCATATTGCCGACCAATCAAGTCAATCGGCGGGTCTTGCTCAGGAAAATCGCAGCGGCAGTGTCAATCTTAATGAGCGAGCCGAACAACTTGAAGAGCTCGTTAAACGATTTACTTTATAAACTCAGCAGGTCGCTCACAAAAAGCCTCAATTTATTTTGAGGCTTTTTTATATCAATTGTTAACTAGCCGGAATAATTCACAAAAATGACTAAGGCCTTGTGTTAGCTTGCCGAATAATAAAAAAGACCTCTAATAAAAATCAACAAGACAGGATCCAACTATGTCTCTTACAATTCGCCAACGTTTACTCGTTTTAGCCCTAGGGCCAGTTCTTATTCTTGCTACCAGCATGTTGTACCTAAGCTACAACGAAACCAAAGCACTCAGTCAAGCTCAGTCCTCAGAGACTCAAGAAAACATGATGGAGATGAAAAAAGCCGAGCTAAAAGCTTATATGGACATGGCTTATTCATCAGTCGCCAACATTTACGAAAGCGGCGGCAGCTTAGAGCAAGCCATGCCAACACTTAAACGCTTAAAGTATGGTGAATCAGGTTATCTATTTGGCTACCACAAAACCGGTACACGGGTGCTGCTAGGCGAAAATGATAAGGGTATTGGCGATAACTTTTGGTCCTTACAAGATAAACAAAATCAGTACATCATTCGTGATTTACTCAAAGCGTCTAAATCAGGTGAGTTTTATACTTACTACTTTCCCAAGCCTGGTGGCAATCAAGCGCTTCCTAAGCTTAGTTACGCCATTTATTTAGATAAGTGGGATATATTTATTGGCACCGGGTTTTACACCGATGATGTTGATGCCCTCATAACAAAACTGGAAGAAGAAGCACAAGCTAGCTTAGAGTCGTCGATGTTTTTCATATTCCTTACTGGTGCGGCATTACTGGGGCTTGCGGTGTTAATTAGTTACTTCATTAACCGAAGCATTATGGCACCACTACAAGACTTGAATCAGTCTTTTGCTAAATTAGCCTCTGGCGAAGCCGATTTAAGTGCTCGCCTTAAGACCGATTATGTTCATGAGTTTGGTCAATTGGCAGGGAACTTCAATGCCTTTATTGAATTGCTACATGAAATCATCAGCATGGTAGGTAAAGTTGCCTTAGACGTCTCAAAAGAAACCTCATCTATGTCAGACAGAGCCAACTCGGTAGACCAACTGTTGGTTGAGCAGCGTGAAGAAACCGAGCAAGTGGCCACCGCGATGACAGAAATGACCGCATCTGCTCATGATGTATCAGACAACGCCAATCAAGCCGCAGACTCTGCCCAACAAGTAGATAACAGCGCAGGAGAGGCCATGACCACCGTAGATAGCGCTGCCGCTACTGTGCAATCGCTAGCAAATGAAATCGCCCAAGCCAGTGAAGTTATCGCTAAGCTAGAAGGTGATGTGCAAAATATTTCGTCTGCTCTAAGTGTGATTCAAGGCATTGCCGAACAAACTAACTTGTTAGCCTTAAACGCAGCCATTGAAGCCGCTCGGGCTGGCGAACAAGGGCGCGGTTTTGCGGTTGTTGCCGATGAAGTTCGTCAACTGGCCAGTCGCACCCAACAAAGTACTGGGGAAATTCATGGCATGATTGAGCGCTTAAAAAGCGGTTCTGATGCAGCGGTATCTGCCATGGACAGCAGCCAAGAACGCAGTGGAGAGGCAGTAACAGGAGCCAATGCTGCTAGTGAAGCTCTGCAACTGATTAAAGATTCAATTCAGCACATTATGGATATGAACGCCTTAATCGCGACCGCCACTGAGGAGCAAAGCCACGTAGGCCAAGAAATCTCTCAACGCATCGTACATATTGCTGACCAATCCAGTCAATCTGCTGGCTTAGCCCAGGAAAACCGTAGCGGCAGTTTGAACCTAAAACAACGTGCCGAACAACTCGAAGAACTCATTAAACGCTTTACTTTGTAAACCCAATCACTGGTTCGCCCAATAAAAAAGCCACCCTAGGGTGGCTTTTTACTCGCTAACGTTTGATTAACCTACGTTAACGCGTGCGTTACGGAACATACGCATCCACGGGCTATCTTCGCGCCAGTCATCTGGGTGCCACGAGTGCGCCACGGTGCGGAATACGCGCTCAGGGTGAGGCATCATAATAGTCACTCGACCATCTTTTGATGACAAACCTGTAATGCCTAGCGGCGAACCATTCGGGTTAGCTGGGTATTGCGTGCTAGCTTCGCCATAGTTATCCACGTAGCGTAAGGCCACGGTACCACTGTTAGCTAAGGCGTCTAAATGCGCTTGGTCACGCACTTCTACTCGGCCTTCTCCGTGAGATACCGCGATAGGCATTTGTGAACCAGCCATACCGTTTAAGAAAATCGACGGTGATTGCTGTACTTCTACCAAGCTGAAACGCGCTTCAAAACGTTCTGATTCATTGCGTACAAAACGAGGCCACAAGTCAGCACCAGGAATCAGTTCACTGAGGTTGGACAACATTTGACAACCATTACACACACCCAGTGCAAACGAATCGTTGCGCTCAAAGAAGTTAGTGAACTGCTCGCGAGCACGTTCGTTGAACAATATCGATTTTGCCCAACCTTCACCGGCACCCAATACGTCACCGTAAGAGAAACCACCACAAGCTACTAAACCTGCGAACTTATCTAGGCTCACTCGGCCAGCCAAAATATCGCTCATATGAACATCTACTGCGGCAAAACCAGCTCGGTCAAAGGCGGCAGCCATTTCGTGATGCGAGTTAACGCCTTGCTCACGCAAAATCGCCATTTCAGGCTTCAAGCCTTTAACAATGAAAGGCGCAGCAACGTCTTCATTAATGTCAAAACTTAAACCAATGTTCAAACCAGGATCTGCCGCATCAAACTTAGCGTCAAACTCTTGTTTTGCACACTCGGGGTTATCACGTAGCGCTTGCATTTGGTAAGTAGTTTCAGCCCAAACACCGCGGTAGTGAGTGCGGGTATTAGCCAGTACCACTTCACCGTTGCGGGTAAAACGAATAGCGTCATCATCGTTCAATGAACCAATCACATGGCTGCAAGAGGCTAAGCCGTGACCTGCTAACACATTAAGTACTGCTTCTTTATCTTCAGTTTTAACCTGAATTACCGCACCTAATTCTTCATTAAATAGTACTTCTACACTGTCTCCAGCGAGCAAATCTAAGGCTACATTTACGCCGCAATGTCCTGCAAAGGCCATTTCTGCCACAGTGGTAAATAAACCACCATCACTACGGTCGTGGTACGCCAATAGCTTTTGATCAGCAGTAAGTGCTTGAATGGCATTAAAGAAACCTTTAAGCAGCTCAGGTGAATCAACATCAGGCACTTTATTGCCTAGCTGTTTATAAACCTGGGCTAAACACGAGGCGCCCATGCGGTTTTTACCCTGACCTAAATCGATTAAGATTAAGTCTGAGTCACCAAGGTCATTACGCAGCTGAGGAGTCACCGTTAGGCGAATATCTTCAACTTTGGCAAAAGCACTGATAATCAATGAAAGCGGCGAAGTCACAGACTTATCTTGACCTTCATCTTGCCAAGCCGTCTTCATCGACATTGAATCTTTACCAACCGGAATGGTTAAACCTAGTGCAGGACATAACTCCTCACCTACCGCTTTAACCGCTTCATACAAACCGGCATCTTCACCAGGGTGACCTGCTGCAGACATCCAGTTAGCCGACAACTTAATGTTGTTTAGCGAACCAATATTAGTCGCTGCAATGTTGGTTAGAGCTTCTGCTACCGCTAAACGGGCTGAGGCAGCGTGGTCAATCAGTGCCGCAGGGGTGCGCTCACCAACCGACATCGCTTCGCCATGGTAAGTATCATAGCTGGCTGCTGTTACTGCACAGTTCGCTACGGGTACTTGCCAAGGGCCTACCATTTGGTCGCGAGCCACTAAGCCGGTAACACTGCGATCACCAATGGTAATTAAGAAGGTCTTCTCGGCAATTGCCGGCAAACGCAACAAACGCTCGGCCGCATCGCTTAAGTCTACTTTTTCAGTGTTGAAACCAGGACCGTTAAAGCGAGCTGTTTTAACATCACGATGCATTTTAGGGGCTTTGCCTAACAGAACCTCTAACGGCATACGAATAGGATCGTTGCCAAAGTGCGAATCGTGCAGGACTAAATCCATTTCTTCAGTTGCTACACCAATCACTGCGTATAGCGCGCGCTCACGTTCACAAATGGCATCAAATACAGCTAGGTGCTCTGGTGCTACAGCAAGCATGTAACGTTCTTGCGACTCGTTACACCAAATCTCTAAAGGCGACATGCCAGGTTCGTCGTTTGGCACCGCGCGTAAATCAAAAATGCCACCGCGGCCACCATCGTTCACTAATTCAGGACAAGCGTTAGATAAACCACCCGCACCAATATCGTGAATAAAGGCGATAGGGTTAGCATCACCTAGTTGCCAACAACGGTCGATAACCTCCTGACAACGGCGTTCCATTTCTGGGTTTTCACGCTGTACCGAAGCAAAATCTAAATCTTCACTTGATTGGCCTGAAGCCATTGAAGAAGCCGCGCCGCCACCTAGGCCAATATTCATTGCTGGGCCACCCAGAACAATGATTTTTGCACCAACCGGGATCTCGCCTTTTTCTACGTGGTCTTCGCGAATGTTGCCTAAACCACCGGCCAACATAATCGGTTTGTGATAACCACGAACTTCTAAGCCGTTAAAGCTTTCTACTTGCTCTTCGTAAGTACGGAAGTAACCAAGAATATTAGGTCGACCAAATTCGTTGTTAAAAGCAGCGCCACCTAGCGGAGCTTCTAGCATAATCTCTAGGGCGTTAACGATACGGCTCGGTTTACCAAAGTCACTTTCCCAAGTTTGTTCAAAACCCGGAATACGCAAGTTACTAACGGTAAAGCCCACCATGCCCGATTTAGGCTTAGAACCACGACCAGTAGCACCTTCGTCGCGAATCTCACCACCAGAGCCAGTAGCGGCTCCAGGGTATGGAGAAATAGCCGTTGGGTGGTTATGCGTTTCTACCTTCATAAGAATATGAATATCTTCTTGATGGTAGTTGTATTGCTTGGAGTCTGAATTTGGGAAGAAACGCCCCGCCACAGAGCCAGTCATTACCGCGGCATTATCTTTATACGCCGACAATACATAATCGCTGTTTAGCTCATAGGTATTCTTAATCATTTTGAACAAAGATTTAGGCTGTTTTACCCCATCAATTGTCCAATCGGCATTAAAGATTTTATGACGACAGTGCTCTGAGTTTGCTTGGGCAAACATCATTAGCTCAACATCATTAGGATTACGTTTCATTTTCTCAAAATTTTCTACTAAGTAGTCAATTTCGTCATCAGCTAAGGCTAAACCCAACTCTTGGTTAGCTTGCTCTAAAGCTTGTTTGCCACCGCTAAGAATATCTACCGATGTAAAAGGTGCTGGGCTAGCGTGTTCAAATAAGGCAGCTGCTTGTTCCACCTCTGCATATACCGCTTCCATCATGCGGTCATGAATCAAGCTGTTTAATTGAGCACTTTGTAACTCGCTTAACTCACTGCTGATTTCTACGTAGTAAGCAATACCACGCTCTAAACGTTGTACGTTGGTTAGTCCACAGTTATGAGCAATGTCGCTGGCTTTTGAAGACCAAGGAGAAATTGTGCCAGGGCGAGGAGTAACCAATAACAGTTTTCCAGTTGGCTGGTGTTCTGCAATGGTAGGCCCGTAGGTTAATAACTTGTCTAATACTTGTTGTTCAGCATCACTTAAATCTGTAGATATATCAGCAAAATGCATGAACTCAGCATAGATAGAAGTAACAGGAAGGTCTTGCTCTGCGCAACGTTTTAATAGTTGTGCAATTCGAAAATCAGACAGTGCAGGTGCACCACGTAGTACCAACATATTTATGGCTCGCTTTTCCAGATGGAGGTGGGAGGGGGAAAATTGCGCGTATTATAGATAAAAACTGCGACAATGGTAAACAAAACGTTAGCTTAACGAGGAAAACCGCGCTTAAAGCTAGACAGCTAGGCGGATATCCATAAAATCGAATAAAAATATTAGTGTGGAAAACAAATTTGATGATTAAACAGCAACGCTTCGCCCTGCTCTTAGCGTTGCTCGCTTTGTTTCTTTTGCAAGGCTGCGAACCCAAACCTTTTGTCTCTGAACTAGAGCAAATTCGCCAACGCGGAAAATTGCGCGTGGGAACGCTGTATAGTCAGCAAGTTTTCTATTACGACCAGCACGAGCAACCTACCGGCATGGAGTATGAGTTGCTAGAGGACTTTGCCGCTTACCTTGGAGTTGAGCTGCAAATGGTGCCTTTATATAACCAAACCGAACTTTACCGAGGCTTGCACAACAAGCAGGTAGATTTATTAGGTGCAGCTTTATCCCCCACCAATGCGCTGCGTGAGAATTTTCGTTTCTCTCCTGAAATTTATCGTGTTGATGCCAAAGTTGTTTACAAGAAAAATACCCGCCGCCCCCGCGATATTAGCCAAGTAGACTCACCGTTATGGATCACCTCGGGCAGTTATCACCAGCCTTTATTAAAGAGTTACCGTAAAGAAAATCCTGAGCTGAGCATAGAGGTGACTGACCGACTGGATAGTAGCGAACTACTTAAAAGCATTGTGGATGAGGAAATCCGCTTCGCCTTAGTCGACGATACCACCTTGGCGCTACATCAGCGCTTTTACCCAGATCTTGCCGAGGCCTTTACTCTTAACAAATCTACGTCAGTGGTATGGATGGTTAACCGGCTTCGTGATGACAGTTTGTATAGCGCCTTAATCGAATTTATTGGAGAGAAGCACAACAGCGGTGGTATTACTCGATTATATGAGCGTTATTTTGGCCATATTCAACGTTTTGACTATGTTGATACTCGCGCCTTTTTGCGCTCTACCACCACTCGCCTGCCGAAGTACGAAGACTGGTTTAAACAATATGCGGGTAAACTAGACTGGCGCCTAATTGCTGCCGTGTCATATCAAGAGTCTCATTGGCGCCCGCACGCTAAATCGTTTACCGGTGTACGCGGCATGATGATGTTAACCCTTCCCACGGCTAAGTCTGTGGGAGTGACCAATCGGCTTGATCCTGAGCAAAGCATTCGTGGCGGAGCTGAGTACTTACAAAAGTTAATTAATCGCGTGCCCGACAGCGTGCGCGAAGATGACAAAATCTGGTTTGCCTTAGTGTCCTACAACATTGGTTTCGGCCACATGTTAGATGCCAGACGAATTACTAGAATGCGTGGTGGTGATCCCGATGCTTGGGTAGATGTGAAGGAAAATTTACCGCTATTGATGCGTAAAAAGTGGTATCAACAGACTCGCTATGGCTATGCTCGCGGCCAAGAAGCCTATAACTATGTGAACAATATTCGTCAATATTATCAAAGCTTACTGTGGTTAGATGCTCAAAGAAAAGAGTCTCAGCGACGCCAGGAGTTAATGAAGAATCGCGCGCCTTACCCAGTGAATAACCCTACAGATCCGGTAAGCACTCCGAATAAAACAGAGGTTAACTCCAATAATTAGAGAATAATCTTGACGATTTGTCACAATACTGTCATGTTTTGTGCTTAATCTACAATGGAGATTAAAAACAGTAAGCGTCCTGCCTAACATAATGGAGAGGATAGATAGTATGATTAGAAAAAAACGCGTTACCCTTCACTCGCCACGCCGCCGCATTCAACTGGCTCGTCAGCATCGTAAGGTTTTATTAAGACAACGTTCTTTTGTTTTGTCTGAAATGGGTTTAGTCAGCGTCGCTGGGTAAATCACTGCTCTGTTGTTTTTTTCGCAGCTTGTGTTGTTCACGACGCTTGCGGAAAAAACGACTAATAGTATCAGCGCAAGATTCAGCTAACACACCAGCTTCAATCTCTACTTTATGATTAAGCTGCTCACAATTAACAATATTGAACACACTTCCAGCCGCACCTGTTTTTAAATCACTGGCACCAAACACTAAGCGTTTCACACGGGCGTGCACCATTGCACCCGCACACATAGAGCAAGGCTCTAAGGTAACGTAAAGCGTGGTGTCTAATAGTCGGTAATTACCTATCTTTTTGCCTGCCTCGCGCAATGCTAGCACTTCTGCGTGAGCGGTAGCATCATTTAGCGTAATGGTTTGATTCCAGCCCTCGCCCACCACTTCGCCTTGGTAAACCACCACTGCTCCCACTGGTACTTCGCCCTGAGCCTCAGCTTTCGCAGCTAAGTTTAGTGCATAGTTCATCCAGTCAATATCAGTGTATTCCAAAACGATGTCTCTCAAGCTTAATTAGTGGGCATATTGTAAACCCGAACAGTGATAGACAAAAGCCAGCAACTCAGGCTTTAACTCATTCACAATACAACAAACACAAAAAAGCCGGCGTATAGCCGGCTTTTTTACTGATTAAATAAGCGTTTATTCAGCAGGTTTTTCTGCTGGAGCTTCGCTAGGCGCAGCCGCTTCTTTAATACTTAAACGAACGCGACCTTGGCGGTCTACCTCTAGTACTTTAACTTTAACGATGTCGCCAACAGTTAAGTGGTCAGATACATTCGCAACACGCTCTTGAGAGATTTGCGAGATGTGTACTAGGCCATCTTTACCAGGAAGGATTTCAACGAATGCACCGAAGTCTGCTAAGCGAACAACTTTACCTTCGTAGAATTGACCCGCTTCAACTTCAGCAGTTAACTGCTCAATACGTTTAATCGCTTCTTGCGCTTGCGCATTGTCAGTAGCAGCAACTTTTACAGTACCGTCATCTTCGATTTCGATAGTAGTGCCAGTTTCGTCAGTAAGTGCACGAATCGTAGCGCCACCTTTACCAATAACGTCTTTGATCTTCTCTGGGTTAATCTTAAGCGTATGGATACGTGGAGCAAACTCAGAGATATCTTCGCGAGAAGTACCGATAGCTTGGTCCATTAC
Source organism: Agarivorans sp. 1_MG-2023 (assembly GCF_030548385.1). Classification (NCBI taxonomy): domain Bacteria; kingdom Pseudomonadati; phylum Pseudomonadota; class Gammaproteobacteria; order Alteromonadales; family Alteromonadaceae; genus Agarivorans; species Agarivorans sp. 1_MG-2023. The sequence continues at coordinate 491,326 of NZ_JAUOSJ010000002.1, read as the reverse complement.
ACCTAGAATATGTAAACGCGCGCCTTGTGCTTGACGAAGAGCGATTTCCATAATTTCTTTAGTGATACCTTCAATCTTAATATCCATCTGCAATGCAGAGATACCTTCAGAAGAACCCGCTACTTTAAAGTCCATGTCGCCTAGGTGATCTTCATCACCCAGAATGTCAGAAAGAACAACGAAGTTGTCACCTTCTTTCACTAGGCCCATTGCGATACCCGCAACAGAGGCTTTAATTGGAACACCTGCGTCCATCAATGCCAATGAACTACCACAAACTGAAGCCATTGAGCTTGAACCGTTAGATTCGGTGATTTCAGAAACAACACGTACTGTGTACGGGAATTCTTCTGAGGTAGGCATAACCGCGGCAACACCACGTTTAGCTAAACGGCCATGGCCGATTTCGCGACGCTTAGGAGAGCCAATGAAGCCAGTTTCACCAACACAGTATGGAGGGAAGTTGTAGTGCAACATAAAGCGAGATGTTTGCAAGCCAGCTAGCGAGTCAATCATTTGAGCATCACGCTCAGTACCTAAAGTACAGGTTACTAATGCTTGAGTTTCACCACGAGTAAATACTGAGCTACCGTGAGTACGTGGTAATACGCCAGTCATTACGTCTAGGGCACGAATCATGTCTGGTTCACGACCATCGATACGTGGCTCACCAGCAATAATGCGTGAACGTACTACGTTTTTCTCTAATTTTCCTAGCTCGTCACCAATGTCTTGGCTGTCTAGCGCGTCGTCTTCAGCCGTTAATGCTTCAACAACTGATTTTTTGATTTCGCCAACTTTAGCGTAACGCTCAGTTTTATCAGTAATTTGGTAAGCTTCAGTTAACTTAGCTTCTGCTAACGCTGCTACTTTATCTTTAAGTACAACGTCTACTGCAGGTGCTTGCCAATCCCAAGCAGGTTTAGCCGCTTCTTCACACAGCTCGTTAATGGCCGTGATTACCGCATTAGATTGCTCGTGACCGTATACTACTGCGCCTAACATTACTTCTTCAGACAACAACTCAGCTTCAGATTCAACCATTAGTACCGCACTTTCAGTACCGGCAACCACTAAATCTAGTTTGCTTTCTGGAAGCTCTTCAGTGGTAGGGTTAAGAATGTAGTTACCATCAATGTAACCAACACGTGCTGCACCAATTGGACCGTTAAATGGAATACCTGAAAGGCTTAATGCCGCAGAGGTACCAATTAGGGCAACAATGTCTGGTTGTACTTGTGGGTTAACAGATACCACAGTGGCTACAACTTGTACTTCGTTTACAAAGCCATCTGGGAATAGCGGACGAATTGGACGGTCAATCAAACGTGCAATTAAGGTTTCATCTTCAGAAGGGCGACCTTCGCGCTTGAAGAAACCACCAGGAATTTTACCTGCTGCGTAAGTACGTTCTTGGTAGTTAACAGTCAACGGGAAGAAATCTTGGCCAGGAGTAGCGGTTTTCTTGCCCACTACCGATACAAATACTGTTGTATCGTCCATAGTTACCATTACAGCAGCGGTTGCTTGACGAGCAATAGCGCCAGTTTCGATGGTGACTGTATTCTCACCGTATTTAAACGTTTTTACGATAGGATTCACGTGAATTTCCTTTAATTTATGTGCTCTTTTAATTCGCGCTAAAGTATAAAACAATGCTATTGCAAAAGATAACTTTATCCTTATTAAAAGCCTTGTTATTGCGCGAGTTTGTGATTTTTATTTAGGCAACAAAAAAGGGAGCCATTAGGCTCCCTTTCGGTATTCTTTCTTGGCGACGTTAAAATTAACGACGTAGACCCAATTTAGCGATCAACTCAGCGTAGCTCGCTTGGTTTTTACGCTTCAAGTAATCAAGCAATTTACGACGCTGGCTAACCATGCGTAGTAGACCACGACGGCTGTGGTGATCGTGAATGTGCTTCTTGAAGTGACCTTGCAAGTGGTTGATTTGTGCAGTTAACAAAGCAACTTGAACTTCAGAAGAACCAGTGTCTCCTGCTTCACGTGCGTATTCTGCAACGATTGCTGCTTTTTCAGTGCTACTTAGTGACATACTAACTCCTAAAAATGTAAATTTACTCTCCGCCAATCACTAACTCAGCGAAGAAGGACGCGCATTATATAGCGCGCTCAGAACAGTTGCAAGCAACTAACTTAACTATCGCTGCTTTGAATCAAACGCTTGGGCGCTACTAAACCATCATCATTCAGCTGGCCAATTCCAACAAATCGGCGTTGCTCGCCAATAGTCAACCTGAACACATCATTCAACGGCGCGCCAGCCACTTGCATAGCTTGGCCTTGCATTAAGTAACCGCCTAAACCTTCAGGGATATTTACTTCAGGCAAATGCTCAACTGCAGAGTCCATTGGCAACAATAAAGGGTCCAATAACTCTTTAGGTGCAATCCCCTGCTCACTGGCTTGCTCTAACAAGGCTTCAAGTTGCTCCGGCGTAACCATTCGCTCACTGGGGTAACTAGCCACTTGCGAGCGATGCAGTTTAACCACATGTGCGCCACAGCCAAGCAGTTCACCTAAATCATCAATAATGGTACGAATATAGGTACCCTTACTGCAGTGCACGTCAAGCGTGAGCATATCGCCTTCAAGCGAAATGAAGTTGTTCTCATACACTGTAATCGGCCGAGCTTCGCGCTCAATAGTGATACCTTCGCGAGCATAACTGTATAAAGGCTTACCATTGTGCTTTAACGCCGAGAACATCGACGGCACTTGATTGATAGGCCCTCGAAAAGTATCTAAAGCCGCTTCTACGTCTGTTTGATTAACGTTTACTTCACGTTGCTCAACCACTTCACCATCTGAATCAGAGGTATTAGTACGAACACCTAGCTGAGCAGTTACTTGGTAACGCTTATCTGAGTCGAGCAAAAACTGTGAAAATTTGGTCGCTTCACCCAAACAAATAGGCAACATACCGGTCGCTAAAGGATCTAACGCGCCTGTATGCCCTGCCTTTTGAGCAAAATAAATCCGCTTAATACGCTGCAAAATGCCGTTAGACGACACGCCAGTAGGTTTATTCAGCAGAAGGATGCCATCAATCGCGCGTCCCTTTTTTCTGCGTCCTTGTCCCATTACTCGCCCTCTTTCTCTTGCTCTGCATCGTCGACTAATGTGCGACCAGAAGCTTCCGCTTTTTGCTTATCGTCTTTCACCGCTTTAGTCGCCAGCTCTGTCATGCGTAAACCTTCACGCAATGAGCCGTCGTAATGAAAACGCAACTCTGGTACCGCACGTAAACGCATTGCTTTAGCTAATAGATGACGAACATAACTTACATGTTCCTCTAACGCTTCTAGGCTAGCTTTTACCGCGTCTTCGCTATCATCTAAAAAAGTGACAAAGACTTTGGCATAAGCTAAATCTCGGGTCACTTCTACCGCTGATACTGTTACCAGGCTCAAGCGAGAGTCACGTACTTCACGCTGTAAAATAACAGCAACTTCTTTTTGAATTTGTTGGGCAACCCTATCTGGGCGGCTAAATTCTCTAGGCATCACAATTCTCCTGATACCACTCCCAAGGGAGCATTAAAAACACAAATGGGGGCGCAAGCCCCCATCTTAGAGATAATGTATAAACTTACACTTACAGTGTGCGTTTAACTTCTACTATCTCAAATACTTCGATTTGGTCACCAGCACGCACGTCATTATAGTTCTTCACGCCGATACCACATTCCATGCCGTTACGAACTTCGTTTACGTCATCTTTAAAGCGGCGTAGAGATTCTAGCTCACCTTCATAGATAACCACGTTTTCGCGTAGTACACGGATTGGGTTAGAACGCTTAACTTGACCTTCAAGTACCATACAACCAGCAATAGCGCCCAGTTTAGGTGACTTGAATACGTCGCGAACTTCTGCCAAGCCCATAATCTGCTGTTTGAATTCAGGGGCTAATAGACCCGTCATCGCACTTTTCACTTCATCGATTAAGTCATAAATTACGCTGTAGTAGTGTAAATCTACGCTTTCTGATTCGATGATGCGGCGCGCAGTTGCGTCGGCACGAACGTTAAAGCCAAGAACAATTGCGTTAGACGCTGCAGCTAGGGTTGCGTCGGTTTCAGTGATACCACCTACACCACGACCAATGATGTTAACTTTAACTTCTTCTGTAGACAGTTTAGTTAACGAATCTGCAATTGCTTCTAGTGAACCTTGTACATCAGATTTCAGTACAATGTTCAGCTCTTGAACCTCACCTTCTTCCATGTTGGCAAACATGTTTTCTAGTTTAGATTTCTGTTGACGAGCAAGCTTAACATCGCGGAACTTACCTTGACGGTACAAGGCTACTTCACGAGCTTTCTTCTCATCACGAACTACTGTCGCTTCGTCACCAGCTTGTGGCACACCAGAAAGACCTAAAATCTCTACTGGAATAGACGGACCAGCAGTCTCAATATCTTTACCGTTCTCATCTCTCATAGCACGAATACGACCGTATTCTAAACCACAAAGAATGATGTCACCTCGTTGCAACTGACCATGCTGAACTAAGATAGAAGCAACTGGGCCACGGCCTTTATCAAGACGAGACTCAATAACCACACCTGAAGCTGCGCCAATATGGCTAGCAGTTAGTTCAAGAACGTCTGATTGCAATACAATGGCTTCTAATAAGTCATCGATGCCTTCACCGCTTTTCGCTGATACGTGAATAAACTGAACATCACCACCCCAGTCTTCTGGAATAACTTCATGTTGTGACAATTCATTCTTAACGCGATCAGGATCCGCGCCTTCTTTATCCATTTTGTTTACAGCAACAACCAATGGTACTTCAGCCGCACGAGCGTGCTGAATTGCTTCAACAGTTTGAGGCATTACGCCATCATCTGCAGCAACAACTAACACAACGATATCGGTTGCTTTAGCACCACGAGCACGCATTGAAGTAAACGCAGCGTGTCCAGGAGTATCTAAGAAGGTAACCATGTTACCGTTAGTTTCAACGTGGTAAGCACCAATGTGCTGGGTAATACCACCCGCTTCACCATCGGCAACTTTAGCGCGGCGAATGTAATCAAGTAGCGATGTCTTACCGTGGTCAACGTGACCCATAATAGTAACAACAGGAGCACGTGTGGTTTGCTCGCCAGTTGATTCAGCTTCTTGCATAACTTGTTCTTCAAGTGCGTTTTCTTTTACAAGAACCACTTTATGGCCAAGTTCTTCAGCTACTAAAGTAGCAGTTTCTTGGTCAATCACTTGGTTAATGGTCGCCATGGCGCCCATCTTCATCATTGCTTTAATCACTTCGGTCGCTTTAACGGCCATTTTGTTAGCTAGTTCACCAACAGAAATGGTCTCGCCAATGCGAACGTCACGCTCTACTGGCTGCGCTGGCTTATTGAAGCCATGCTGCATAGCAGAAGGTGTTGCAACCTGACGCTTGTTGCCTTTACGGCCACCGCGGCGATGGTTGTTATCGTCATTTTGCTTAGGCTTACGCTTTTTACGACGTGGCGCTTCAGCTTTTTGCTCTTGCTCATCTTCTGCGGCTCGCGCATAAGTAGAGGTAGTTACGTGGTAGTCTGCTGACTCTTCACGTTTCTTACGAAGCTTTTCTTCCTCGGCCCAACGAGCAGCATTTTCAACTGCCAGCTTTTTAGCTTCTTCAGCCTTTTTCTCGGCGTCGGCTTCAGCTTTAGCAATAGCAGCTTCTTCTTGCTTACGTGCAATATCAGCAGCTTCTTTCTCAGCAGCTAGTTGCTCTGGAGATTTCTCAGCATCAGCTTGCTTAGAGGCTTCTTTCGCTTTAGCGGCGGCAGCTGCAGCGGCGGCAGCTTTCTCTTCACGCTTAACTTTGTCTTCTGCAGCCTGCTTAGCAGCAGCTTCAGCAGCTTGCTTAGCAGCCGCTTCAGCATTAACGCGAGCAGCTTCTTCAGCTTCAATGCGTTCTTTTTCTTCTGCTTCTTGCTTAGCCTGTTCTTCAACAGCGCTACGCTTCACATATGTGCGTTTCTTGCGAACTTCAACTTGTACAGAGCGCGCTTTACCGCCACCAGTACCAGCAACATTCAAGGTGCTTTTTGTTGTGCGCTTCAAGGTCATACGGCTTGGCGAGCTTTCTTCACCATGCTGTGATTTTAAGTGCTCAAGAAGCTTAGTTTTCTCTTCTTGAGTAACACTATCGGTTAAAGATTTTTTAATACCAGCGTCTGCAAATTGCTGAATTAGTTTATCTTCGTTTGTTCCCACGTCGGTCGCGAGTTGTTTAATTGAAACTTCTGTCATCGGGCTATAATCCTCCGTCGACCTTATTCTTCGTCGCCGAACCAACAAATCTGTCTGGCGGCCATAATCAGTTCGCCGGCTTTTTCTTCCGACAATTCTTCGATATCTTCTAACTCGTCAATGCCCTGCTCTGCAAGGTCTTCCAAGCTAATTACACCTTTACTAGCCAGTACAAACGCAAGGTGGCGTTCCATACCTTCTAGAGCAAGTAATTCTTCACTTGGTTCAGCATTATCTAAAGACTCTTCTTTAGCTAATGCTTCTGTAACGAGTGCTGCTTTAGCACGTTCGCGCAAGGCATTTACCATGTCTTCATCTAGACCTTCAATACTTAGTAACTCGTTAACCGGTACATAAGCAATTTCTTCTAGAGTGGTAAAACCTTCTTCCGCAAGTACTTCAGAGAACTCTTCATCAATATCTAAATATTGTACAAAAGTATCTACCGCTTTCTGTGCTTCAGCTTGATGCTTGCTATTAGCATCTTCAACGGTCATCACGTTAAGTTCCCAACCCGTTAGTTGAGAAGCAAGACGAACATTTTGACCATTGCGACCAATCGCTTGCGCTAAGTTGTCAGCTTCAACAGCAATGTCCATTGAATGACTATCTTCATCAACGATGATTGAGGCAACCTCAGCTGGTGCCATAGCGTTAATAGCAAACTGTGCTGGGTTATCGTCCCATAACACAATATCTACACGCTCATTGTCCAACTCACCCGATACAGCCTGAACACGCGCGCCGCGCATGCCCACACACGCACCAACAGGGTCGATACGGCGATCGTTACTTTTCACTGCGATTTTTGCACGAGAACCTGGGTCGCGGGCAGCCGCTTTAAGGTCAATCATTTCTTCAGCAATTTCTGGCACTTCAATGCGGAATAATTCAATCAGCATTTCAGGGCGAGTACGGCTCATAAACAGTTGAGCGCCACGCGCTTCGGGTTTAACTTCATAAAGTAAACCACGCACTCGATCACCTGGTCGGAATGCTTCACGGGGAAGCGATTCTTCGCGATGAATCACAGCTTCTGCGTTATTACCTAGGTCAACAATGATATTTTCACGGCTTACCTTTTTAACAACACCTGTTACTAGTTCGTTAACTTGATCGAAGTACTGCTCAACCACTTGAGCGCGCTCAGCTTCACGTACTTTTTGTACGATAACTTGCTTAGCAGTTTGTGTAGTAATACGGTCAAATACTACCGATTCAATTTGCTCTTCTACGTAATCACCAAGTTCTTTATCTGGTTCTTCGTATTGGGCAGCTTCTAAAGTAATTTCGCGATATGGGTTCTCAATCGCTTCTTGGTTTTCTACCACCATCCAACGACGGAACGTTTCAAAACTACCGTCCTTACGATCGATATCTACTCGAACTTCGATATCACCTTCATATTTTTTCTTGGTTGCAGTGGCTAAGGCGACTTCCATAGCTTCGAAAATCTTTTCGCGCGGCAACGCTTTTTCGTTAGATACCGCGTCAACAACCAACAAGACTTCTTTGTTCATTCCTGGCCCTCTTTAATCAAACTGGGGAACTAGATGCGCTTTTTGTACGTTACCCAGCGCGATCCGATGTTGTTCTTTGTCTACTGCAAGCACGACAGTGTCGTCTTCCACAGCAATAATTTCACCCTGCCATTTGCGGCGATTGTTTACCGGCATACGTACTTGCAAAAAAGCAATTTCGCCAATAAAACGTTGGTAGTGTTCCGCTTTAAAAAGGGGGCGTTCTAAACCAGGAGATGACACCTCAAGGTTATATTCGGTACTAATTGGATCTTCAACATCCAAAATAGCGCTAGCTTGTCGACTTACGTCGGCGCAATTATCCACGTTAATACCGTCTTCATGATCAATGAAGATACGTACAATGGAGTGCTTGCCAGCACTGACATATTCAATACCTACCAACTCAAATCCCAGCGCTTCAACCGCTGGAGTAAGCATGTCAGTTAGTCGTTGTTCTACAGTTGCCAAGGTTCCCCTCCAGAAACAAAAAAAGGGCGTAAAAGCCCAGTTCTAGCACCTAAGGTGCGGCGCGAAAATAACAAAAAGCCCCGAATGAAGCGGGGCTTTAAAATTTCTTAGCCTTTTACACTACCCATACCTAAGTATTTGATAGTTGGTTGCGGGAGCCGGATTTGAACCGACGACCTTCGGGTTATGAGCCCGACGAGCTACCAGACTGCTCCATCCCGCGTCCGATTGCCGAGGATTATAACAATCACTCTGACAGTATGCAAAAATAACTATTGGTGCCGAGAGCGGGACTTGAACCCGCACGTCCATAGGACACTACCCCCTCAAGGTAGCGTGTCTACCAATTCCACCACCTCGGCTAAAATTAGTTTGGTACGTCGCTACCTGGGCTAGCAGGTGATACTGGTACATCACCATCTTGGATAACTTGTTCTGCTGCAGGTTGCGATAAATCGCCCCACTCATCAACTTGTTGTGTTTGTTTGGCAGAGAGGTTGCCTAACACTAAGCTGATAACAATAAACAAGGTAGCAAAAATGGCCGTTGCTCTAGTTAGGAAGTTACCTGAACCAGAAGAACCAAACACAGTGTTTGACGCGCCAGAACCAAAAGATGCGCCCATGTCGGCACCTTTGCCTTGCTGAATTAACACTAAACCAATTAAGGTTAGCGCTACTACTAAATAAACTACTAATAAAATTTCGTACATTCTCTTTCACCTAAGTCTGGGTCGGCCTTTAATCCGACCGTCATTTAGTGAAACACAAGTCACCAAAGCGGGCGAGATATTAGCGAACCTCTGCGACTAATACAAGCGCCAGCTTCAAAAAACTTTTACTCTGTGTTCAACCGTTTAAATATTGTTCGCTTTAATCGCAAGCAACACGTACTGCTTCAGCAATATCGTTTGCACATTGTTCAACTAATGCGGAATCGGCACCTTCTACCATTACACGTAGCAATGGCTCTGTTCCTGACTTGCGCAATAAAACGCGACCAGAATCACCTAACTGCGCTTCGGCTTTTTGCTGGGCCATTTTGACCAAATCGCTACTCAGTGAATCTGATTCGCCTTTAAAACGAACGTTCACTAGCAACTGTGGGTATAAAGTCAGCTCGCTTAATAAACCGCGCAAACTTTGCTTTTGCGCCAACATAGCGGCTAGCACCTGTAATGCAGCAACAATACCATCGCCAGTGGTGGTATGTCCTAGGCAAATAATATGTCCAGAGTTCTCGCCACCGTAGCTCCAGCCTTTTTCAGAAAGCTGCTCCATAACGTAGCGGTCACCTACTTTTGCACGGCTAAATGGAATATCCATATCAGCAAATGCCTGCTCCAGCGCTAAGTTGCTCATTAACGTACCAACAACCCCACCACTTAGATGATGGCTTAATTTCGCATCTCGAGCCAAAATGTAGAGGATTTCGTCACCGTCAACTTGCACGCCGTGTTGATCTATCATCATCACGCGGTCGCCATCACCATCAAGAGCAATACCTAAGTCGGCTTTATGCTCTAACACTTGCTCAGCTAATAAGCCGGTATCGGTGGCACCACATTTCTCATTAATATTAAGCCCGTCTGGCTGATTACCAATCGCGATAACTTCAGCGCCTAACTCACTAAACACTTTAGGTGCGATATGGTAGGTAGCACCATGAGCACAATCGACTACTATTTTTAATCCAGCAAGGCTGAATTTGTTAGGAAATGTACTCTTACAGAACTCAATGTAACGACCTGCTGCGTCTTCGATGCGGCGGGCTTTACCTAAAGCCGCAGACTCTACACAGGTCATAGGGTTATCAAGCTCAGCTTCAATGGCCAGTTCTACGTCGTCAGGTAATTTAGTGCCGCCAGCTGAGAAAAACTTTATACCGTTGTCGTAGTAAGGGTTATGTGAGGCGCTGATTACAATGCCCGCTTCTGCGCGGAAAGTACGCGTCAAATAAGCGACTGCAGGGGTTGGCATAGGGCCAACAAAGCTAGCCTGAACACCCGCTGCCGAAAGCCCAGCTTCTAAAGCCGACTCCAACATATAACCAGAAATACGGGTGTCTTTACCAATCAACACTTTACGCGTTCCAGTACTCGACAATACCTTACCTGCAGCCCATCCTAGTTTTAATGCAAATTCGGGAGTGATTGGGTATTCACCCACCTTTCCACGAACACCATCCGTGCCAAAATATCGTCTTGTCATTACTTACTCATCTGTACTTTAGAAAAAATTGTTAGTGCATCTACCGTTTCTTTAACGTCATGCACACGAAATATGTGGGCTCCTTGTTGAGCCGCTAACACTGCGCCGGTAATACTTGCTGCTAATAGATTATCTGTCGATGTAGACAATAATTTACCGAACATGCTTTTACGCGACATGCCTGCCAATATGGGCAAACCTAACTGTTTAAACTCATTAAGTTGAGCTAACAGCTGAAAATTATGGTCAAGAGTTTTACCAAATCCAAAACCAGGGTCAACTATTATATTCGATTGGCAAATACCTGCCGCAACACAGCTCTCAACTCGCTGCTTTAGGTAAGTGATTACTTCGCTAATAACATCTTGGTATTCAGGATTTGCTTGCATAGTGCGCGGTAGCCCCTGCATGTGCATTAAACACACGGGTACGTTTAAGCTAGCGGCTACCTCTAAAGCACCGGGTTTGCTTAAAGCACAAACATCATTAATGATATCGGCACCGGCCATAACGGCCTGCAGCATCACTTCAGGTTTGTTGGTATCAATAGAAACTAAACACTCGAAGCGTTGCTTGATCTCTGAGATGAGATTCACGGTTCTATCTAACTCATCTTCAAGGCTTACCTCAGCGGCGCCAGGACGAGTCGATTCGCCACCAACATCTATAACATCAGCCCCTTCCTCTAGCATTTGCTCTACGCGCGCTAACGCCTGCTGACGAGCAAAATAGCTGCCACCATCTGAAAAAGAATCAGGAGTGATATTAAGAATGCCCATAATCACCGGTCGAGAAAACTGATGAGGACCAATATTGAATGCTTGAGTCATATTTTTTACTTACAAAAAAGCCCTGCAAGCAACTTACAGGGCTAATAAATTATTACCAATTACTGTGCTGGATCTTCACCTACAGTTTTTGGCTGTTCAGGTGTCTCAGCCTTTGGCTCATCGCCCTTGTCGTTAGACTCTGGCGGAGTACTTGGCTTATCTGAATCGTCCCAATCAGCAGGTGGACGCGGTGTTTTGCGTTCCATCAAGTCATCGATTTGCTTAGCATCAATAGTTTCGTACTTCATCAACGCATCTTTCATGGAATGTAATACATCCATATTTTCGTTGAGTAATGCTTCTGAGCGCTTGTAGTTACGGTCAATCACCGCACGAATTTCTAAATCAATAGCCTTAGCTGTATCGTCAGACATATGCTTAGTCTTAGCAGCGCTGCGACCTAAGAACACTTCGCCTTCTTCATCAGCGTACAGTAACGGTCCCATTGAGTCAGATAAGCCCCACTGGGTAACCATTTTACGTGCAATTTCAGTCGCGCGTTCAATGTCGTTACTCGCCCCTGTAGATACTTTCTCATCACCGTAAATAATGCGCTCAGCTAATCGACCACCGTAGAGACTCGAAATCATACTCTCTAGGTGTTGCTTGCTATGACTAACTCGATCTTGTTCAGGTAAGTACATCGTGACACCTAAAGCTCGACCCCGTGGAATGATACTTACTTTGTAAACAGGATCGTGCTCAGGCACCAAGCGCCCTACAATAGCATGACCCGCTTCATGGTAAGCAGTCATCTCTTTCTCAGCTTCAGTCATCACCATAGATTTACGCTCAGCGCCCATCATGATCTTGTCTTTAGCTTTTTCAAACTCTTCCATTGAAACAGTACGTTTGCTACCACGAGCAGCAAATAGCGCAGCTTCGTTTACTAGGTTAGCTAAATCAGCACCAGAGAAACCTGGAGTACCACGCGCAATAACTGCAGCATCTACGCCATCGCCTAGAGGAACTTTGCGCATATGCACTTTAAGAATCTGCTCTCGTCCGCGAATATCAGGCAGACCTACTGTTACTTGACGGTCAAAACGACCTGGGCGCAGTAAAGCTGGATCTAATACATCTGGGCGGTTCGTTGCAGCGATAACAATAATACCTTCGTTACCCTCAAAGCCGTCCATTTCTACGAGCATTTGGTTAAGAGTTTGCTCACGTTCGTCGTGACCACCACCTAAACCTGCGCCACGTTGGCGACCTACCGCATCAATTTCGTCGATGAATATAATACAAGGTGCCGACTTTTTAGCTTGCTCAAACATGTCGCGCACACGAGATGCACCCACACCCACAAACATTTCTACAAAATCAGAACCAGAGATAGTAAAGAACGGTACTTTAGCTTCACCAGCAATAGCTTTGGCTAATAGGGTTTTACCTGTACCTGGAGGGCCTACCATCAAAATACCAGTAGGGATTTTACCACCTAACTTTTGGAATTTAGTAGGGTCACGCAGATAATCAACCAGCTCACTGACTTCTTCTTTCGCTTCATCACAACCAGCAACATCAGCAAAAGTAGTTTTAATTTGGTCTTCGCTCATCAAGCGCGCTTTACTTTTACCAAATGACATTGCGCCTTTACCGCCACCGCCTTGCATCTGACGCATAAAGAAGATCCAAACACCAATCAGCAGTAGCATTGGGAACCACGAAATAAAGATAGAAGTTAACAAGCCTTGCTCTTCTGGCTGCTCACCCAATACCTTCACGTTGTGATTGATAAGATCGTTTAACAGGTCTTTATCATGCAGAGGAATGATTGTGCTGAACTGTTCACCAGTACGCTTGATGCCTCGAACATCTTGCCCACTGATTCTCACTTCGCGGATCTGTTCTTGATTCACTTCCTTAACAAAGGTGGAATAATCCATTTGCCGACCACTGTTTGAATCAGGGCTAAAGCTTTGGAATACAGACATCAAAACCACTGCTATTACTAGCCATAGAATCAGATTTTTTGCCATGTCACTCAAGACGTAAACCTCACCGGTTATATTTAAATAAGAATTATTAGCTAGCCTACTATAGTTTAAAGCCACTAGCCACTATATAGACTTCTCTAGAGCGAGCTCTAGAAGAGTCAGGTTTGCGTGTTTTTACGCTGGTAAACATAGAACGTACTTCTTGTAGGTATTGATCAAAACCTTCGCCTTGAAATACCTTAACGGCAAAACACCCTTTAGGTGCAAGTACTTCTCGACACATCTCTAATGCTAGTTCAACCAAGTACATTGCACGTGATTGATCAACATTATTGTTGCCGCTCATGTTTGGCGCCATATCAGACAGCACAACATCAACTTTTTTCTCGCCTACTCGCTCAAGCAAAGCGTTAAGTACATCTTCCTCACGGAAATCGCCACATAGAAAATCTACGCCCGCAATCGGATCCATTGGTAAAATGTCACACGCAATAACATGTCCGTCTAGACCCACCTGTTCTACACAGTATTGCGACCAACCACCCGGGGCGGCGCCTAAGTCCACAACTGTCATGCCAGGTTTAAGTAATTTGTCTTTATTTTGAATTTCTTCAATTTTAAATACAGCGCGCGAACGCAGACCTAGCTTTTGCGCTTTTTGTACATAGTGGTCGTCGAAATGTTCAGTTAACCAGCGTTTAGAACTGGCTGTATGTTTTTTATTGGTCACAAATTGTTTCCACTATAGTTACAAAACCACACGGTATGTTGATTATAAAATAGTATTAAGACTTAGATGGCGCTAGAATGTGCTTTTTTCAACCCCGAGTAAGCAGAAAGTTTCATGCAACTGACTAACAAACAAAAACAACACCTGAAATCCTTGGCTCATAACCTAAAGCCAGTTGTGATGCTTGGGTCTAATGGGCTAACCGAAGGGATTTTGGCAGAAATAGAGCTGGCCTTAGAGCACCATGAATTAATCAAGGTGAAAATTGCCACTGACGATAGAGAAATGAAGCAATTAATTGCAGACACTATTGTAAGTAAAGCAGAGGCAGCAAAAGTTCAAGTGATTGGACATATCTTGGTCATTTACCGCCCTAGCGACGCTAAGAAAATCGAACTACCAAGAAAATAAAAAAAGCGGCTTTAGCCGCTTTTTTTTAACTCATTATTCTTAAACAGCTAACGCAACACTTTGATAAGGCTCTGGCTGAGGCTCTTCATTTCCCCCACCATACTTGGCATAAAACTCGGCAATCGCTAATTGTTGATTAACTTGCTTTTGCTGCTCTAAGTTACTGTTTATGCTTTCTAAGGCTTTGTAGCTAACGGGATTGCTCCCACTATTTTTAGAGTCGTTTCCGGTAGCGCTAGTGTAATAAGTATCGAGTAAATTCTGCTGGTGATTCACCGCCGACACACCCACTACAGCATTACGCTTAGCATCAATCTCTGCTTGCTGTTTTTGCTGATAACTGGCTACTTCACCGCCAACATACAAGCGAGCATTACGTTGTTCTTCAGGGCTTAATTGGTCATATTCGTCAGAAATCTTATCGACAATATCACCATAATTGGGACTGCTTTGAGAGGAAGTAACTGAACTAGTTGACGAGGTACTAGGCTGCGGATATTGGTAGACCGAGCTTGAGTTGACTTGCATTGACATTAATTCACCTCTAAATCAGTTGAAAAGCAACCAATCCTTGGCGAACTTCTGCACTATAACAAATGCTTAGCGCGTGTACAATTAATAAGCTAGATATCTACAATAAGTCAAATGAATAACTTAGGTCTGCATCGATTAAGCAGTAAATAACTCCCTGCTCACCGGTAAATTAAGAATTTACCGCCATAAAAGCATCTAACTTCATATCTTTAACCAGGACACAGTCCATACCTGCGTTATGCGCAGCTTGTAGGCCAAATGGCGTATCTTCAAATACCAAGCAACGTTGCGGAGCAACACCTAGTTGTTTAGCCACTTGAAGAAAGGTATCAGGCTCGGGCTTATGGGCTTGCACATCTTCAGCACAAACCATCGCTTCAAAGTATTGAGCCAAATCTAAGTTGCTAATAATTCTCTGCATGTTTACTCGCTCTGCACCCGTGCCTAAGCCAAGCTTTTTAGTTTGTTGAAACTCTGCTAGCAATTGACAGCTCGCATCGATGCGGGACACTTTCTGCCACAAAGCATCAAACCCTGCACGCTTATCTTGAAGCAGACGCTCTCCATCAATATTCACCTTAAAGTGCTGTTGATACTGATCAGCAATTTTTAAGGTCGGCATTCCACCACGCTGGGCAACAAAATCAATATGCACTGGCAGCTGCTGCTTAAGCAAGGCTTGCTCCCAAGCGGACAAATGCGCAGGCATGGAGTCTACTAGGGTGCCATCCATATCGAAAATTAAGGCATCGTATTTAGCGTAATCAATGGTTAACACAAACTTTCTCCCATAAAAAACGCAGCCTTATAGCTGCGTTTTTTGAATGACTTAAATACTAGATGTATTCAACGCCAGTAATTTCGTATTCTACTTCGCCACCCGGTGTGGATACCGTCACTTCATCTTCAACACTTTTGCCTATAAGCCCGCGAGCAATTGGAGAATTCACCGAGATGCGGTTTTGCTTAATATCGGCTTCGTCATCGCCCACGATGGCGTAGGTGACTTCTTTATCGGTGTCCAAATTTAGCAAATTCACAGTGGCGCCAAAGATCACTTTGCCCACATTGTTAATTTTGGTTACGTCGATAACCTGCACGTTACTCAACTTGCCTTCGATGTCTTGAATTCGACCTTCACAAAAGCCTTGCTGCTCACGAGCGGCATGATATTCAGCATTTTCTTTTAAATCGCCATGCTCACGCGCTATCGCAATATCTTCAATAATTTTAGGTCTAACAACTGTCTTTAAGTGTTCTAGCTCTTCGCGTAATAGCGTTTCGCCGCGCACCGTCATAGGAACTGGTTTCATATCTACTAACTCAATCAAACTGAAAAAACAGAAAAAAATTTGGCTGTCGAAGACAGCCAAATTTCCTTGTACTAATAATTGCAGTGTAACGCTATTTCACGCTGCGGTGAAGATCTTCACCGCTTTAGGCGCAACAATAGTCACCGATTAGATGATACGTTTATGCAATTCTTGAACAGATGTCACAGTACCGCGGTCATCAGCTGTGTGTGCTTGGCAAGTTGCAAATGCACCATTTAAGGTAGTGGTGTAGTTCACTTTTTGCGCTAAGGCTGCACGACGTAACTGACGAGAATCTTCAATAGATTTGCGCCCTTCGGTAGTGTTAATCACGTAGCTATACTCGCCATTTTTCAAACGGTCGAGAATATGTGGACGCCCTTCATGCACCTTATTAACTAAGCGAGGATTAATCCCTGCTTCGCCAAGGGCAACTGCTGTGCCGTGTGTAGCATCTAGCTCATAGCCAAGCTCTAGTAATTTACCAGCAAGCTCCGCTACACGTTTCTTGTCTGAGTTACGCACTGATAACAGTACGCGACCACTTTTAGGGCCATCGTTACCAATACCTAATTCAGCTTTTGCGTAAGCTTCTGCAAAAGTATCACCTACGCCCATCGCTTCGCCCGTAGAGCGCATTTCTGGGCCTAAGATAGGGTCTACACCGTGGAACTTGTTAAATGGCAGTACCACTTCTTTCACAGAGTAGAATGGTGGGATGACTTCTTTAGTAATTCCCTGCTCAGCCAAAGAAACACCCGCCATTACCCGCGCGGCTACTTTTGCGATGGGTACGCCAGTGGCTTTAGATACAAACGGTACAGTACGTGCAGCACGTGGGTTAACTTCGATAAGGTAAATCTCATCGTCTTTAACCGCAAACTGGGTATTCATTAAGCCAATTACACCAAGCTCAAGAGCCAGCGCGCGAACTTGTTCACGCATGCGGTCTTGAATTTGTGGGCTCAAGGTATAAGCCGGTAATGAACACGCAGAATCACCTGAGTGAACACCTGCTTGCTCGATATGCTCCATAATGCCGCCAATCACTACATCTTTGCCATCACAGATGGCATCAATGTCAATTTCAACTGCATCGTTTAAGAAACTATCAAGCAGTACTGGTGAATCATTAGATACACTTACTGCTTCTTTAAAGTAACGGCGTAGGTCAATTTCGTCGTAGACGATTTCCATCGCCCGGCCGCCCAATACATAAGATGGGCGAACAACTAATGGATAACCGATGCGCTCAGCAGAGATAACCGCTTCTTCGGTAGTGGTAACCGTGTCATTTTCTGGCTGTTTAAGCTTCAAGCGGTCTACAGCTAGCTGGAAACGCTCACGGTCTTCGGCGCGGTCAATCGCATCTGGTGAGGTACCAATAATTGGCACACCAGCCGCTTCTAGTTCGCGCGCTAACTTAAGTGGCGTTTGACCACCATATTGAACAATTACACCGGTAGGCTGTTCAACACGTACAATTTCTAATACGTCTTCCAGCGTAACTGGCTCAAAGTACAAGCGGTCTGAGGTATCGTAATCGGTAGAGACCGTCTCAGGGTTACAGTTAACCATAATGGTTTCGTAACCGTCTTCACGCATAGCGAGTGCCGCATGAACACAACAATAATCAAACTCAATACCTTGGCCAATACGGTTAGGACCGCCGCCTAGCACCATGATTTTTTTGTTATTCGATGGCTTCGCTTCACACTCTTCATCGTAAGTTGAATACATGTAAGCGGTATCGGTAGCAAATTCTGCAGCACAGGTATCTACGCGCTTGTAAACGGGTAACACTTCTAAACGATGGCGCAGTTTACGCAACTCTTTTTCAGACACGCCCGTTAGCTTAGCTAAACGCGCGTCAGCAAAACCTTTGCGCTTAAGTTTACGCATCATTACTGCGTCTAAACTAGCAACGCCATCTTTAGCAACTTGCTGCTCAAGTAAGATGATGTCTTCGATTTGTACCAAGAACCAACGATCGATATTCGTTAAACCAAAGATATCTTCTACGCTCATGCCGGCACGGAATGCATCAGCAATGTACCAAATACGATCACAACCTACGTTTTGTAGTTCGTGACGAATGGTTTCCATGGCGTCAGGGGCATTTAAGTCAACGATAGGGTCAAAGCCATCAACACCTACTTCTAAGCCACGCAAGGCTTTTTGTAGAGACTCTTGTTGGTTACGACCAATCGCCATTACTTCGCCTACAGACTTCATTTGCGTGGTTAAGCGGTCGTTAGCACCAGCAAACTTTTCGAAGTTAAAGCGAGGGATTTTGGTTACAACATAGTCGATTGAAGGCTCAAACGATGCAGGTGTTTGGCCACCCGTAATATCGTTTTGCAGTTCATCAAGGGTGAAACCTACAGCCAGCTTCGCAGCAATTTTAGCGATTGGGAAACCGGTAGCTTTAGAAGCAAGCGCAGATGAACGCGATACACGCGGGTTCATCTCAATAATCACCATACGGCCAGTATTTGGACAAATACCAAACTGTACGTTTGAACCGCCAGTTTCTACACCAATCTCACGCAAAACAGCCAAAGAGGCGTTACGCATTAACTGGTATTCTTTATCTGACAAAGTTTGAGCTGGTGCTACTGTGATTGAGTCACCAGTGTGCACACCCATAGGGTCGAAGTTTTCAATGGCACATACAATGATGCAGTTGTCGTTTTTATCACGAACCACTTCCATCTCGTATTCTTTCCAGCCAATTAAGCTTTCATCAATCAGCAATTCACTGGTTGGCGAAAGATCTAAACCGCGAGTACAAATTTCATCGAATTCTTCTTTGTTATAAGCTATACCG
This sequence comes from Agarivorans sp. 1_MG-2023, assembly GCF_030548385.1. Classification (NCBI taxonomy): domain Bacteria; kingdom Pseudomonadati; phylum Pseudomonadota; class Gammaproteobacteria; order Alteromonadales; family Alteromonadaceae; genus Agarivorans; species Agarivorans sp. 1_MG-2023. The sequence goes on along the minus strand of NZ_JAUOSJ010000002.1, from coordinate 472,261 downwards.
CCACCGGTGCCACCCATAGTGAAAGAAGGACGAATAATACAGGGAAAGCCAACTTCGTCTAATACGCTGTAAGCTTCTTCCATTGTGTGTGCAATACCGGCATTTGGACATGCCAAACCGATACTTTTCATGGCTTTATCGAAACGGCTACGGTCTTCGGCTTTATCAATTGCGTCAGCGGTAGCGCCAATCATTTCAACATTGTATTTTTCTAGTACGCCTTTGCTTTCTAGTTCAAGTGCACAGTTTAATGCTGTTTGACCGCCCATGGTCGGTAATACGGCGTCTGGGCGTTCTTTTTCAATAATGCGCTCAACCACTTCCCAGTGAATAGGTTCGATGTATGTAGCATCGGCCATTTCAGGATCAGTCATGATGGTAGCGGGGTTAGAGTTAACCAAAATAACTCGGTAACCCTCTTCGCGTAGCGCCTTACAAGCCTGAGCGCCAGAGTAATCAAACTCACAAGCTTGGCCGATGACAATTGGGCCTGCGCCCAATATTAAAATACTTTTTATATCATTACGTTTTGGCATAAGTTCTGCTGCTCTCTACCTACGCTTGGCCGTTAAGGCGCTGCTCGATTAATTCAATGAAATGGTCAAACAATGGTGCTGCATCGTGCGGACCTGGGCTCGCTTCAGGGTGCCCCTGGAAGCTAAACGCTGGCTTATCGGTGCGATGAATACCCTGTAAGCTCTGGTCGAACAATGAGAAGTGAGTCATTGTAAGGTTTTCAGGCAAGGTCTTTTCATCAACAGCAAAACCATGGTTTTGCGCAGTAATCATTACCCGGTTGTGTTCAATATCTTTAACCGGATGGTTACCACCATGATGACCAAATTTCATTTTTACTGTTTTAGCGCCACTGGCTAAAGCAAGAATTTGATGGCCTAAACAAATACCGAATACTGGAATATCAGTTTCTAAGAAAGTTTTCACTGCAGCAATGGCATAATCACATGGTTCTGGATCACCAGGTCCATTTGATAAGAAGATACCATCTGGTTTAAGTGCTAGTACTTCTTCAGCTGGTGTTTGTGCAGGAACAACCGTAAGTTTACAACCTCTGTCCACTAACATACGTAAAATATTACGTTTAACACCGAAATCGTAAGCAACCACGTGAAACTTACTGTCTTCACTGTCGGCCGGTAAGCCGTCAACCAAATCCCAGCTACCTTGCTTCCATGTATAGGCTTCTTTAGTGGTAACTTCTTTAGCTAAATCCATGCCTTTAAGGCCAGGGAATCCTTTAGCAGAAGCCAAGGCTAGAGCCTCATCTAAGTCATCACCCGCTACTACACAACCAGCTTGCGCGCCCTTCTCTCGAAGTATGCGGGTTAGCTTGCGGGTATCGATGTCAGCAATACCAACTACGTTACGCGACTCTAGGTATTCACTTAAGCTTTGTTGACTACGGAAGTTACTCGCAACCAAAGGCAAATCTCGAATCACCAAACCACAAGCGTGGATAGTATTCGATTCTTCATCTTCGGGGGTCGTACCATAGTTACCAATATGTGGGTAAGTGAGGGTGACTATTTGGCGAGCATATGAGGGGTCAGTTAAAATTTCTTGGTATCCAGTCATCGAAGTATTAAAAACGACTTCTCCAACGGCGGAACCATTGGCTCCGATTGCGGTTCCACGGAACACGGTACCGTCTTCTAATACCAGCAGCGCTGATTTGCTCAAGGCAACCTCCTAACAAAGAACTGTCGACACGACAAAGTTGAACTAAGGTTAAAATTTAGTCCAATACGATAAAAATTTGGCAAATTCCGCGGATTATAGAAGAGATATTAAGAAAGGTCTATCAATTTTTATACAAACTTATAAAAACAGGCTGTTAAGAAGAAATTAATACAATAAGCCGCAAAATAGAATGTTTTGACATATAGGTAACTGCTAGAGGTTTAAATTAACTACAAAGCCTATCAGTACTCATAATCTCTAAATAAAAAAGCCAAGGCAGAGCGCCTTGGCTTTTATTATTAGCAAATACCGACTAGTTATTCAACTTCACAAATGCTAATAGTACCGTTATCTACGTTGTCGCTTAACTCACCGTTTACAGTCAGTGTAAGAACGCTATCGCCAGCTAATGTAATCTTGTTATTACCTGGGTCACCAATTGCGCTATCGCCAACTCGAGCCCACGCTTGGTAATCTACGTTCATTACAAGATTTTCGACACGAGCATCATCAGCATAAGCAATCATCTGAGGGTCCCAACTTTCACTATCCGCAGCAAGCTTAAACTCATAGCTACCAGCACCTAAAGATACTTGGTAAGTATTGTTGCCTTTATAACTTAAAGCATAACTTGCATTCCAAGCCCAATCAGAGTGGCTACCACGAACAGCAAGTTCGCTCGCTAAAGGCCCCGCATCGGCGCTGTCTTCTAGCAGACCACAGCTAGCAACTATTTCAGAAGTTACCATTAAGGTTGGAGCATCGATATCACTGAAGTCGGTCACAAACTTAACAACAGACTTATCTTCCAACGTTATGCTCAAGTTACCTTGTCCAGCAATTATCGCTTTGCTAGTGCCTAGAGTTACCTCTGCTTCGTCGTTACCGAAAGATGTTGCGTCAGACCAATCTGCATCAGCAACCTTAAAGCCATAAGTACCAGCGTCTAAAGTTTTAGTAAACTCATATTTGCCATCTTTAGAGAACACCAACTCAAAATCTGTTCCCCAGCCTGCATCATCTAATCCGCGCACATAAATCTGCAAGTCACCTAACGGTGGGATTGCACTTAAGTCTTTGTTAGAGGTATCTACCCGAAGACCTGTACCACGCGCTCCATCTCTTGGTTGAACAAATACTGCTGTAGTACGAGCAGGTACGGTAAAGCTTGCACCAGTAAAGCTTGCGCCCATTACGACAGAGTCAGCTGAAGCTTGTTGAACCTCATGCAACTCGAAACCAGTTGCACCTGTTACTTCAAACTCTTGCTCTTCATCGGTGGCGTTTAAAACCACTACAATCGCATCATTGTTTGCGTCTAAATCTTTGCCAGCACCCGTGCCGTTGTCGATAGACATAACAATTAAGCCTTGTACTTGCTCTGCACCTACGTTGCGGAAGTCAACACGAGCTTGAACTTCTTCAGCTGTAGTTAAGCGGAACAAGTCACTGCTAGAGCGGATAGTGAGCATTTCCAAGAATTGAGCTTTAGCTAACGCAATATCATCTTTAGATGGCTTCGTTGAATCATCAGCAATAATAGTCTTAATTAGATCCCAGTTATCGCCATCTTTGTCCGCACGAGGAAGACCCACATTCCAGTTATTGTCTGAACCGTCAAACCTTACACGGTTAAACCAATCGCCTGAATCGTAACTGTCACGCTGCATAGACTTAGAGCGCAGTAATTCAGAACCCATGTGAACAAACGGTATACCTTGGCCGAACATTACTGTAGACAAACTCACTGTTTGCATACGAGAACGATCAGCTGAAGTAGTGCCCGTTGTAGCCTTATAAGCGTTGTTATCCCACAAAGTCTGGTTGTCATGCTTAGATACATAAGAAATATTTTCAGATGGATTTAAGGTATAACCCGCTTTAGCACCATTGTAGTTAACATCTTGACCACGTTTAGTCTTACCTTCCGAATCCAGCAAAACAAACTTCTGAAGGTTACCCGCCATACCTACACGAATTAAATCTTGATTATGTAGGGCTTCGGTACGGTAGCTATCTTCATCTGTAATAAGCTCATTTAAGGTATCAGCATTACCAAAACCTTGAGTTTTACGAATACCTTCACCGCTATCAAATGGGCTACCACCACGAACAGCATCACGTAAACGGTCAGAGAAAGTACCAATCTCAGTACCAGCCATGTTCCACTGTGTAGCTTGTTCAAAACGAGCGTTATTGGCTACTTCACCAAAATCCCAACCTTCGCCGTAGAACAATGTATCTGGGTCTACTGCGCGAACAGCTTCTAGAGAATCAACCATCAAATCTTTTGGTTGGTGCCCCATTAAATCAAATCGGAAACCATCTACTTTGTAAGCCTCTGACCAAGTAACTAATGAATCGGTCATCAGTTTACCCATCATTAGATTTTCAGTAGCGGTGTTATCACAACAAGTTGACTGCTCCACTCCACCGGTGTTTGCGTCACGACGGTGGTAGTATCCTGGGACAATTTTATCTAAAACAGACTTGTCATTAACGCCAGAAGCATTGGTATGGTTATATACAACATCCATAACAATTTTAAGGCCCATGCCATGAGTGGCTCTAACCATTTCACGGAACTCTAAGATACGGGTAGTGCCTTCAGCATCAGAAGCGTAACTTCCTTCAGGAACGGTGTAATGGAACGGGTCGTAGCCCCAGTTAAAGCTATCAAGTCCACGTAGGTCGTTCATTAACGATTGCGCGTCACCAGTAGTAGGGTCAAAGCTTTCTAACTTGGCTTCAATTGTGCCGGAAGCGCTTGCGCAGTAATCATCCGTTTTTTCAATAGCTGCACATAGATCAGCTAAAGGCGCATCAATATCGATGGCATTTTTTTCATCAACAGTAGCAATATCAAATGCAGGAAGAATATGTAAGGTTGTTAATCCGGCATCTTTTAGCGCTTGCAGATGAGTTACTGACTCACGTTCAGATTCGGTTAACGCTAAGTATTTGCCGTTATTAGCGGCAGTACCTTGGGTATCGCTTACACTAAAGTCGCGTAAATGAGACTCGTATAATACATGGTCAACATCTTCAGCCATTTCTGGGCGAGTATAATTGTCCCAATCAGCAGGTTTGAGTTCTGTAGCATCTAAGTCAACAACTAATGAATACAATGAGTTAGTTGAAAGTGCTAATGAGTATGGGTCTGTAACCATACGTGTTTCAATTTTCTTCGTCGTTGGGTGATATACCGTTACTTCGTAACGATAGTATTTACCCACAACACCAGATTGGTCAGCAGACCAAACACCGTTTGCAGCTTCAGTCATCGTCACAGCTTCACCAGCTGAAGTCATGTCTTCATTGTACATGTACAATTTAACGCTTTGAGCCGTAGGCGCCCAAACTTTAAAGCTTACGTCATCACCGCTAACTACCGCACCAAGCTCAGCAGCTAATGCACCACCATCACCTTTCACGAATACTTCGTCAATTACACCTGGTTTTTGAACTTGTGTAGCTGCCGTTGCAACGCCTTCTGCGTCCATAGCTACTACTACGATTTGGCTTTTCAGAATAGCTTTAAGGGTTGCATCATCTACTTCAATGGCTGCTGCTGATAAACCAGATAAGTGAGGGAAACGTGCTTTAGCATCGTCTGTTAGGGTTCCAGCTGATAAAGCAACCGCAGTACCGCCTGTTACCTCTTTAGTATCAGGGTCCATCTCTATGCCATTTGCAGGGTCATAGCGAAGCTCTAATTGAGTTGCACTACCAGCAGATTCCCAAGCGATAGTGCCAGCATCTACCCAGTGAGCTTTAGCACCATCAATAGCAACTGGACGTTCCGCGATTGGAGCATAGAATAGCTCGCTGCTTCCATGGAAACCAAATATGCCTTTATCTGCGTCTAATTTAGTCAGCTCAACCTTCAAGTTGCTACTGCCAAAGCCGCGATCATCACCACTATGTAAAATGAAGTTCATACACTCATGTGGGTCAGATGCGCCAGCGTCTACTTTTAGTACATAATACGCACCGTAGGTTTCACTGATACCGGTAGCCATCATTGGCGAAGCCCAGTCAGTACCGCCGTCAGCAATTCCCATACCTGCTAAATCTGTGCTGGTACAGCCTTCACCATTCCATAAGTGTAAGCCCCAACCTTCATATGCAGACTCATCAACCTTGGCATGAGCTTCGTCGCGCTTGTAATAAATGACAACTTCGTTTTCCCCTGCTGGGTGCAAGCCATCAATAACGCCACCGCCACCAGGTGTGGTGTCGTCATCACTTCCACATGCTGCAAGTAATGCTGTTGCTAGAACGGGCATGGTAAGCCTTGCTAGCTTACTAATTTTTATATCCATGTCAGCCTTTCCTTTCCTATTACTGAACCGATATTCAGCAAATTAATGTTTTTATGTGTAAATTTTTTTTGCTCTCGCCTTCCATTGGACGAGATGCACATAAGGTAGGATTTCGGGCAAAAAAGGACTGTGACGACAACGTAACTTTGGGTAACACAATGTTACATAGCAGTGTTTTTTATAGGCTTTGTGAGACTGCTCAAAGAACATAATTCTTGAAAACGGTTTCATAAAAACCCTTGATAACGCTTTCAAGATGTTTAGCCGAATAAAATACTATGTGGAATTAAGTTAGAAATAAAAAAACGCCGCATAGCGGCGTTATTTAATAAGCGGAAGAACGAGTATCAATTAGTCGTTTAAATCCAATACATCTCGCATGTTAAACAAACCCTTAGGTTTATCTTGTAACCAAACGGCAGCTCTTACGGCACCATTAGCAAAAGTCATTCTGCTAGAGGCTTTATGGGTTATTTCTACACGTTCGCCAATATCGGCAAACATGGCAGTATGCTCGCCCACTAAATCACCAGCGCGAATAGTCGCAAAGCCAATTGTCTCTCTGTCGCGCTCACCGGTAATACCTTCTCGACCATATACTGCAACTTTCTTTAAGTCTCGGCCAAGAGTATCTGCAATCGCTTCGCCCATGCCTAGAGCGGTCCCTGAAGGAGCATCAACTTTATGGCGATGATGACCTTCAATAATCTCAATATCGGTGTAATCACCCATCACTTTGGCAGCTACTTCTAGCAGCTTAAATACTAAATTCACTCCAACACTCATGTTAGGCGCAAACATAATCGCGATATCTTCAGCGGCATCAGCTAATTCTTGTTTTTGTTCGTCACTAAAACCGGTCGTGCCAATAACCATTTTCTTACCATTTTCTCGGGCCCAAGCAAGGTGTGCGAGTGTAACGACGGGTGCGGTAAAATCGATGATAACGTCAATGTTGTCTTTAGCTTGTTTAATACTCTCTACAATAGCGATGTCGAGTTTACCTAAACCTGCCAACTCACCAGCATCAACACCAATTAAACTAGAGCCTGGGCGCTCTGTGGCGGCGCCTAAAGTGGTGGCTGAACTTTCATTTACTGCTTCCAGTAAATTTTTGCCCATTCGTCCATTACATCCAACAATCGCTACTCTTACTGGCGACATAACTATTCTCCTTTTAAACCGCTACTCATACCGAGATTGTGCTCGACTATAACAAAGCAAGCTATATAAAACGAGGCTTAGCCAAGAGTTAGGCGAAGAGCGGCTAGAAACACATAATCTTCTAGTGAATTACGCTATGGGCAGTATTGCCAGCTTTGACTCCCCATTAACAAAAAGGCCACTGTTAACGTGGCCTTTTTGTTATCTAAAATGCGAGCAATGCTTACGCTGCCTCGCCTGATTTAACCAGTTTAGGTTTAACTTTTTCACTCGCCTGAGCCGGATTACGCTGGCGCTCATACAAGAATTTAAGCACTTGTGAACGGTAATGGTTATATTCAGCATCATCGGCTAAAGCCACCCTATCGCGCGGACGTGCTAGTTTTACATCTAATACTTCACCAATGGTGGCAGCGGGTCCATTGGTCATCATAACGATTTTATCTGATAATAAAACGGCTTCATCTACATCGTGAGTAATCATAATAACGGTGTTGTTAAGCTCTTGCTGGATCTCCATTAAAGAATCTTGCAAGTGAGCCCGAGTTAAGGCGTCTAAGGCACCAAAAGGTTCATCCATTAACAGCACTTTAGGTTGCATTGCTAAAGCCCGTGCAATACCAACCCGCTGCTTCATACCGCCAGAGATCTCATCTGGCCTTTTGTCTTTCGCATGAGTCATATGCACAAGCTCTAGATTGTGCTCAATCCACTCTTTCATTTCAGCTTTAGACTTTTGCCCTTTAAAGACTTCTTTTACCGCCAACTCAACATTTTGATAAGCGGTTAACCAAGGTAATAAAGAGTGGTTTTGAAACACTACCGCGCGGTCGGGGCCAGGTTGGTAAACTTCTTTCCCCTCCAAAACAACGCCGCCTTCAGTGGCGTTATACAACCCTGCCACAATATTAAGTACCGTCGACTTACCGCAACCAGAGTGGCCAATCAGCGATACAAACTCACCCTTTGCTATTTTTAGGTCTACACCATCTAGCGCTCTAAAAGGCCCGTTTTTGGTGGGGAAATCAATGCTTACATGATCGATTTGTAAATACTGTGACATAGTTATTTCCTTATCCTAACGTGCACTTTCTGGGCTTGAATGAGAGATTATTTTTTGCAGGCTTACCATCAACCAGTCAAGTACATAACCAATTAATCCAATCACTACTACAGCCACCATAATGCGGCCTAACGAGTTGGAGCTACCATTTTGGAATTCGTCCCAAACAAACTTACCCAAACCGGGGTTTTGTGCCAGCATTTCAGCGGCAATCAATACCATCCAACCAATACCCAAGGAGATACGTAATCCAGTGAAGATCATCGGCAACGAAGCTGGAATAGCAATTTTGAAGACCTGTTTACTCCAGTGCAGCTGAATCACGCGGCCCACGTTTAGCCAATCTTTATCAATAGAGGCAACACCCGTGGCCGTATTGATTAAAGTAGGCCATAACGAACATAGTGTTACGGTGATAGCTGAGGTAACAAATGACTTAGAAAACATCGGGTCGTTACTCACATATACCGCGCTCACCACCATGGTCACAATAGGCAACCAAGCGAGCGGTGATACTGGTTTTAATATTTGAATAATCGGGCTAATTGCCCCGTAAAGCTTTTTGTTTAAACCGCATGCTACACCAATAGGAATGGCGATAATGCTCGCTAAAATAAAGCCGGTAAACACGGTAAATAAACTGGTAAGAATTTGGTCAAAAAAGGTTTCTTTTCCGGTATAAGGGCGAACCTTTATTTTGGCGTCGGGGTTCTTAGCTAATTTTTTTTCGTTACGCACTTCTTGGCGTTGATAAAAAGCTTCTTCTTTTAACCGCTCTTCTTGGTGTTCAACCACCAAACCCTGATACTGCTGCCACACCTGCGAAGGGCCAGGTAAGGTCCCTAGACTGGTTTGCACCTTAGCTGCCGATACACTCCAAAGCAGTAAGAACAAAGCAATCGCCAGAAAAGGCAATCCAATACGCTCAAAAATTTCACTTAATTGCTGCTTTGGGTTTTCACCGCTGGCCAAACGCACCATGGGTACTACAGGGCTCAAACCTACTGTTTCTAGAGAGTGAATTAATTTATCTTTCATCACTACAACTCCTTTTGCGAATCTCGATGCCGGGCACTAAGCCCGGCCGCTCTCAGTAATGATATGACTTAGATCTTGTCGTCTTTTTTCAAACCAATGTCGAACTTATCTAAATAGGCATTTGGTTTTGAGCCGTCATATACAATATTGTCAATGAAGTGTGTTTGCGGTGGTTTAAAACCAGTCTCAGTTTTGAAGTTAGGAAACTCTGAGGCATCAATAACACCATCAGCAATCAGCTCTTTTGCCGCTGTCGCGTAAATGTCTGGACGGTAAACCTTTTTGGCAATATCCATGTACCAAGAATCTGGTTTGTTATCTGAAATTTGTCCCCAACGACGCATTTGCGTTAAATACCAAATTGCATCGCTGTAGTATGGGTAAGTCGCGTTGTAGCGGAAGAATACGTTAAAGTCTGGCACTTCACGTTTGTCGCCTTTTTCGTACTCAAAAGTACCGGTCATGCTGTTAGCAATAACGTCGTAATCGGCACCTACGTATTGGCTTTTAGACAAAATTTTCACAGCTTCTGGACGGTTCTTATTGTTCTCTTCGTCTAACCACTTAGCGGCGCGAATCATCGCTTTAACGACCCGAATGTGAGTATTTGGGTATTCATCAGCCCAGCCTTGGCTCACTCCAAATACTTTTTCTGGGTTATTTTTCCAAATCTCGTAATCGGTAACAACCGGTACACCAATGCCTTTAAATACTGCTTGTTGGTTCCAAGGTTCGCCCACGCAGTAACCGTAAATAGTTCCGGCTTCCATGGTAGATGGCATTTGCGGTGGCGGTGTCACCGACAACAGGGCATCTGCGTCAATTTTGCCTGATGTATCACCTTTATGTGGCGCATAGTAACCAGGGTGAATACCGCCAGCCGCTAACCAATAACGTAACTCGTAGTTGTGGGTAGACACTGGAAACACCATGCCCATATTGAACGGTTTACCTTGCTCAATGTAACTATCAACAACCGGCTTCAGCGCGTCGGCTTTAATCGGGTGAACGGGCTTGCCGCCTTCATGAGGCACATGTGGTTTCATTTGCGCCCAGATATCGTTTGATACAGTAATCGCGTTACCGTTTAAATCCATGCTGAAGGCTGTAATAATGTCGGCTTTAGTACCAAAACCAATAGTTGCACCTAGTGGCTGACCCGCTAGCATATGAGCACCATCTAGCTCACCGGTAATCACCCTATCTAATAAAACCTTCCAGTTCGCTTGTGCTTCTAGCTGAACATAAAGGCCTTCGTCTTCGAAGTAGCCTTTCTCATAAGCTACCGCTAACGGCGCCATATCGGTTAACTTAATAAAACCAAATTTTAAATCTTCTTTTTCAGGCTCTCCCACTTCGGCATGAGTAAAGCCAATAACACTGGCCGAGAGCACAGCTGTAGCAATGGTTTTTTTAATAATTTGTTGTAAGTTAACGGTGATTAATTTTTGCATCCCTGCTCCTAAGTACCTAGTTTGAAGTAATCATAAGGTGTTAATACTTAGTAGGTAGCCAATCACGTGCCAAGATCTAGATCACATTTTTTTAACGCTATAAATCATCAACTTAAAATTATTTATACCCCTTAAGTAGTATTTGTATTTTTTCAATGAATTCACTAACTTAGACCACCGTCGCACAACTTTGGCGCACAAGAATAGAGATAGTACGTAAGGCCATACCGTTACTTATCAGTGTTTTCGAGTGAGAGACAAAACCCCAAGTCATAACGATTCATAAGGAAATAACCCGCTATTTAGGTGTTCGACTATTTTGTTTTTCGTCTCTATAATCTACGAATTGTATTAAAACAAGTTAAGAAATATGAAGAACCTTGTATTCTATTTGTTGTTTTGCTTGATGTTATCACCCACCCTATCCGCTAAAACGTACCGTACAACCCAAGTGATTAGCGGGCCACTCGCAGAAATGGGGCAAGCTTTATTAATTGAAGCTTATTACCGCGCGGGAGAACGCGTTGTATTTGAGTTATTACCTAGCGCAAACGCCTTGGAGGCAACCAATAGCGGCGAGTACGATGCTGAGATGTTTCGTATCGACAATTTACAGACTAAGTACGCCAATTTAATTCAAATTCCTACCAGTTACTTAAGCTCAGAGAATGTGGTTTTTACTCGTTTAAGTGATCTAAAAGTGGAAGGATATGAGAGCTTAAAACCCTACAGCATTGCTTATCGCAGTAGTTTAAAGGCAGCTGAAATAGCCACCTTAGGTTTTCCCAAAACTAGCCAACTTCAAGACTTAGATTCAGCCTTAAGATTTATGAGTATAGGTAGAGCAGACCTAGTGGTAGAAGAACGCTGGTTAGGCCTAAAGCGTATAAAGGCGCTTAAGCTCAACAATGTTAGCTTAGTTGAACCACCTGTTGACCAATTAAAGCTCTATCATTATGTACATAAAGATCATGTCGAACTAGCGGCAAAACTCGATGAGGCATTTAAACAAATGCTTAAAGATGGCAGCGCTCAATCAATCATTGAGAGTGTATTGAAAAATGTAGAGTAATTCAGGTGGGTCATTCTATACAAAAAAACCGGCCAATGGCCGGTTCTTTAAGAAGGTTTATAGCTATTAGCCAAGAATAGCTAATAACTCAACTTCAAATACTAATGCTGCAAACGGAGGAATTGCCGCGCCAGCACCTTGTGAGCCATATGCTAGCTCTTGAGGGATGTAAAGTTTCCACTTGTCACCCACTTTCATGCGTTGTAGTGCTTCGGTCCAGCCTTTGATTACGCCGTTCACAGGGAACTCTGCAGGTTGGCCGCGCTGAACTGAGCTATCAAATACTTCACCAGAAATTAAAGTACCTTCATAGTGAACTTGTACTTTGCTGCTAGCACTTGGAGTTTCGCCTTCGCCTTCAACAAGTACTTCATATTGAAGACCCGTTTCAGTTTTGTTGATTTCAGGACGAGAACCATTTTCAGCTAGAAAAGTTTCGCCTTCAGCCATTGCTTCTTTATGCTGCTCAGCTTTTTTAGCTTCGATATCTTTAGTGATTTCTTGGAAAGCCGCACCAATTACTGCTTCGTCAAGTTGTGGTTGAGCACCACTCATCACATCACGAATACCATCTAACATGGCATTTAGCTCTAATCCGTCGAATGCTGCGCGCTCAATTTGCTCGCCAATTTGAAGGCCGTAACCGTAACTTGCTTGCGCTGCTGCGCCTTGATATTTATCGCTCATTTCAACTCTTAAATCTAATCAATAAAAAGAGCCAAAAGGTTAACATAAAGTGGCTAGAAAAACCGCGAATCAGTGGCTAAATGCGCCTTTTTTTGCACAAAGTCACTACCAGAAAACGCCACTTTACGAAGCTCTCCGTCAAAGGTAAAACCTAAATGGCGGTAAAAACCCTCGGCATGCTCGTTATCTTGCATCACCCAACAATGTAACCGCTTCACATTCGCCTGCTGACAAGCGTGTTTAAGCATTGCGCGCCCCCAACCCTTACCAATCGTTTTAGGCAAAAGGTATAGGGCTGCTAGCTCGGTTTCGTCAGCTTGTTTCTCTAGCATTAACAACCCTTCTAGTTGTGGATTTTTTAGCACCCACACTTGGTTATTGTCATTGCTTACTCGTTGCTGCCAAAGCTTTTGGTGCAAACTGGAGGGCAACACTTTGAACATTTTTTTTACTAGTTGCGGTGAGTAAACATGCTGCCAGCTTTTCCGCTGAACCAGGCAGATGTTTTCAATATCACTCTGCGTTGCTAGTTTTATCGGCATCTGACTTTTCACTGTCTATATCAAAACTTGCCGGGCGTTTACACTGGGGCACTTTCCCCTGGGCGATAGCTTGCTTTTCTAATTGCGTAGCACGCGACATTCGTGCTTCTAAGTCGGCGATACGGGTTTTATTTGAAGGGTGGGTAGACAAAAACTCGGGAACCGAACCACCACCGGCTTTCGCCATGTTCTGCCATAAGGCCACACTGGCTTGCGGATTAAATCCCGCACTAGCCATTAAGTCTAAACCCATTACGTCGGCTTCACTCTCTTGAGTTCGACCATAAGGCAATAATACGCCATATTGAACACCTAAGCCCAAAGCTGCCATGGCTGCGCCTTTGTGTTTAACGTCATCGCTCACCCCAATAGCTACAGCAGCAACAGCGGTGCCAATACCGGCGATTTGGTTTTGTGATAATCGCTCGTTACTGTGCTCTGCTAATACGTGGGCAATTTCGTGACCAATCACCGTGGCCAGCTGATCCGGTGTTTCTGCCACTTGAATCAACCCGGTATACACACCAATATGGGCTCCTGGCAAAGCAAATGCGTTCACTTGTTCTGAATCAAATACCACCACTTCCCAGTCTTCATCGCCATAGTGACCAGGAATTTCTGCGGTTACCGCGTTAGATACACACGCCACGTAGTCGTTGGTTGCTTTGTCGTTATAGATCTTTTCTTGCTTTTTGATTTCATCAAAAGACTGAGCGCCTAACGCACTCATCTTCGAATCATCATAAAGTAATACCCGCTTACGCCCTGTTGGCGAAGCAGAGCAACTCAGTAAAGCCGCTAGCGAAACGGTGACTACTGCTGTTTTTAGCATTTTATTCATGTATGACTTCCATTCTAGGCAAACCTTTAAGCCTGCGTATCCTTTAATATTAGCGGCAATCCAGCGCTAATTAATACAACCTTGTGGGCTTTTGCAGCTAAAGCTTGATTTAAACGCCCTAATTCATCAGCAAACATTCTCGCCATGGGGTTATCAGAAACTAAACCTAGGCCGACTTCGTTACTCACTATCACTAAGTCACTAGAAAACTGCTCAAGACAAGCCAGCAACATCGAGGTTTGCAGCTTTATTTCCTGTAATTGATCATTCGGACTTTTATCTGTGCATAACCACCAACCCAGCCAAGTCGACATGCATTCCAACAGCACAGGTGTATTCTGCATAGCGTACTGGCTCAGTACATCACTTAAGTTCTCGGACGAAAAATCCAGCTCATGAGTATCAAAAGCCGCTTTTCTTAAGGATTGATGGTGCTGAATGCGCTGAGCCATTTCGGTATCACTGGCCATCGCTGTAGCGATGTACACCGGCTTGCTGTTATTGAGCGAACTAAACTGCTTTTCGGCCCACGAACTTTTGCCGCTTCTAATACCACCCAATACTAGGCTTATCATTTAGCTACCCTATTGTTTTACCGAATAATAACATAGCTAAACTGGGTTTTGATATGGCTAAGCTCTATGCAATACGCCAACCAATAGGCATAAAAAAAGCGGCTAATGCCGCTTTTTCTTTAGTTAATCGATTAACTGGTTAAGTCATCAAAAAACTTTTTAACCCCGTCGAAGAATCCTTCGGCTTTAGGTTTATGTTTGCTACCAGCAGACCCACCACAGCTCTCTTCGAAATCTTTAAGCAATTGCTTCTGAGTTTCGTTGAGCTTAATCGGTGTTTCAACAATCACTTTACAGATTAAGTCACCAATTGGACCGCCACGTACTGACTTAACGCCTTTGCCGCGCATTCTAAACATGCGGCCCGTTTGGGTTTCGTTCGGTACTTTTAAGCTCACTCGACCATCTAAGGTAGGCACTTCAATCTCGCCACCTAATGCTGCTAAGGTAAAGCTAATTGGCACTTCACAGTAAAGATTGTTTTCTTCACGCTTGAAGATTGGGTGTTCTTTTACATGCACTTGTACATATAAATCACCGGCAGGAGCCCCGCTCTCGCCAGCTTCGCCTTCACCCGATAAGCGAACACGATCACCAGTATCTACGCCAGCTGGAATGCTAACCGATAAGGTTTTAGCGCGCTCGTAACGACCTTCGCCATGACATTTATGACAAGGGTCTGAAATGATTGAACCTTTACCTTTACAGGTAGGACAAGCTTGCTGAACCGCAAAGAACCCTTGGCGCATTTGTACTTGGCCTTGGCCATGACAAGTTCCACAAGTTTTTGGCGTTGAGCCTTTTTTAGCGCCACTACCATTACACTGCTCACAGTGCACTAAAGTAGGAACGCGAATTTCTTTTTTAACGCCTTTAACGGCTTGCTCTAAGCTCAACTCTAGGTTGTAACGAAGATCAGAACCACGTTGAGGTTGGCGTCGACCGCCGCCTCCACGTCCACCGCCGAAGATATCACCAAAGATGTCGCCAAACGCATCACCAAAGTCGCCCTGTCCGCCACCAAAACCACCGGCTCCGCGGTTAGGATCAACCCCTGCGTGGCCGTAATGATCGTAAGCTTCTTTCTTCTGAGGGTTATTCAGAACCTCGTAGGCTTCTTTTACTTCTTTAAATTTTTCTTCAGAAGCTTTATCACCCTTGGTTCTATCGGGGTGAAATTTCATCGCCAAACGTTTGTAGGCTTTTTTAATTTCTCGCTCGCCGGCATCTTTGCCTAGACCAAGAACTTCATAATAATCGCGTTTTGACATAATGGGTGTTCTACTTTCTTACAACGAAACTCGTTGAAAGTATTGGCTTTGATAGACGTACGGGCGTTGTTCTCACAACGCCCGTTATTAACTTACTAAAAGTGTTTAAGACAAATTATTTTTTGTCGTCTTTCACTTCTTCGAACTCAGCATCAACAACGTCATCTTGAGCTGGTGCAGCTTGCTCAGCATCAGCTTCGCCTGCATTAGCTTGGGCTTGTTGTTGAGCCACTTCCATTAGCTTTTGAGAAGCTTCGATAAGGGCTTGAGTTTTTGCTTCAATCTCAGCTTTATCTTCGCCTTTGCTCGCTGCTTCTAACTCGGTTACTGCAGCGTCAATTTTCTCTTTGTCTTCAGCAGGAAGGGCTTCACCAGCTTCTTCAACTTGCTTACGGGTACCGTGTACAAGTGCATCAGCTTGGTTTTTAGCTTGAACTAATTCTTCAAACTTCTTGTCTTCTTCAGCGTTGGCTTCAGCTTCATTTACCATCTTGTTGATTTCGTCATCTGACAAACCAGAAGATGCTTGAATGGTAATTTTCTGCTCTTTAGCCGTATCTTTGTCTTTAGCAGATACGTGTAAGATACCGTCGGCATCCAAATCGAAGGTTACTTCAATTTGTGGTACGCCACGTTGCGCTGGACGAATACCTTCTAGGTTAAATTGACCTAAAGATTTGTTGTCTGCAGCACGCTTACGCTCACCTTGAATTACGTGAACTGTTACAGCACTTTGGTTATCGTCTGCGGTTGAGAATACCTGTGAACCCTTAGTTGGGATGGTGGTGTTCTTTTCTACTACGCGAGTCATTACGCCGCCCATAGTCTCAATACCTAGAGACAGTGGAGTAACGTCTAGTAGTAGTACGTCAGTTTTGTCACCAGAAAGTACCGCACCTTGAATAGCTGCGCCCATGGCTACTGCTTCATCAGGGTTAACGTCTTTACGCGGCTCTTTACCGAAGAACTCTGTTACTGCGCTCTGTACTAGAGGCATACGAGTCTGACCACCAACAAGAATTACATCGTTGATGTCGCCAACTGAAAGATCAGCATCTTGTAGAGCAATGCGTAACGGCTCTAAAGAACGTTGTACTAGTTCTTCAACCAAAGACTCAAGCTTAGCGCGAGTTACTTTGATGTTAAGGTGCTTAGGACCTGAAGCATCAGCAGTAATATAAGGTAGGTTTACATCTGTTTGCTGTGCAGAAGAAAGTTCACATTTTGCTTTCTCAGCCGCTTCTTTTAAGCGCTGCATCGCTAATGGATCTTGCTTAAGGTCAAAACCTTGGTCTTTCTTAAACTCTTCTACTAAGTAGTTGATTAAGCGGTTATCAAAGTCTTCACCACCTAGGTGAGTATCACCATTGGTTGCTAATACTTCGAAGGTTTTCTCGCCGTCTACTTCGTCAATCTCGATGATAGAGATATCGAATGTACCACCACCTAAGTCGTATACAGCAACAACGTTGTCGCCTTTAACTGAGTTAACGCCGTAAGCAAATGCTGCAGCAGTTGGTTCGTTAATAATACGTTTAACGTCTAAGCCCGCAATACGACCAGCATCTTTAGTTGCTTGACGCTGTGAATCGTTGAAGTAAGCAGGAACAGTAATTACTGCTTCAGTTACCGCTTCACCTAAATAGTCTTCTGCAGTTTTCTTCATTTTTTTCAAAACTTCTGCAGAGATTTGTGGCGGTGCTTTCTTCTCACCTTTTGCTTCAACCCATGCGTCACCATTGTCAGCATTAACAATATTGAATGGCATGATTTCGATATCACGTTGAACTTCGTCATCAGTAAAACGACGACCGATTAAACGCTTAATAGCAAAAACGGTGTTTTTAGGGTTAGTCACTGCTTGGCGCTTAGCAGGCTGGCCTACTAATGTTTCGCCGTCGTCTGTGAACGCAATGATCGACGGTGTTGTACGATCGCCTTCTGCGTTCTCAATTACTTTAGGGGTATCGCCGTCTAATACTGCAACACAAGAGTTAGTGGTTCCTAAATCGATACCAATAATTCTACCCATGATGGTGTTCTCCAAATTCTGTTGTAACTATTATTTCGTTGTTGAGAAAGTAAGTGGGGGCAGCAAAAAAACTTTTCAAGGGAAAAGCTAAAAAAAAATGACTAAAGATGAACAAGGAAAATAAAATTACATTTGATTACTGATTGAGCAGAAGATCACAGATTCAGCACACAAATTCACCAACAACCAAGCTAGCAGTGCTATAAATGGCTATTTTTATAACCTGTGATACTATGCGCCCAACTTTAAGTTATATGCAGATGAATACTCTGTGTAAAAAATAGAGAGAAGGGAAATGAAAAACGATTCAAAACTGAGTCTTACTCACAAAATACTTATCGGCATGGTTGCCGGTATTGGCTTAGGGGTTTTCTTACAAACCTTTTTTGCTGAGTCTATCTTAGTCAAAGATTACATCGTTGATGGCATCCTAAACATCACAGGCTCTATCTTTGTAGCCAGCTTAAAAATGCTAGTGGTTCCACTGGTATTTGTATCTTTAGTGTGCGGCGTATCGTCGATGAAAGATACTGCTCGCTTAGGCCGCCTTGGTGGTAAAACCGTATTGTTGTATTTGGCGACGACTGCCATTGCAATTTCTTTAGCTATGGCAGTTGCGCTGCTGGTTCGCCCAGGAACAGGCATTGAGTTAACCACCGAAGCCGCTTTTGTTGCTAAAGAAGCACCAAGCATTAGCCAAGTCATTATCGACATGTTCCCAGATAACCCTATTGCTTCAATGGCACAGGGCAACATGCTACAAATTATTGTATTTGCTTTGCTATTTGGTATCGCCATCGCTATTTCTGGTGAGCCAGGAAAACGCATTGGTAAACACTTTGAAGACTTTAATGTCGTCATCATGAAGTTAGTGACCATTTTAATGAACCTTGCCCCTTATGGCGTATTTGCCCTATTGGCAAAACTGTTCTTTGAAATTGGCTTTGACGCGATTGCTAGCTTGCTGAGCTACTTTATGGTGGTATTAGTGGTTCTGTTGCTACATGCCCTAGTGGTTTATCCAACCTTGTTAAAAGCATTAACCGGTTTAAACCCTATCTTGTTCATTAAGAAAATGCGTGAAGCCATTGTTTTTGCATTTAGTACTGCCTCTTCAAATGCCACTATTCCTGTGACCATGGAAACGGCGACCCATAAATTAGGCGTACGTAACTCTACCGCTTCTTTCACCGTGCCATTAGGCGCTACCATTAATATGGACGGCACCTCTATTATGCAAGGTGTGGCGACTATCTTCATTGCAACGGTTTACGGCATCGATTTAACCGCCGGAAACTTCTTAATGGTGATTGTAACTGCCACCTTAGCCTCTGTAGGCACAGCCGGTGTACCTGGTGTAGGTTTAATTACCCTAGCCATGGTATTGCAGCAAGTAGGTCTACCAGTAGAAGGCATTGCCTTAATTATTGGTGTGGATCGATTATTAGATATGGTGCGTACCGCGGTAAACATTACTGGCGACAGTATGGTGACAGTGGCTGTGGCTAAATCTGAAGGTGATTTGAACTTAGAGACTTACAACAACCCTAAAGCAGGTTTGTCGGAAGAAGAAGTTCACTTACCTTTCGAAGTAGAAGCGCCGTTAACTAAGGCCGAAAAAGCTTAAGTTAACTCGCTATAAAAAACGCGGCATTAGCCGCGTTTTTTTATGTCTGCAATATGTCATTACAGCATTTATTCTAGTCCGGTTCGTGAAATGTCCAGTGTATTAAGAATGCCGTTTTGAATCGAATAGATGCAACCATGTACCGATAGTTCTTGGCCATTGCGCCACGCATTTTGCACGATGGAGGTTTGCGATACGTTTTTAACTTGCTCCATCACATTAAGCTCACACAAACGATCAGCACGCTGCTGTTTGTCTGCTATGGCTTCCAGTTCTTGCTCGTGATAGCGATAAACATCTTTAAGATGGCGTAACCAGTTATCAATAAGGCCAAACTGCTTATCTTCCATAGACGCTAACACGCCCCCACAACCGTAATGGCCGGTAACAATAATGTGCTTAACTTTAAGTACATCTACCGCGTATTGAATGACCGACAAACAGTTTAAATCGGTATGTACTACAACATTGGCAATATTACGATGAACAAATACTTCACCAGGTGGTAGGCCAGCGATCTGGTTAGCGGGTACCCGGCTATCGCTGCAGCCAATCCACAAGAATTCAGGATTTTGCTGCTCAGACAAATCACAGAAAAAGGTAGGGTTTTGCTCTTTTATATTTTTCGCCCAGCTACGGTTATTGCTGATTAGCTGATTTAAATCACTCATAGGACCTCTAAATAACAACACATCCATATCTCTGGATGCATATATTGCCCGATGTGAAAGGCATCTGCCACTGTTTAACGCAGTAATAACTTACTAAAAAGGCAGTTCGGTTTGCGGGGGAGTTTGCTGTTGTTGCTCGGCCAGTTTCTTACGTTGTAACCTAATAAAACGCATTCGACGCTGTTTCGTTAAGCGTAATATGTTTTGTTGTTCGGCAGGCTGAAGCGTTTGCCAAGCAAAGCGTTCGTCGCGATTTCGAAAACATCCCATGCACAAACCGCGGCTATTGGTTTGGCAAATTCCGCGACACGGATTGGGAATATCGAAAATCTCTAACTGTTCCATTTGCTCGCTTTGCTCACCCTTTGGTCAATACGAATAATTTTTATTCATAACTTAACAATGGCATAAGCAAACTAACTAGGTCAAAGATTTCAAACAAAACAGCAACAATTCTGCGCCTTAAGCCTGTCTGGCAAGCTGTACATTGCAAACCAAATTTGAGGCACAAAAAAAGGGCCAATTGGCCCTTTAAGAATAATGTGCTAACTAAGCGCTGGTATCTACTGAAGCCGCTTTAGAAATCATCACCATTGCTGGACGCAATAAGCGACCATTTAATTCGTAGCCTTTTTGTAACACTGCAACTACCGTATTTGGCGCAACACCTTCTACTTCTTGCATGCCCATTGCTTGATGCTTTTCTGGGTCAAAGGCTTGGTCTTGCGGTGCAACAACCTCGATGCCGAACTTTTTCACTGCATCGATCAGTGTTTTTAGGGTTAACTCAACACCTTCAATCATTGATGCTAGCGCTTCGTCTTCACGGTTGGCATGTTGCAGAGCCATTTCCATGTTGTCGATAACCGGTAGCAACTCGTTTGCAAACTTCTCTAAAGCGAATTTACGCGCTTTTTCTACTTCTTGTGCTGAACGACGACGAATATTTTCCATTTCAGCTTTGGCGCGCACCACACCGTCTTTTTGTTCGGCAACTGTTTGCTCTGCAGTGGCTAGGCGCTCTAATAGCTCCGCCACGCTAATTTCTTCAGCTGCAGGTTCAGCTTGCTCAGCGGCCGCCTCTAACTCAGCTTCAATCGCGTCAACTTGCTGTTCTACTTCATTTTCTACTACAACTTCTTCAGGCTGCGCTTTATTTTGCTCACTGCTCATGCAGGGTCTCCGTAATTCTTCACAAATAACTCTAATCTGTTGCATATTATGGGGATCAAACAGCCGCTTTCAAGTGATACTCACGATAAAACTGGCTGAGTACTAAAAGCACACGTTATAATCATCGGTAACACAATGTTAAATCAACACATTATGACTCAAGTTTTCTCTACCATTGGTTTAATTGGCAAACCTCATCATGAAGGTGCCAACAACACACTTACTGCCCTATTTCATTGGCTGGCAGATCAATCTTATACCGTATTGGTAGAAGAACTTACTGGCCAACAACTGCAGATTGATAATCTCAACTTGGTGAGCATTAACGATTTAGGTGAGCAGGCCGATTTAGCCATTGTTGTGGGTGGTGATGGCAATATGTTAGGCGCAGCGCGAGTATTATCGCGTTACGACATTGCGGTGCTGGGAGTCAACCGTGGTAATTTAGGTTTTTTGACCGACTTAGACCCCTTTAACTTTGAGCACCCACTAAAAGAAGTATTACAAGGCCACTATGTAACTGAGAAACGCGGCCTACTAGAAGCCAAGGTGATGCGTCATAACGCGGTAAAAAGCCATAACAGCGCAGTAAATGAAGTTGTACTTCACTTAGATAAAGTCGCTACCATGCTTGAGTTTGAAGTGTATATAGATGATCACTTCATGCTAAGCCAACGCGCCGATGGTCTGATTGTTACCACTCCCACAGGCTCTACCGCCTATTCTTTATCTGCTGGCGGCCCTATTTTAACCCCGAATTTGGATGCGATAGCGTTAGTCCCAATGTTTCCACATACCTTGAGCTCTCGGCCGATAGTGGTTGATAGCCAAAGTGAGATTAAGCTTAAGCTATCTCATGAAAACAGCGACCACATGCACATTAGTTGCGACAGCCATGTATCACTGCCTGTATTGCCAGGTGACGAAGTGATTATTCGTAAGCAACAACATCCATTGCGCTTAGTTCATCCAAAGAGCTATGATTACTTTAAGATTTTACGAACAAAGTTAGGCTGGGGAAGCCGTTTGTTTTAAGTCTCGAGCAAACAATAACAAGGAAGCCTACATTGACAACAACGCCAAGCCCACTCGTAAAACAGCGTAAAGAAGTGGTAGATATTATGCGCCAAATGCGCTTTGGCGATGTACTAGACGTGCAATTTATCAAAGAAGGTAATGTACGGATTAAGTGCAAACTAATTGGAGTAGATGACGCAAACTTCCTTATTTTTGCAGTGCCTAAATCTGCTCAGCAAGGTCATCACGATGTATTAATTGAAGGTATGGCCTGTATTGTACGCTCTATTATTGAAGGTGAAGCGGGTCAATGCATCGCCTTTCGTAGCATCATCACCGACATATTCAAAAGCCCTAAGCACTTACTGTTTGTAAAATACCCTACTGAAATAGAACGGTTTAGCTTACGTAAACAACAGCGAGCAACCACTCGTATTCCAGCAACAGTGACTCACCGTTCATCGGTTAGCGACCAACAAATAGAGAATGATTTAAGCTTCGACGGGGTCATTCTTGATTTATCAGCTGGCGGCTGTCGCTTTAAACTGGCTTGGCCCGAGAGTTACGGTAAGTTTTTACTTAACGATGTATTTGTACATATTCGGGTTGCTGGTAAACCAGAAAGCGACACCATTATAGAAGGCACAGTGAAAAGCCAAAGCAAAGATGGCCACGATCAGCTAGCGATTGGCATTAAGTTTGATGGCCAAAGCGAGCTAGACCAGCTACTGGCCCATCTCGCTCTCGACGTTTAAATAAGTAGCATCTAGCTACAAACAATATTGATCGAGTAAATCCCACAATTGGTCAATTTCTTGATGGGTGTTGTAGTGCATAAAACCAATACGCAATACCCCGCCCTTATCCAATATATCTAGCTGCTGCATCATACCTTGGGCATAAAAGTGACCATGCCAAGTCGCGATATTATGATCGGCTAGCATGCCCGCAATTTGCTCTGGTGCATGATTTGGCCAACGCAATGAAAACGTAGCGGTACGATTAGCTAAACGCTGATTACTGCTTTCTCCATAAAGCTGCGCATGCGGATGTTTTGATAAACGCTCTAAAAAGTGGTGACTAAGTGCTTGCTCATGAGCATTAAATTGCTGATAGCTTTTCACCAAGGCACTGCGTAAATCGTCGCTATCACTATTCCAGTGGGCTAAGTACTCAACGGCTGCAGTCATTCCGGCAATAGCTTCAAAACTTTGAGTGCCAGTTTCAAAACGCCCTGGACCAATATTGGTGGCAGGCTCCACTTTATAGGGCTCTAGATGCTCTAACCAAGGGTCGGCTACATAAGCGATGCCTAGGTGCGGGCCAAAAAACTTGTAAGCCGAACACACTAGAAAATCACAACCAAGCGCTTGCACATCTACTAAGCCATGGGGCACGTAATGCACAGCATCAACATACACCATTGCACCTACAGATTTGGCCTTTACTATAACCCGCTGTAAATCAACTATGCTGCCACTGGTATTTGAAGCGTAAGTGATGGCAACGAGTCGAGTATTTGGGTTAATCAGTGATTCAAAATGTTGGTAGTCAAGGTTACAGTTTTGCGGATCAATATTCACATTATGAACCCGAGCGCCTTTATCTGCGGCTGCGTGTTGCCAGCTAGATACATTTGAATAATGATCGAGACGGCTAACAATCACTTCGTCATCACTGTTCCAATCGCGGCTAATAGCACGACTAAGTTTGAAAGTCAGTGAAGTCATATTGGCGTCAAATATAATATTGTTTGCACTAGGAGCATTTAACAAGGCTTGCGCTGATTCTCTGCCTGTTTGCAAAACTTGCTCTGTGCGTTTACTAACACTAAAAGCGCCGCCTAAATTGGAGTTGCCACCCAGTAAATAGTCAGCCATAGCTTGAATCACTGAGCTGGGGACTTGTGAGCCACCTGGGCCGTCTAGAAATACCGGTGTGTGCCCAGCTCCATTAGCAGCTAGAGCAGGGAAAAGCAGGCGCGCTTGTTCAAAAGAAAAACTCATTACTGATCCTTCGCGGTTAATACAAATACATCCATAAAGCCGGGCTCACTGGGGCGATGGGCTCGAATAGGCCGCGCGTAATGCCAAAGTTTACTGTCATCTAACAAAGCTACTTCACCACTGTCTAAAGCTAACGTCATAATCGGAGCCTGATGTTTATCTTTAAACACCATAAAGTCACCACCATCAATGTTATGCCGACGGATCCCCACCACCGCAATGTGATTAAAACCATCTTGATGGACACCTTCAGGCGCAACGGGAGTGTCATTCTGCTGAGCAGCTATACGAATTTGGTGGATCTCGATATCTTGTTGTTCATCTAGGGCGTTAGCCTCAAGGAATAAGGAACACATTTCATGCATGCCTTTTGACGCAATAATCGCATCTTCAATATCTTCAAATTGGCGAACAACATCCCCTTGAAAATGGTTCACTTGTTCACTTTGTACAAAGGCCCTTCCCGCTAAACGCTGCACGCCTCCTTTGGCAAGCCTAACCACGGAGTAACGACGCAGGCGATACTGGCCATCGGCATGTTGAGTATGCGGCAAGTTATCAAAAGAAGAGGACAAATCATGCACGGCAGAGCCGCTCAGGTGATTAAGTTGTAGTAAACAATCGGCGTGGGTATTCATAACTAAGGCCTAGTTAACAAAGTGATAACAACAACCTTAATACTGAAGCACTATAAAAACCAAGAAAAACAGCCGGATGATTCAACCCTAACTAAAAATTAAGATTTAAATACCAATTTATATAATAAAAGCAGATCGTTAGCACCAAAAACTAACAAGCTAAAGACCATTTTAAGCAAGCTCAACCAACTTATCTATAAGCTGTTGATTTAATGTAAATTAATTTCGATATTTTATACTGCAAGCAAAAATGTCGGTACTTATCTCACTCAGTGAGGTGCTAGCACCTAAGCCTTGGTCTGCTCTAAAGGATCGAATACTTTAATCAGCGTTAAGCTACCTAAGCCAACAAACATAAAGCCCAACACAATGGGATAACAAGTATCGTTAAAACTTAAGCCAATTAGGCTCCCAATCGGAATGGCGATTAAGGTAGAAAGGCAGGCGACAAAAGCTGAGCCCATACCAGCAATAGCACCAAGAGGCTCCATAGCGAGTGAGTTGAGGTTGCCAAATAAAATACCGATACAGAAAAACGCTGGTACCAAATACAACATCAACATCAATAGATGGGGCACACCATTACTAGCGAGCAATACCACACAAAACAAGCTAGTTAAAACAACCAGCCCCAGCAGAGCGTAAATAATCATTTTACGCATTCCCATTTTTAATACCATTCGTCCATTCACTAAGGACGCTACCCCCACTGCACAGGCTGCAGCGGCAAACAATAATGCAAAGTTATCTTGTTGGTCATAAAGCTGAATAAACACCAAAGGCGCACTGTTCAAATAGCCCAGAAAACTGCCAAACACTAGCCCTGAAATAACCGTATAAACCAGTGCTGCTTTCTCTGCCAATAAAAACCTTAAGCCTTCAATAAAGCTTTTCACTGTTAGTGGGCGACGCTGTTCTTCTTGTAAGGTTTCTTCTTGGTAACGCCAAAACCAAAACCCAGTTGATACCGCCATAATCAGCAACATGCCAAAGATCCACCGCCAGTGAGCAACACTAATAATCAACTGACCAATGGCTGGGGCTAAAATCGGCACCACAATAAACACCGAAAAAACCACCGACATAATGCGCGCCATTTCTGCACCCTTTAGCTTGTCGCGCACTAACGCCATGGTAATGATTCGTGGTGCAGCTGCTCCCATGCCTTGTAAAACACGGCCAGCAATTAACCAACTAAATGATTCAGAAAACACGCATATTAAGGTGCCAACTATAAACAGCGAATAGCCCCAGTAGATAGGAGGTTTACGCCCTACAGCGTCTGACCACGGGCCGTAAATAAGCTGGCCAATAGATAGGCCGATAAACAAAGAGGTGATTGTCCATTGAGCTTGCGCGGTTTGCGCTAGGTCGAAGTCGTTAGCAATGGTAACCAGTGCTGGCAACATAGCATCTACTGAGAGAGCAACTAAAGACATCATGCCAGCCAACAGCAAAATAAAAGCTTTAGTTTCCGTGTTCGCTTTGTTCACCTGCTACTCCTTAATTCTACAGACAACAAAGCCTTATAACACGCACACCTAGCAATAGCGATAAGTAACTAAGTTCTGCCCATGTATCCGACATAGCACCTAATAACAGTAACTTAAATAGCGGTTAACACTAAGTAAACGCTTGTACTTCGAAGATACTATTTACTGGAAATATCTTTATCACCACTAAATAACATGGAGGTGAGAGCAATCACAGCAGAACCAAGCATCAATAATAACGAAACAGCATTTAGCACTGGCGTGGAGCCTTCACGTAAGCGGTCGTACATAGCAATGGTTAAGGGGGCATCAGAGCCCACTAACATTAAGGTAGTATTGAAGTTCTCAAAAGACATTAGAAAACTCACTACTGCTGCGCCAATCAAAGCTGGCATGAGAAAAGGCAACACTACAGTAACAAACGCCACCCATGGCCCGGCACCTAAATTTAGCGCGGCTTCTTCTAAACTAAAATCAAACTTTCTTAAGCGAGCTAATACCACCAAGGTAGATATCGTTGTAATAAATGCAACTTGACCAATAACCACCAAAATAAAGCCAGGGCGTAACCACTCCAACTCCCAGCCCCAAACATCCTCGACACTATTAGCTAAGCTGCTGCTTGCGACCAAAATTGCCACACCCAAAATGACGCCGGGGATCACCAAAGGTAATAACAAACCAATGTACAACCAGTTTTTCCCGGGGAAATCAAAACGAATAAACAGCCATGCGTTGGCAGTTGCTAATACCAAAGAAAGTAGTGTGACCAAGCAAGCAATTGAGGCGCTCACTCCAATACTAGAAAGCAGCCCTTCATCATAAAAAATACCTAGCTTTGGCTCGGTTTGGCCAACAAACCAATCCAAAGTGAATCCTTGCCAAGGCAAGGCCGCAAATAAGCTGTCGTTAAAGGCGAATACTGCAACAATACTTAGCGGCAGTGCTAAAAAGACTAAAAAGCCCACCATATAAAATTGATACAGTGATTTGGCCGGTCCACGTAGTTGATGCAACATTATTCGGCTCCGTTAACGACCAAGCGTGCGGCTAAAAGACTGCCCGCTGAGTTTTAAGCCCAATGACACTACCAGTGAAGACACCACCAGTAACACCACCCCAAACGCTGCACCTAGCTCCCAATTAAAACGGGTAATAAACTGGGTAAAGATTTGTTCGGTAAACCATAAGCTGTCTTTACCGCCTAACAATCGCGGCGTAAGATAGTTGCCCAAGCACAGCATAAATACCATGATGCAACCGGAAACAATGCCTGGCATGGCATAAGGCACAATAATAGAATGAGTCACATTCCAACCATTGCCACCAAGATCGTATCCCGCCTCAATTAAACTTTGGTCAAGCCCTTCTAATGTGCTCACCAGAGGTACAACCATAAACAGCATTGAGGTATACACCAGTCCAATTAGCATACTGACATCGTTATACAAAAACTCTATGGGCTGGTCGGTAAGGCCTAAGGCTAATAAGCCTTGGCTAATCACTCCCGATTCACGTAGCAATATCATCCAACCGTAAGTACGTACTAACTCACTGACCCAAAATGGCAATAAACAACTGAGCAGTAACAAGCGTTTACTTTTACCTTTAGCGACTTTGGCAATAAAAAACGCGACAGGAAAACTCACTAACAGGGTAATAAAGGTCGCCAATAACGACATCCACACCGTTCGAACTAAGGTTCGCCAGTACAACGGCTCTTCAAAAAATTGCTGATATTGATACATTCCAATACTGTCACCAGCGGCGTAATCACGCTTAATCAGCGACAGCTCAAACATTTGCAAATGAGGTAACACAATTAGCAGTACAAACCACAAAACAAATGGCAGCAATAACAGATAAAAACCTAGGCCTTTAGCTTTCACTACTTACCTCGCTGTGTATGCACATAGCTTGCTTAGCGTCCCAAAAAACCCTTAAGGTGCTTCCTACCACAACATTGTGTAGCGAGAAGCTCGCTCCCGGGGCTACTCGGTATAGGTCATTATGGTGAATATCACGCACGACTAAGGTAGAGCTTGCGCCGTCAAACAAACATTCCTCTACTTTTACATCAAATTGGTTGTCGGCTTTTAGCTCTTGGCCGGCCTCGGCAATACCAATAGCTTCCGGTCGAACAAATACGTCTACTGTGGACTTAGCCGACTGATTAATACTCGTTGCCACAATCAAATGCCTACCGTGAGCCGTTTTTACCAAGGCTACATCTTGGCGTTGTTCGCATACCACTGCCGATAAGGCATTTGTTTGGCCAACAAACTTAGCCACAAAAGCACTACTTGGCTGATAGTAAAGTTGCTGGGGGCTGGCAAGTTGTTCAAAGCGACCATTATTCATCACCGCCACTTTATCTGACATTACCAAGGCTTCAGATTGATCGTGAGTGATGTAAATAAATGTGGTGCCGAACTCCCGTTGTAGGTGCTTTAGCTCCACTTTCATTTTCTCGCGAAGCTTTAAGTCTAATGCGCCCAATGGTTCATCTAATAACAATAATCTGGGTTCTAATACTAAACTGCGGGCAATCGCAATTCGTTGTTTTTGCCCACCAGAAAGCTGAGCAATTTGCTTAGTTTGGCTGCCATCTAATCCTACCCGCTCTAATACATCTTTGATTTTACTGGCACGCTCTGGTCCTTTTATACCTCGGCGCTTTAAGCCATAAGCAATGTTTTCAGCTACATTCATATTAGGGAATAAAGCTAGGTGCTGAAATACCATGTTCACTGGGCGTTTATTCGGCGCTAATTCATTCACTCGCTTTTGATGAATTCTTATTTCTCCCTCTGAGGGCGATTCAAAGCCAGCCAACATGCGCAACAACGTGGTTTTGCCACAGCCTGATGGGCCAAGAATAGAGAAAAACGAACCAGCTTCTACCGAAAAGTTAAGTTGGTCTACCGCAGTAAAGTCTGCAAAGTGCTTTGAGAGTTGTTCACATTCAAGATCAAAGTTAGCGTTAGCCGCCATATAGGGTCCAAGATTTTACGAAGAGGTAACAAGATTTGGGGCACAAGGCCCCATCTTAGCTATTTGGCCGCTTGAACGCGGTCGAGTACTTTGCCTTCCATGGCTTCTAGGCCGGCTGGAACAGCTGGATACCACTTAATATTATCGATATCGTCACTGCTAAAGCTGGTATTAAATTGGGCTTTAGCCAACTCATTTACGTAAGTATCAGAGCCTTTAGACGCAGTAAAATTACCTGCTGATTCAGTAATTTTAGCGGCGACTTCAGGGCGCATAACAAAGTTGATCCACTTGTAGGCTGCATCAATCGCTTTCGACTTTTTAGGAATAGCAAAGGTATCAATCCAACCCAATGCACCAGATTTAGGCGCCACAAACTGAATGTTTTGCTGCTCACGGTTGAGTTTCCAACCGCCAGCATCCCAAGCCATAGCGGCTACCACTTCGTTAGAACGCATCAAGTTCATTAGCTCATCGCCGCCCGACCAGTACGTTTTTACCAGTGGCTTACAGTCAACCAAAGCTGTTTCAACTTTATTAAGTATTTGCTGGTATTTAACAGGGTCAGCATAAGCAGCAAATGGGTCTTCACCCAATGCAAAAGCAAAACCAATTAAGGTTGGGCGCTTCAAGCGGTAAGAGATCTTACCTTCATATTGCTTTTGGCAAAGGTCGGTGTAATCGGCCACATCTTTGGCCATTTCTCCATTAACCACTAAACCACTGGTACCCCATACATGAGGAACCCCAAATACCTGGTCACCTACCGCAGTATTTTTCTTGGTAGCGTCAAGCATAGAGGTAATCATTTGTTGTTGCTCAATACGGCTCAAATCAATCGGCTGATAGATGCCAAACTGTTGCTGTACGCCAGTAATACGATCTTGGCTAGGTTGAGCTAAATCAAACCCCGAACCACCAGTGGCTCGAAGCTTTGAAATCATGTCTTCATTGTTTGATTTAGTCACTTTTACTTCAATGCCCGTTTCCTTTTCGAACATATCAATCACTTCCTGAGGCGCATAGCCACCCCACGTTAATAAGCGAAGCGTTTCAGCACTCGTTTGCGCACTAACCATTGCGCCCATACTAAGTACCAAAGCACTCAGTGTTAAACGTTTATTCAACATAATCTCTTCCATGTGGTTCAAGGTGAATTGGTCTACCGACTTATGCGGCACAGATACAACAACTGTTTGATAAACATGCACGAATTTAATGACACTAATGTGACAGCTAAAAGCGTAGTAGCTAATTCCGAGAGAGTGTAGTGAGTTGAAATATTTTTTTATTAAAAAGTATATGAAAAGCACAAACCAGCCAAAATAGACAGCATAAGCAGCGGCTTCAACTAGTTTACCCACTAAGTAAGCTCTACCTCTTGTTCCTTACCTAGACAAAAAGCTGCAGCTATCTAGTGGCTAAATAAATGCTGAACTAGCTCAGTAAACTAAGGCAAAAAAAACAATAGCTTCCTCATAATTTAGCAAAATCTTTAAAAATGTCGCTTGCTTGAATAAAACTTGCACTATATATTTACACAGTTACTGTATGAATAAACAGGTATTGAAATGCTCACTCAATTAAGCGTACAAAATTTTGCCATTGTTCGATTTCTTGAACTCGATTTGAATCAAGGAATGACCACCATAACGGGTGAAACCGGAGCGGGTAAATCTATTGCCATTGACGCCCTTGGTTTATGTTTGGGTAATCGAGCAGAAGCCTCAATGGTGCGACAAGAAGCCGATAAGGCTGAAATTAGCGCACAATTTGACGTAAGCAATAACCAACAGGCTCAATTGTGGTTGCAGCAAAATGAGTTACTGAGTGATGACGAATGCATACTGCGCCGAGTGGTAACAAAAGAAGGCCGTTCCAAGGCCTACATTAACGGCACAGCAGTACCGCTGGCTCAATTAAAAAGCCTTGGTCAATACTTAGTAAGTATTCATGGCCAACATGCTCATCAGCTATTATTAAAGCCCAACCAACAGCTATCAATTGTCGACCAATATGCGGCCCATCCTCAGCTAATCGGTGACGTAAAACAAGCTTACCAAGGCTGGAAAGCGCTCTGTAACGAGCTAGAACTTGCTGAACAACAGCAAAAAGAGCTAGCCGCTCAGCGCCAGTTGCTTGATTACCAAGTAAAAGAGCTGGATGCTTTTTCCCTTCAAGAAGGAGAATATCAGGATATCGAGCAACAACATCAATGCTTATCACACAGTACTGAATTACAGCAAAGCAGCCACCAACTCACGCAATTACTTGGTCATGACGATCACGTAAATGTTATGGATATGCTCAGCCAAGCTTGCAAAACAACCAGCCAACTACTTGAGCTAGACCCCAAATTAGACACCATTAATAATCTCTTGCATGACGCGCAAATTCAGGTTGAAGAGGCAACTCAGCAGTTAGGGCACTATAGTGAGCAACTAGACTACGATCCTGAGTTATTTGCAGAGCTAGAAGAAAGGATGAGCCTTGCTTTGGAGTTGGCAAGGAAGCACCATACTTCACCAGAGCAGCTTCCTGCTTTGCATCAAGATTTACTGGCGCAATTAACTCAGCTAAGCCAACAAAGTGAACGTTTTGAACACCTCGCGGATGAGATTGAAAGTGCTTGGCAGCATTATTTAAACAAAGCTAATAAGTTGTCGAAAAGTCGAGAACGTGCAGCCAATAGTTTAAGTAAGCAAATGACCAAAGAGATCCACAAGCTGAGCATGGCTAAAGCCCAGTGTGAGTTTTCACTGCAAAGTGATGCACAGCAATTTACCAACGCTAACGGCATTGACCGAGTTGAACTGCTAGTACGAACTAACCCAGGGCAACCTATGCAAGCCATTGAAAAAGTAGCCTCTGGTGGTGAGTTGTCACGCATCGGCCTAGCGATTCAAGTTATTTGCTCTGCCAGCATTCTCACCCCCACTCTAATTTTTGATGAAGTAGATGTAGGTATTAGCGGACCAACAGCAGCGGTTGTGGGTGGCATGCTTCGCCAGCTGGGTAAACAATGCCAAGTAATGTGTGTCACTCACTTACCGCAAGTAGCAGGCCATGGTCACCAGCAAATGTTAGTTAGTAAGCAGCAAAAGAAAAATGAAACGATCACCAACATGCAAACACTCAACGGTAAACAACGCTTAGAAGAGCTGGCACGCTTACTGGCAGGTGATGCAATTACTCCTTCAGCACTGGCAAACGCACAAGAATTGTTGATTGAGGACTAATTTCTTAGTAATCGATACTTCTTTTTAGGGCGGGGCTTAGTTATGATGTTTGCCTTAACAAGGAGCTTCCATTCCCATGCGTTTTTCAGCAAAAATTTTCGTTTTACTGGCCAGCTTAGGCCTTAGTGCCTGTTCAGCCTTCGACTGGATGGTATATAAAATTGATATCCCCCAAGGCAACTACATTGATGATGCCAAAGTTGAGCAGCTCCGAATTAACATGAGTAAAGAACAAGTACGCTTTGTTCTTGGTACCCCAATGTTAATTGATGCCTTTGACAAAGAACGCTGGTATTACCTGTATAGCTATCAAAGCGGTAATGGCGATTTTGAGAAACGTAACTTAGTGATTCAGTTTGTGAACGATCATTTAGCCTTTGTGGAAGGTGATTACGAAGTGAGTGATGAATTTATGCAGCCACTAGACGCTGGGTAAGTACTCCAATAAATAGTAAAAAGCCAGATAATCACATCTGGCTTTTTTGTCTCTAACTTTCGCTCACTTTAGCTACTGGCCTACCACCCGTGACTTTACTGGCTCGCCCTTCCGCCTTTGCTCGCTCAGCACGAATTTTCCGTAACTCTTTGGGGTCGGCAATCAGTGGACGGTAAATTTCAATTCGATCACCATCTCTCAGCGCTTGAGATAACTTAGCGGCTCTGCTAAATATGCCCACTGATGCGCTTTCTGGTTCAATTTCGGGAAAATGTTGCACAATACCAGATTGCTGAATGCCACTGAGAATGTCACAGCCCAGTTCAACTTTTAGCGCGAGTAATACTTGGTGATCAGGTAAGCCGTATACCACTTCAATATTAATTTGTTCAGCCACTACTAATATACCTGCTTTGCGCGTTCAACAAAGGCTTGTACCATGTTGCCCGCTAACTCATTAAATACCCGGCCAAAAGCTGCAGCAATTAACCGATTACTAAATTCAAAATTTAGATCTAGCATCACCTTACAAGCTTGTTCGTCCAGCGCAACAAAATGCCATACACCAGAGAGCGACTTAAATGGGCCGTCAACTAAATTCATATGAATAGACTGGTCTTCGGTAAGAGTGTTCTCGGTAACAAACTTGTTTTTTATTCCAGCTTTTGCCACTCCTACCTCGGCCACCATTGATGATGGGCCTTCCTGTAAGATCTCGCTATTAACACAACCAGGTAAAAATTCTGGATAAGCATGTACATCGTTAACTAACTGGTACATTTGCTTGGCACTAAACATAACCAACGCACTACGGTTTACTTGCGGCATGAACCCACTCTTTCTTCAAATCTGCCAGCATTTTAACATTAGCTTGGCCTTTGCGCACATTATCAGTTTTAAAGCCCCGCAGCATGCGTATAATAGCCGCCATGAGCAAGAATAAATCAAAATCAAAAGTTGGTTCTAACACCATCGCGCAAAACAAAAAAGCGCGCCATGAGTACCGTATCGAAGACAAATTCGAATCGGGAATAGAACTACAAGGCTGGGAAGTAAAATCCATGCGGACCGGTAAGGTCAACATCGCAGAAAGTTATGTTTATGTTCGCGATGGTGAAGCCTTTATCTCGGGTCTAAATATTCAACCTTTGTTGTCAGCGTCGACCCATGTTGTTGCTGACCCAACTCGAATTCGTAAGCTGCTGCTTAATCGTCGTGAACTCGACAAATTAATTGGAGCAGTAGAACGTCAAGGTTATACCATTGTGGCTACGGCCCTTTACTGGAAAGGCTCTTGGGCCAAACTAGAAATTGGCTTAGCCAAGGGTAAAAAAGACCAAGACAAACGAGAAGACGAAAAAGATCGTGAATGGCAACGCACTAAAGACCGTGTGATGAAGCATAGCTTTAGGTAAGCAAACTGCGATTGAGTAAATAAACAGCGTTTAAACACTCCTGTATATCAGTATGTATACGGCTTGTGTTAGAATGTTCTAGAAATTCCGGGGCTGAATTGGATTCGACAGGATCAGGAAGGCTTGTGGAGCATGTCGTGGGGCGGTTTGCCACGTAAAAAGCCGCAAAAAAATAGTCGCAAACGACGAAAACTACGCACTAGCAGCTTAATAACCTGTTAGAGCACTTCTACCCTAGCTTCCGCTTGTAAGACGGGGAATCATAGAAGTTCAAACCCAAACAAGATAGCGAGGGATGCTTTGACTAGAGAGCTGAACCGCGAAATAGAATTCTGGTGTGTTATTCAGTGGCGTGTTTGTTCGCAGCTGTCTAACGAGATTAAAGACAAACTAAGCATGTAGCGCCATTGGTTAGAATGGTTTTGGACGCGGGTTCGAAACCCGCCAGCTCCACCAATTCTACAAATAAAGACACCTTAGGGTGTCTTTTTTTGTGCCTAGCATTTATCGATGATAATCGCCCACACATCCAAGGCTTCAAGTCGTTTTAATATTCTACTGCCCTTTTGTTGATATTAATTGGTAAACTGCAGCTAACTTAGCACTCATACCAATAGCGCTGGGTTTACTGAACGCCCAACAGTGTCTTTGGGTTAAAATAATGGTGGATTACGTGTTTCTTTTAGTAAGTTTTCTATGTCTTGCTATTTTTGTTTCTTTTCTATGTTCCATTTTAGAGGCGGTGTTACTCAGCGTCTCCCCTAGTTATATTCACCTTCAGCAGCAACACAACCCAAATGCTGCTGCACGCTTAGCCAAATTAAAAGCCAGTATCGACAAACCACTAGCGGCCATTCTCACTCTTAATACCATTGCCCATACAGCTGGTGCAGCTGGCGTAGGAGCTCAAGTCGCGTCTCTTTACGGATCCCAGTATCTCGCCGTTTCTTCGGCCATTATGACGATACTAGTGCTGGTACTATCTGAGATTGTGCCAAAAACCTTAGGAGTCACCTACTGGCGAAAACTCGCCCCTTTTGCCTCTTGGTTATTACCAATAATGATTAAGGTTTTTTACCCTTTTGTGTGGTTAAGTGATCGCATTACCGCACGTATTGGTAAACACGAAGAAGACTTTTCTAGCCTGCGAGAAGAGATCAGTGCACTTGCCGAGTTAGGCCACCAGCAAGGTGTTATTGAGCAAGGTGAGTCTCAAGTACTGCGTAATTTGTTGCAATTAGAGAAGTTAAAAATAACTGAAGTGATGACACCACGCGCGGTGGTTCATCGCATTGAACATAGCAGTAACGTAGACGAGTTTATTGAATCACATCTCGCCAAACCGTTTTCTAGGATCCCGGTTTATCAAGGTGACCGCGATAACATTGTGTCTTATGTACATAAACAAGACATTATGAGCGCAGCCCTTAATAAAGAAGGTAGCCGACAAGTTGGTGAGTTTTCTAGAGAGTTACTCATGCTCCCCGCCAGCGTAAGCATACGCCATGCTTATCAACGCCTGCTGCAAGCTCGAGACTTAATTGCAGCAGTAGTCAATGAATACGGCGAGGTTCAGGGCTTGCTCACCATGGAAGACATCATTGAAACCTTGTTAGGCCAAGAAATTACTGATGAAAGCGATGCAATTGAAGATATGCAACGTTTGGCGCGTTTTCAATGGATACGTCGATTGCGCAGTAAAAAACAACGTTATAGTCGTTAGTTATTAGCCCAATGTTATCATTAGGGTTGAGTCTAGTGTCTAATTACCCTGTAAGGGTATTTGGGCCTTAGACTCACCCGTTTGTTAGCACGCAAATCACGATAAGAAGTGTCACACCTTAGTGCTTAGCATTGCTTGCTAACCTAGATCATCGCTAGCGTTATTTCTTAAGCTGTTCTTTGGCTGCCTCTACTTTCGAAAAGTCTAAACCTAACTCATCCACAGCTTCTTTAATCAAAGCAGGATTTTGCATCACTTGCCCCATTAACATTTGAAGCTGTTCTTGTGGCAAACCTAATTGGCTAATGGTAGCCATAGCCGCAAGAGGGTTTTGCGTCAGCACTTCAAAAAGCTCGCTAATCTGTTGGTCGCTAATATTGTTCTCTCTCAACATCGCAAGAATCGGGTTCATCACACTACCTTTAAACTAAATAAAATAAGCCGACAGTTTAGCGTTTCAGATTGGGGATTGACTAGTGCTATCAGCAATAAGTGCATGGGAGGGCTGTTAAAGCATAAACTAATCACGTAACACATGTAAAAAAGCCAGCAACTCGCTGGCTTTTTTAGTTATCTTACATAGCGCTTAGTAGGTTTTATAAGGTAAGAACTTACCCGACAACACCACGTTTACTCGGTCACCATTGGGGTTTTCTTCACGCTTAATATCCATAGAAAAATCAATCGCGCTCATTATGCCATCGCCAAACTCTTCGTGAATAAGTTCTTTAATGGTGCTGCCATACACGTTAACCACTTCGTACCAACGATAGATAAGTGGATCAGTTGGCACCGCAGTAGGCAGTGAGCCTTTATAAGGCGCTATTTGTAGCCAAGCAACAGCTTCATCAGTTAACTCGAACATATCGCCAACGGTCTCAGCTTGCGCTTTATCAAAAGTCATTTGCCCTAAACAAGCGGCAGTAGTCCACTCTTTAGATAAGCCAATAGCGGTCGCAACTTCACTCCACTTAATGCCTTTTCTTACCTTGGTTGCCATAATTAGCTGAGTGACGTCTTCTCTACTAGTAATCATTTGCGTTTCCTTCCCTTTTCAGTAAATAAAGTCTATTTGCACGACGCGCTAACGGCTTAACAAGTAAATCACTAGCGCAGCCAAAATGGCTGATATGCCCTGCCATACAGCCACTGGATTTCGCTCCACTAGCGGTGCGCGAGTTTTGTTTAAAAAAGCTTTATTGGGCTGGCGTAAATCACACAAAAACTCGGTAATTTGCTCATACCGCTTAAGGCGATTCACCTGCAACGCTTTTTCTAAAGCATCATCAATCCAAACGGGTATTTCACTGTCGGTGTCGAGTACCGACTGATAAACCAAGCGCCTTTGCGCGGCCTGGCTTTTTGCGCCTGCCACTTTGGTGCCGTAAGGGTAACGCCCACACAGCATGAAATAGGTAATAACGGCTAATGAAAACAGCTCGGCACGCGTGCTACCGCCCTCACCTAAAAACAGCTCTGGTGCCGAATAAAGTGCAGTGCCGAGTAAATGCTGCTGAGTTAAATCATGGGTTTGCTCAGCCAAACCTGCCGCCCACACCGAGCCAAAGTCGATAATTTTTATGGTGCCGGTGCTATCTATCATGATGTTGTCAGGTTTAAGATCTTGATGCAGCATATCCATGCGGTGAAAAGCGCGTAGCCCCTTAGCAATTTGCTCAACTATTTCTCTCACCCTGCTTAACTCAGGCTTTGGGTTGTCGGTTATCCACTGCGCTAGAGTTTGCCCTTCAACATACTCAAATACGGTATACAGGTAATTACGCTCGCGCGGGTCGAGATTGGCTTTTAGTACATAGGCGCTATTAATGCGGCGAGCTATCCATTCCTCAGTGAGAAAGCGCTCTAAGTATTCAGGGTCATCGCGTAAATCTATTGAGGGGGCTTTTAGTATTACCTGTTGCCCCGATTGCTCGTCTAAGGCTAAGTAAACATGGCTGCGGCTGCTGGCATGAAGTTGGCGAACGATGGTGTAACCATCAAACTGCATTCGCGCTTCTAACATAGGCGGAAAGGGCAGCCTATCTACTTGCAGCTTTAAGTGCTGAGCACTATTCTCTGCCAATTGATCAACGCGAATAATCTGTAAACTTAAATTATCGTCGCTGCCTGCTTCATAAGCTAACTCTACTATCTTGTTGGCTGCAGCTTCTAATTCATTGGGATACTGTTCAATAGTGCTGTTGACTAGAGCTGCATCAATAAACTCATAAACGCCATCGGTGGCTAATAAAAAGATGTCACCTGGTTCTACGCGCAAGCTTTGGTAGTCAAATTCACAATATTCTTCTATGCCTAAAGCTCGGCTTAGGTAGCTTTTATCTTCATTCACCCATAGGCGGTGATCTTTAGTGAGTTGCTCTAAACCGTTTTGATTTAAACGGTAAACGCGGGTATCCCCCACGTGAAAAATGTGTGCGGTATTGCCTTTTATAACTAAGGCACTAAAAGTACAAACGTAACCCTTGTCTTTGTCGTAATGGTAAGGGCTTTGCTGTGACTGGGAATACAGCCAAGCATTGGTGGCGTCTAATACTTTTTCGGCTGAATGCTGAACCGACCAAACTTCAGAAGTACAGTAGTAATCATCTAGAAAGCTTTTCACTGCGGTTTCGCTGGCTACTTGGCTTACTTCGCTGCTGCTAATGCCGTCGGCCATCACAGCAGCAAAGCCTTTATGGTTTAACTGCGAGCCTCGCGGAGTGGATACACCGTAACAGTCTTGATTAATGGCCTTGCGGCCTTTATCAGAACATTGACCAATGGAAACACTCAGCTGGCTCGTCATATAGTTTCCGTGATTAAGCGTTAGCCGAAGCGGTTTTACTTGGCGCTTCTACAGCAGATTTAGCCACTTTACGCTTAGGCGCGGTTCTCACGTGTGTGGTGTACAGTGTTAAACCAGTAAAGGCTAAACCACCCACTAGGTTACCCAATGCCGTTGGGATTTCGTTCCAAAGGAAGTAATCCATTACAGAGAAGTCACCACCCATAATTAAACCAAATGGGAATAAGAACATGTTCACTACCGAGTGTTCAAAACCCATGTAGAAGAACAAGAATATTGGCATCCACATAGCGATAACTTTACCGCTAACATTGGTAGAGATCATCGCGCCTACTACACCCATTGATACCATCCAGTTACACAACATGCCGCGAACAAAAATTGTAAACCAACCTGCCACACCGTGTTCTGCATAACCTACGGTACGCGCTTCACCAATGGCAGCTGCTTTAGCACCCACCGCACCAGCTTCGATGTTAAAGCCGTAAGTGAAAATGAAGGCCATCATCACCGCAACGGTTAAGGCTCCACCAAAGTTACCTAAAAACACTAAGCCCCAGTTACGCAACAAGCCAGGTACATCTACGCCGGGCCGTTTATCTAACAGCGCCAATGGCACTAAAACAAACACTCCAGTTAATAAGTCAAAACCCATCAAATAAAGCATACAGAAACCCACAGGGAACAAGATTGCTCCAATTAAAAAGTTTCCGGTGTTTACAGCAATGGTAATAGCAAAAATAGCGGCTAGGGCCAAAATGGCACCGGCCATAAATGCACGGATTACCGTATCGCGGGTAGACATGAATACTTTAGATTCACCCGCATCCACCATTTTTGTAACAAACTCTGAAGGAGCTAGATATGACATAATATTTCCCTATATTGCTTAGTAGTAAATTGAATCCTACGGCTTGGAGCAGTGTTATCGGCGGTAACTACCGCAGCGTACCTTTCACAAGTAGAGCTCTAGGCTCTTTGTCAACTTGCTGCTTGGGTCTGTCCTTGACCATCAATAGGGAAATAGCAATTGTTGCGCCAAACGGCTCACAAAAACACACAAAGCCTTAACAATTGGGCAACCCAGCGTTATTTATCATTAATATTTGGCATGCTCTTTAACTGAGCCAGTTAAGGATTTGCACTGTATTAGTCTATAAATGCACCATTGCATAGCGCTTACAGTTATATGCATCAATTAGGGGCAACGACAAAGTACCTAAGTAAAAAGGTAAATCCACCTTGCCTTAACGTTTTGTTATGAAACTACTGCGTTTTTTTGCAATGAGATAAATCACGCATCAAATCTCCCAGCCTTGCGATAAAGTAAAGACTGGAAGAGGTGTAAAGTGAGTAATAGGAAGTAGTATGAAGCCCGAGCAGCGGCACAGCATTATGGAAAAAGCCGTAAAGGCCTTACAAGCTGGCAAGTATAGCCAAGCTATTTCTACCGTAAATAAAATTAACAAGCTTAAATCTCAACAAGACTATAAAAGCCTTGAGCTAGAAGCTTATGCGCTATTTCATATGCAAAAGTTAGAAAAATCACTAGAGAGTTACCAGCAACTGCTAGGGTTTTGCCAAGACAATGAACAGCGTAACAGCACTTATCGCAATATCGCTAAAACACAAAAAACACTGGGCTTAACTCGAGTTGCTATCAGCTCTTTTGAACAATGTTTTTCACTAGATAACAGTATCAATAATGCGCCAATCGCGGCTCAGTTAGGTGAATGCTACCTAGATGAAGACTGCTATGGCGAACTCGATACGTTGACTACGCTTATGCAAGGCTGGCCAGGGTATTACGCCCCCGCTCAAGCCCTATTGATTTCAGCTGCGAAAAAACAAGGTAACAAACAGCTTACTCTAGAAAGAATTGACGCTTTTCTAGCGCATTCAAGCTTTATAGAAGAGTGGCAGCTGGAGTTTGCTATAGACACTTTGATGTTTATACGAGAACACCAGAGTGCAATTAAATTACTTAAACAAGCCGAAATAGACTTTATTAACAAGCCTTGGATTCGTTACTACCAAGCAGAAGTAAAAGCGCGCCAAGGAGAACACGAGAGTGTAACGCGATTACTGAGTGATGAGCTTATAGAGCGCTTAGATTTTATGCGCCAAAAGGCCGCTTATAAGCTTCGAGCGGAAGCATTTGATAAACAACAGCGTTACTCCGACGCCTTTATTGATTTCACCGCTATGGCTAATTTGAATCACCAACGGGCTCAGGCGTCTAGTCATACAGACAATGTAACCAGCTTACAAAAACTCGATTTGTCATTTCTACATAATGTAAAAAACACTCACGCGAAAGAGCATCAACCAGTGTTTATGATGGGCTTTAATCGCTCTGGCACCACCTTATTAGAGAACATACTCGATACCCAAGAGCAGGTTATTGCACTTAGCGAAACCCGCTCACTGTTTAACGTTACCGAGGCCTTTAACTACAAACTTAACAAACGCTATCCGCAAGACTTACCTAAATTAAACGAGCAAGACTTAAACATATTGCGCCAAGAGTACTTTGATTACTTTACGCGTAACAAGATTCAGCTAAAAGATAACAGTGTCGTCGTAGATAAGTTTCCTTTATACACCATAGACTTGCCCTTAATACTAAGCTTATTCCCTAAAGCAAAAATCATCTTTTGCTTACGCCACCCAGCTGATACTTGTTTGAGTAACTTCCAGCAAAACTCAGCAAACAACCAACAACAAGCTAAGTTGAACCGCTTGGAAGACTGCTTTAAACGCTACCAACAAGTCTTCACTCTATTTCAGCGCTACCAAACAGAGTTAGATTTAAATATTCATTTTGTACGGTATGAAGACTTAGTCAGCGATCTGGAAAAAGAAGCGAAGAAGGTATTTGAATTTTTAGAGATTGATGCCAACAACGATTATCTGAATTTTAATCAACATGCTCAACAAAAAGTGGTGCTATCTGCTTCCAGCAATCAAGTGGTTAAACCTATTTACACCGAGTCATGTTACAAATGGCGCAACTACCAAGAGTTTATAACGCCACACCTTGCTATGGTTGAGCCCTTTATCAAAGCCTTTGGCTACAACGACTAGTAACTTACCTGATGGTGGATAAGCGAGAGTGCCCACTCTCACTTATCTGTAACTCACAAGCTGCAATGCTGTTAGCTTTAATCAAAAGGCCGATAAACAAACTTCGCTTTAATAATGCCGTGATCAGTAGCACCCAACGACTCGTAGTGTTCATCGTTTAAATGGTCGTTAATCACCTCTAAGCCTTTAAAGGCCCAAACCCTATCTCGGCTTCTGTCGTAGAACTGCTCACTCACTAAAATGTGGTCTAAAGACTCTAAATGGTTATTGTGAATATGGGTGTAATACACGTCACGTCTGCTACGATATTGCTGCATCACTCCCGCAGAATATAAAGCGTTATCTGCGCCCCCTCTGGCATCACCATCTAACAAAAAGCGCGGCTGCTCAGTAAGAATATTTAAGGTATTACTGCCTTGTCCATCATTAAAATCACCCAATACAATCACAGGCGTATCAGTGTGCTTCATTTGTTCGGTGAGTATCATTCGCAATGCCACTGCCTCAGCGGTGCGGCGCAACGTGGAAATAGCATAACCCAGAGCATTTGCATGTACCTTATGTTGCGCTGGGTCGTACCAATCTTCTCGGCCGATCCAAGTGGGACGCTTTGATTTAAAATGACATACATAAACATGTACATTTTCTTCATCGGCATGAGGCTTGATTTGAAAATGTAAAATAGGTCGAGAGAAACTATCGATATCTAAGTCTAACGCGCCAGTTTGCGCGTCGTCACCTTGGCTAGCAAGCTTGAAACTACCGGGGAAATTTTTGATCCACTCAGGCTGCCCTACCATCAGCTCACTGCGTACCGCAGCTGCACAAGCAATTTTACCTTGGTGGCCACTTGGCACTAACAGTTGGTATTGATTGTCTAAGCCTGCGAGTTCAAACACATCATGCAAGGCTTGCTCATGCCAGAGCTCTTGAAAGCCCCACACATCGGCTTGTACTGCATTTAGTTGACTAACCAACCACTTTACTTTTTGATCGTATTCATTGGGTAGCCACCCTTCTCGATTACGATACATAGGCAAATTGGGTCGATTAAGATTGAGGGTGTTTGCTGTCGCAATCGAGAGTTTTACCGCCATAACTTGCTCCGCTTAATTATTGGTCACTCATTAAGCAAGTATGGTTCAAATTGACTATTTTATTATTGTAAATTTATGACTAGTCATCGCCCAGTTTATTTCAATGTTACCCAGTGGTGTTCGCTCAAGTTACAGCATACATATTAAAATGAGCGACCAACATCCACCTATTTAGGCAGGTGCGCTTTAATGATGTGGTAAAGCTCTGGTCTATGTTCAGCAATCTCTGCAGGACTTAGGCCTTCTAGTGAATGCGGATACTTTAACCACTGCGTCGTTTCATGCAAAAAGTAATCAGGCACCCGGCTGGTTTTGTTTCGCTCTGGTTTGAAATACGGCACAGCAACACGAATATCACTGGGCGTATTTAGTCTGGCCAGGCGACTTAACTCATTAATAATCGCTTCAATAGAGCGGCCAGTATCAAACACATCATCCACTATCAATAAGCTATCGTGCTGCTGCACATGTTTAACTAAATAGTTAAGCCCGAATACCTGTACC
Source organism: Agarivorans sp. 1_MG-2023 (assembly GCF_030548385.1). NCBI lineage: Bacteria > Pseudomonadati > Pseudomonadota > Gammaproteobacteria > Alteromonadales > Alteromonadaceae > Agarivorans > Agarivorans sp. 1_MG-2023. The sequence goes on along the minus strand of NZ_JAUOSJ010000002.1, from coordinate 428,573 downwards.
TGCTTGGCTTGCTGGTCAATGCCTGCGGCATAGGAGGCGGTGCGTATTGCAATGTTGTCAGTATCTATTCCGTGATAAGCCAAAAACTCCTGTACCGCAATACCAATAGGTGCGCCACCACGCCAAACAGCTATGATAAACGTAGGTTTAAAGCCGCTTACCAATACCTTTTCTGCGAGGCGAAATGAGTCTTCTAACAACTCCTGCCCAGTGATATAACGTTTATCACTCATTGATCCCCCCCCTTAGCATTGCCGAGCTCTTCATAATAGATATAGTATAAAATTAACACTGTAGAAGCCTTTAACTCAAGGATGTGGTTTATGCCAACGAGCCAGCCTACCGCACAACTTAAAAAGCATTATTTAGATGAAGATACGCTTATTCAAGACTCGTTCCGTTTAGCGGTAAACATTTTTGAAAGCGGCTTTCGTCCTACATTTATTGTAGGCCTATGGCGTGGTGGCAGTGCAGTGGGTATTTATGTGCAAGAGTGTTTGCAAACCTTAGGCATAAAAACCAACCATATTTCGCTGCGCACTTCTTACCAAGGACAAGCTAACTATCATCAGATACTCGAAGCACCAGAGTCAATTAGGGTACACGGCATTCAATATCTATTAGAAAACCTAAATGTCGATGACAGCCTGTTAATTGTTGATGACGTATTTAGTAGCGGCCACAACATTGAAGCGGTGTTAACTCGCTTACAAAGCAAGCTAAAACGCAATATGCCTAGCCAAGTAAAAATAGCCACACTATGGCAGAGACCGGCGTTTAATCAAACTCAACTAAAACCTGATTATTGCCTTCACCAAACCGAAGATTGGTTAGTATTCCCCTATGAGTTAACTGGCTTAAGTTATGAAGAAATACAGCAACATAAGAGCTTTGTAGCGCCGTTGATCACACCACCAGGACAAGGCTAATTTCACTTAAAAGGTGAAATTAGAAAAGGCTTGTAACAATACAAGCCTTTTACAGTTTCGAATATAAAAAGCCTTAGTTTCTATCGAGCATGTCGTAGTTTTCAGGCACATCAAAATTACTGTTATGCGCCAGCTTATTCTCTACCGTTTTCACTTCGTAGATATAACGTATACGAGCATCTCTCATCCACTCATCAACTTTTTCGTCAATCATGTCATCAGCGGCATTTTTAACGATATTCCCCAACAAATTAGTTGCAGCGTCTTCTAAGCCACCAGAAAAGTCGATGCTAGTATCGCGCTTCTCTTTCTTTTTGTTATCAGCACATGCTTGCATGTTCTGAAACCATTCCAGCTTTATCGACAAAGGATAACCTTTAATTTTTGCCAGTTCTTGCTGAAACGCGTTTAAGCCTAGGTGATCAGCTTGTTCAGTATCACCCGTAAATGCACTGATCGTTTTAAACCCTTCTCGCCCTAAAAGACGAACTAGAGGGTTATTCTCGCCAACCGAATCCAAGTATTTATTAGTTACAATTTCATGCACACGCCATGCTTCTTTCATTTCAGCATTAGGATCGGCGGTCCAGAATACAAACTGAAGTAAGTTTAGATCTTTTTTGCCTTTCTCATCTGTGAACTCAGTTGACCATTTTACCTTATACTCTTCACTTGCTTGGCCACCAATTTGACGTTTATGACCTGTAGACAATACTTCAAACTCATTTTTGGTAAGCTCGACTTTACAACCTAAGTCTTCGTAGCTTTCATACTCTTCTGAACCTTCATCTGATTCAAGCATATCAGCATAGCCACTTACACAGCCTGATAAAGCACATTCTTGATATGTTTTATTTTTATGGTCCAGTTGCCATAGCAAATTTTTATCCATACGGAAAATACCGCTAGCATCAATACTCGCCCACTTCATATAAAAGCTATCAGGCTTCAATCTGTCATGAATAGTTCGCATATTTTCACGAGTATATACAACTTGTTCACCTTGAGCATCTGGCACATACAGACCATTTAGGACAACTTTTGCCGTGACAACAGCGGTTTGCTCTTTAGGCGTTTCATCTACCGGAGTGGATGCGCATGCACCTAACAATAATGCGCTAGACAGCAAGGTTAACTTAGGGTTAATTGAATAACAGCGTTTCACAATGAATCCTTTCACCAAAAAACAAACGAGTCTATCAATAAAGCACCGCCACAGATATAAACAAAATTATAAATAACAACGGTAAGCCCCTGTTTTTGATAAGTAGTTTCACCTTAATGAGCCTTCAGAACTTTCAGCCTAACTAATACTGCTGATTGGCTTTGCGGTAATGTCCTTGATAATCAAAAATACGATGCTCAACTTGCCAGTAGTGCTTTTGTTTTTTGGCAATCACAAAGTCTGGGGCAACAATTTGTTGGATAGTTTTTTCCGCTTGTTTGGCGTTAGTGACTTCAACTTTATTTCCTTCAACTCTGCGAGCGAACACAGTATTAAATTGCTGCTTAGCTTTTGAATAAGCAAAGTTAAAATGTTCACTAAGCTCAGCACCATCTTCATCGTGGTAGATGAGCTTTAGTTTGTCACCCTCACAGCTTGCCGACATGCCGCTACACCTTAGTACTTTTCGATCTTTTAGCTGCAAGGCATCTTTCAGTTGGTTATCAGGGTCAATTAACTGAAAACCACAGCTATGGCATTGGCGAGCCGCAATATCATTCTCAGCGTTACATTGTGAGCACTGCTTATATTTGTAGCGGTAACTGCATTGCACTTGCTTGGTTTGGTCACTTGGGTCTTCAACCAAACCTTGGCAACGACGACCATAATGTTCGAGAATGTCACCGTCTTTATCGGTGATTCCCCAAAACATGTTGGCAAATTCACATTGCGGGCAACTCACTTGTACTAAAGTGCTATTGGGGTTGGGTTTAGTTTCGCCAATTTCTGGTTGGTACAGGTCGTAATTATTACCCGCGTAGTCAACAATTAAGCAATCGGTTTTCCCCTCATACAGTCGTAGTCCACGGCCAGCAATTTGTTGATATAAACTGACCGAGGCAGTGCGTCGTAATATCGCAATTAAATCCACATGGGGAGCGTCAAAGCCAGTAGTTAATACCGATACATTCACCAAAAATTTAAGCTGTTGGCGCTTAAACTGTTCAATTAGCGAGTCACGCTGGTGGTTAGACGTTTCAGCCGTCACTACTGCTGTTTGGTCCTCTGGTAAGTAGTGAGCTATCTCTTGAGCGTGCTTTACCGTTGCCGCAAACACCATCACGCCTTTACGGTCTTCGGCTAATTGAACTAACTGCTTACATATGGCCTGAGTAACTCGTGGGCAGCCCGCTAAAAATTGGTCTAGCTGCGCCTCACTGTACTGAGTCGGCAACTCATCAAACTGATATCGTGCCGCTGGAGCATCAACTAACAATGGCTGAGTGAGATAGCCTTTACTAATCAAGTGACGTAAAGGCAGCTCGTAAATACATTTTTTAAACCAAGCATTTTCTTTACCTCGCGCATAACCGTGGTAATGCTGCTGATAAATCCACCCCTTATCTAAGCGATAAGGCGTGGCGGTTAAACCGAGTACTTTTAGCTGGGGGTTTTGCTGCTTTAGGTGATTAATAATTACCTGGTATTGGCTATCACTAGCATCATTTACGCGGTGACATTCGTCAATTACTACCAAAGAATAGAAGCCCGAAAACTGGTCAAGATTACGGCTGAGCGATTGCACGCTAGCAAAGGTGACTGAATACTGGTTTTGTTTAAGCCCTAAGCCTGCAGCAAATACGCCTGACTCAAAGCCATAGGTGGTAAATTTACTTTGGTTTTGCTCCACTAATTCTTTTACGTGGGCTAATACCAAAATGGGATGTTTAGCTAAGCGCGCTAGTTCAGCAATGACTATGCTTTTACCCGCCCCTGTAGGTAATACAACTACTGCAGCGTCATCACTTTTTCGAAAGTGCGCTAGTACGGAATCAACCGAAGCTTGCTGGTAATCTCGCAGCTGTAACATGTTTATCCAATAAAATAGTAACTCTAATAGCTACATATATTATCTCATAGGATTGATGTTACAACGCGAGTTCCTATCGATAACAGTGTTAACTATTTATTTTTCTTTTAGTTTGCTGCATAAAATTCCAAACGCAGTTTGGAATTAACTTAAAAAGCCACCCCTTAAACCATAGCTTTCTATTGGATAGCACATTGTGGGCTTTAAGATAAGTTTCACCCGCTAATTGATAAAAACCCGAAAATACATAAGAACTTGCATACCTAGTATGTAACGTCTGAGTTATCAGTGACCAATCTGCTGACTTGTTATACCTATCTGCCAAAGCCTCTATTTTATCAAGGCAAACTAACTCAGCAGCATGCATTTTTTTATCGTTCAGAGAGTAATTATCACCATGAAACACGTGAATAGCTAAAGGCTCAGCCACAAACTCAAACTTCGCGACTAACGCAACTTTTAACCAAAGATGCCAATCATCAACCCCCATAAGAGCTCTATCAGGATCAAAGCCCCCTATTTTGGAGAGTGCTTCTCTTCGCACCACAGCTGTACAGCACGTAAGCATATTTTCTTGAACTAAACTGTCGAAAACCCAACCTTTTTTATTCCTAGAAAAATCAGGATTCACTGTCTTATTTAAATCGGTGTAATGAGCAAAAGAACCACAATAAACTAATCCTATTTGAGGCTCAGCAAACAATGGCACTTGCTTCTCTAATTTCTCAGTCAACCACAAATCATCTTGATCGCAGAAAGCAATAAGTTCACCTGAAGAATTCTTAATACCTACATTCCGAGCTGCAGCGACTCCCCCGTTAGCACAGTGCAGAGCTATTACTCTTGGGTCACTATCTGCCATAAGATTGATTAGCTCTTTAGATTCATCTATCGAACCATCATTGATTAATACCAATTCAAGGTTTTCATATGACTGAGATAGAATAGCATCGACGGTTTTATTTAAATAAGTTGCACCGTTGTAGACTGGCACAATTACGGAGACTAGCGGCTTAGACACAGTTACATCCTTTTACAACCAAGTTTAGTTTGTCAATCAGTGTTAGAGGTAAGTGAGTATCTTGAGAAAGAGCACGATATCATCTGACTGGGAATAACACTTAGCTTCCTGCTAATCATACAGGTTATTTAATTTAGTGATTACTGTCTAATTTTTTATCCACTTATTGGCAATAAACCAGATATTTATTAGAAATATTAGACACTCTACTTTTGACAATTTCATTGTTCTGAAACCAAATATTCTGTCTTAGTGCTTCTTTATAGATGCTGCATTATAAAAAGGCGACCGAAGTCGCCTTAAATATTTATGGATTACTTATGGAAGCACTTCACAAGTTGGTGCTTCAAAGTTGCCACTGTAGCCACCTTGCATACCAAACGAAGTACTCGCATTCGGGCCTAAGTTGCCGTTATATACTTCATTTACAGCAGTAAGCCCTAAGCCATCACTAGCTGCTTGATACTTAGCGTTCCAACCGTTTACCAAACTAATCGGTTGAGGGAAGCTTAAATGAACCTTCCACCCGCTTACATCTTCGCCACCAGCATTAGTCACTTTAATATTGCCTAATACAAAGCCGCTATTCCACACGTTCGCTTCACCTACGCTACAAGTAAGCTCAGACTCGCCACCAACTGGAGGCTGTTCACCCGCTTTAACGGTTAAGGCTAAAACAGCTTCAGCAGACAACTCTGCTGCTTGCTCATCTGTAGCAATAACCAGTACCACTACTTCACCTTCACTCTCCGGCATAGTGATACTGACATTACCGCTACCTACTCGGCTCGTCACTAAAGCGCCATCAAGGTAAACATTTGCGCCATAAGCGTTGGCTAAGTCTAAGCGAACTTGTACGTCGCTACCTGGGCTAACTTCACTGCCATTTGCAGGCGAACTGATCGCCACTGCAGGAACAATAGGCGCCGCTACATTCACGGTTACTTTTGCTTCAGTGGAGTTTGCACCTTGGTTATCTGTAGCAAAATAAGTGAAGCTATCAACACCAAAAGAACCAGCATTAGGTACATAGTCCGCTACGCTGCCATTTAAGCTAACAATACCGTTAGCAGGCTGACTCGCAATAGTGAAACTGGTGACTTGACCGTCGGAATCTGTTGCGGTTAATTCAACAGATACTGGCGTATCAGAAGCCGTGTTTACACTTTGATTTTGCGCCACGGGTGCACAGTTAATGCCTGTATCTGCGCCACATGCCGCACTTGGCTCAGTTCCCCACACTAACTCGCCGTTATCGTATAATGCGATTTTACCCGCAAGCTTGTAGGCATTGTTGTAATTATCCCACGACGGGTCGTTAGCATTATCCCAATCTGGATTGTTGGTATTAGTTGGTAGTGACAAACGGAACTGCACTTCCTTTTTAGAGGCCGATTGACCACCAGGATAAATATCGATGCCATCAAAACTAATTTCTGCGTAATAGATGTTATCCGCTTCGTCACCCCAAGCGTGTAAACCACTAAAACCGGAACCTTGGCTGTAAGCGGTTGATAGCTTTACATCATTTAGAGAGTAGCCTGCGTCAAACACTTCACTCAAATCAACCCAGTAACGGTAGCTTAATTGATCAGTTACGCGAGATGGCCAAGCCGTATGGTTATGCACTCTGGTCGCTAACTCAATATGACGGGTACCTTGCGAGTTGATTTTAGCTTCTACAAATAACTCGGTATCACGTTGCTCTTTAGCCGGGAAACTAGCCTCGGCAATAGGATCTCCGCCATGGTCGAGCCACAAGCGCGCTAACGCCGAAGTAAAGCCTGCGTTGTAGTCGGTAGCCACTTCGTTTTTAACGTAGTCGCCGCGATCATCAACCCAAGAATCATCTAACCCAGGGCCACCGACTAATGCGCCGACCAATAAGTGGCGGTTTTCTACAGGGTCACCCGAGTTATCATTCCATGTTCCGTGAGCGGTACGGTGGTGAGGCTTAGTTGGGTGGTAATCACCGTAGCCAATTTGGTAAGAAATATTTAGCGGATTATCTCCCAAAATATAATCTAACTGGCCTTTAGCAAAGTTATAGTAAATTTCGGCCTTATCATCTTTATCAGTATTTTCTCTTAAGTAATCTGAGTATACCAAGGCTAAGAACGAGGTATTAGAACTGTAACGAGCTGCGCCCCATGTATCTAAAAAGGCTAAGCCACCAGGCGTATAACGAATTTTTTCACCGTTGTAACCTACCGTCCAGTAATCAAGCCAACGCTCTGCGTCAGCTTGGTAGCTAGCCTCACCGGTAAGGCTTGCCATTAATACATAAGCGCCGTAAGACTTATCATCCCAGGCTTGGCCCCACTTGTAAGAGCGTGTATCCGTTTGTGGTTCAGTGCCTAAAGAGCCATATTCCGTTTTAGCTTTATCTAAATAGCTAGCGTCTTCAGTGGCGCGGTACAACCAAATTGCACCCCAAACTAACTCATCTTGATAGCCACTCCATGAGTTATAAAACGCTTTGGCATCGGTAATGGCGTCTGAATATTTACCACGGTATTTATCGGCAAATGAATATAGCTGTTTGGCGTGTTCAAGTAACATTGCTGCATAACTTGGATCGCTGTCTTTAAACACCATAGAGATAGCGGCTAAAGCTGCAGCCGTTTCACCAGCCAAATCAGAGCCTGGGTTAGCGGAATCAACCTTGTAAGAAGGGCGCTCCATTTGCATCACTTCAGCCGACCCCCACCAAGCGTGGTCTACTGAGCCTTTACCTACTTGGCCATAAAGCTCGTTTGGCGCAGTATGAGCGCTAACAAAGTAGTCCGCCACAAAACGCAGGTTATTTTTGATGTGAGTGAGTTGGTTGGTTTGCTCGTAAGCTTGCGGGTAATCTACTACGCCCCAAGCTAGCATGGTGGCAGTGGCTGCCATTGGGAAGCCAAATTTAACGTGGTCGCCGGCATCATACCAACCGCCAGTTAAATCAACATTGTTGTCAGCGCCGTCTTGTAATGCCGAGTCACCTCGCCACTCATTTCGGTTCCAACTAGGAATTACGCCCGATTGTTGGGCTTCGTAAAAATAAATAGATTTTTGTAAGGCTTCGCCATAATTTGCGGCTTGCGCCGACATTGCACTGGTAATTACTGCGGTCGCGAGTAAAGTTTTCCTTAACATCTTTGCTGTCTCATCATTTAGTCAAAAGTATTAAGCCTTCTTCTGCCATTCTATGTAGCGGTAAGAAGTACTGCTGTTTACAGAAACAGACACCCTTTGCAAAAGATCCCAACCACGTTGTGCAAGTCCGCGTTGGTAACTTTCAAGCCTTTGCTTCCTGCGATGGCCGCTATAAATAACACATCCATCAGTAAACGAGCGCAAGCTTACCTTAGTTCTGATAAAACTGTTTATTAATAAATAAAAAATTAATAAAAAAGGACTTAACCTTTGATATACATAACAAAAATGGAATTATTTACTGAAGCAAACATCACCAATCGGCACTAACAGAGAAATAATCTAAATCGAAGTAGCAGATTGCCCCCAAAAACAAAAAGCCCTTAATAAAGTGTATTAAGGGCTTTACAGTTAAGCGCGTTCTTAGCGCGATGACTTATTTATACATTAGCGCATAGTACATGTAGGTGCGCCAAAGTTACCTGAATGCCCCCCTTGCAGACCAAACGACAGGCTGCTACCTGGAGCAATGTCGGTATTATAAGCTTCATTGGTCACTTCAATACTTTGGGCTGTCGCAGTAAATACGCCACCCCAACCGCCCACTAAGCTAACCGCACTAGGAAAATCAAGTACTGCCGTCCAACCAGAGATGGTTTCGGTACCCGTATTACTAACCGTAATGCTGTTAATCACAAAACCACTGCCCCATGAATCTGCAGGCCCAACCGTACAACTTAAGTTAGCTGCTGCCGGCTCAACAACATTAAGCGCCACACTGTCTGAGACACTCAGGTTTTGGCCTTGTTCGTCTTGCGCTGTCACTTTCAAGGTGTAGGCGCCTACAACACTAGGTGCTGTTAGTTCGGCACTGGTGCCAGTAAACGACAGCACTTGCCCCGCTAAGTTGGTTTCAAAACCTGTGGCATCTTTAAGGTTCACGCTCACCGTAAAGGTACTTGCGGCTTCTATACGGCTACTGGCATTTGGCGAGCTTACGCTAATTTCAGGCTGTAACGGTACTTCGTTTAACGCACTGAGCGTAATACTATCGCTCACCGCCATTTCACTACCGACACTGTTTACTGCCACAAGTGAAACCGTAAAGTCACCTTCAGCGTTTGGTGCGGTTAAGTTCACGCCACCAGAAACCGGCCCGGTTTTCACAAAACTACCATCTAGATAAACGTTCACCGATGCCGCTTTGTTCACCGAGTAACTCACGCTAAAACTTGAACCAGTTAGCACGATGCTATTTGCGGCAGGTGAGCTAATACTTACCGACGGATTCAATCCTTGATAGTAATCATTCAAGCTAATACCGGTGGCACTGTTAGCGCCCCCTAAGGCCACTTCGTGATCCAAGCTAATAAATTTACCCGCATCATTAACCCAAAGAGATGGCAAAAATAAGGCGTATTTCTCTTCATCCCAAGTCGTCCAGTCGTGACCGAGTAAGCCACCAGTGTCTCCTGAGTTAGGATTGATACACCAGAAGGTGTGGTGAAGTTGGTGTTCGATAATTAAGTCACGAATCGCCACCATCCAGGCCTCATTAGGTCCGCCATCCATAAAGCCGCCCCACTCGCCAATCAGCAGCGGTGATATGCCTTCTTCATGAATAAACATCCAGTTATCTTTCCACACATCTTGGTACAAAGTGTCTTTATTAAAGCCTGGATAAAACCACTCTTGTTCAAATACCAATGGGCCGTAATCATGCGGTGAGTACATAAACTGCTGTTGCCGCGCCCCTAAATCAATAGGGAATTCGCGCACGCCGCGTAAGTTGCCGCCCCACCAGTTAAAGTGAAAATCGTCTTTGCCTTTGCTTTCCCAGTTTTTACCCTCTACCGGATAGGCTTCAATCCCTTCACACATCACCAACATATTGGGGTTAATATCTAACACGCGGTTAGACACCACCTCACAAGCATGTTTCCAGTTGTTCTCGTCGGTTGAATTATCCCATTTAGCAAACTCACCAGCAGCGCTTTGTTTAGGGTTGCCATGTGGTTCATTTTCTAAATCAAATGCGATAATAGTGTCATCGTTTTTGTAACGCTCAGTCACCCATTCCCAAGTAGAGAAGAAGTCTTCTGAGGTAATGTCGCCTTTGTACCAAAGCGGCGCAATGTGCCCCATGTTATCCGCTTCAGCGCCGTGCACATCTAGTAGGATTTTCATGCCACTGGCCTTGGCGGCAGCGATCATTGCATCAAATACTTCTAAGGAAGTGGCCGAGGCTAAATCAGGATTAGCCGAAGCATTCACTTGAATCGCCACAAACTGGCCGTTTTTCCATTCTTTTAGCAGTTCGGTTGAAATCGGTACTCGCAGTAAGTTCACCCCACGAGAGGCGATATCTTGAATGGTATTTTCCAAATTCACCGACCACAAACCATGTAATACCCGCTCGGTAGTATTAAAGCCAAACCAATTTGCGCCGGTTAGCCACACGGTATTACCTTGCATATCTTTAATTTGGTTACCTTCAACATGTAACCAATCATCTCCCGGTAAGGGAGCGGCCATTAAACTCGCGCTTACCAATGAAGCAGCGGTAAACCCTAAACATTTAGTGAGAAAGCTTTTTTTAGTATTCATCATAATTCTCCGTACATATTCCCTATGAAAAAAGCGGCCGAAGCCGCTTTAAATGGAGTTAAGTATTAAGGTAAAACCACACAAGTTGGTGCTACAAAGTTGCCTGAATGCTCGCCTTGCAAGCCAAACGAAGCACTAGCGCTCGGGGCTAGCTGCCCGTTATGAACCACATTGCTAGCACTAATACCTAAGCCGTCACTGGCAAGATTTAGCTCTGCATTCCAGCCATTGGCCAAAGATACTGCTTCGCTGAATACTAGGTTAACTTTCCAACCGGTTACCGCTTCAGTCCCACCATTCGTTACCGTAATAGCGTTGATAACAAAACCGGTAGACCATGAGTCAGCTTTACCAACTTCACAAGTAAGGTCTCCAACAGGAGTCACCGCACCTTGCTTAACTACCAAGCTTAAGCTGGCTTCGGCACTTATTTCTGTACCTTGTTCATCAGTGGCAATCACCACGATGGCAACCGTGCCTTCAGTATCCGGCATGGTTAAGGTCACTGCTCCGCTACCGACACGGCTAGTGGCAAGCGCGCCATCTAAGTACACATTAACACCATGAGCATTTGCTACATCCAACTGCAAGTTCACATCGCTCGATGGACTCACTTCAGTGCCATTGGTTGGCGAACTAATGGTTACTGCGGGAATGATCGGCGCTGCTACATCTACGCTTACCGTAGCCGCTTGCGATACTGCTGCTTGATCGTCACTGGCGGTAAAGCTAAAGCTGTCACTACCAAAGTAACCAGCACTAGGCACGTAACTGGCAACATCACCACTTAAGGTGACTGAGCCATGTGCTGGCTGGCTAGCAATGGCATAGCTGGCAATTGTGCCATCGCTATCAGTTGCGGCAAGGGTAATTGAAGCAGGGGTATCAAACGGTGTGGCCACTGTTTGACTTTGCGCGATTGGCGCACAATTTATACCGGTTGCTCCGCCACAAGCAGCACTAGGCTCCGCACCCCATACCAATAAACCTGCGTCATACATGGCAATTTTAGGTGCAAGTTCATGCGCATTACTGTAGCTATCCCAAGAAGGGTCGTTAGCATTATCCCAATCAGGATTGTTGGTATTGGTTGGCAACGCTAAGCGGAACTGCACTTCTTTTTTCGACGGAGACTGGCCGCCTGGGTAAATGTCTACACCATCAAAACTAATCTCGGCGTAGTAAATATTATCGCCTTCATTACCCCATGGGTGTAAACCACTAAAGCCAGAACCTTGTGAATATGCCGTGCTTACTGTTACGTCATTTGCGGTATAACCAGCAGCAACGACTTCTGTTAAATCAACCCAGTAACGTAGGCTTAGTTTATCGGTTACCCGAGATGGCCATGCTGTATGGTTATGCACACGCGCGCTAATCTCTATATGGCGCGGCCCTTCGGAGTTAACTTTGGCGTCTATGTAGAGTTCGGTATCTCGCACTTCTTTAGGCGGGAAATCCGCTTCAGCAATCGGTGCACCGCCATGATCTAACCACAAGCGGGCCAAGGCTGAAGTAAAGCCAGCGTTGTAATCGGTGGCCACTTCATTTTTGTAGTAATCACCGCGATCGTCTGCGTATGAATCATCTTTACCTGGCCCACCCACTAGCGCACCAATCAGTAAGTGACGATTCTCAACGGGATGACTGGATAAACTGTCTGCCCAGGCACCATGCGCGGTACGGTGATGCGGCTTAGTCGGGTAGTAAGAGCCATAGCCAATTTGGTAAGAAATGTTGAGTGGGTTATCCCCTAAAATGTAATCTAGCTGACTTTTCGCAAAATCGTAGTAAGTAGCAGCCTTGGTTGGTGCCAATGCATTCGCTTTAAGAAAATCAGAATAGATAAGCGCTAAGAATGAAGTATTTGAGGTGTAACGGGCTGCGCCCCATACATCCAAAAATGCTAAGCCGCCTGGGGTGTAGGCAATTTTCTCGCCATTAAAACCAGTGGTCCAGTAATCTAACCAGCGCTCGGCATCATCTTGATAGACTTGCTCACCAGTAAGCTTGGCCAACAATACGTAAGAACCATAAGATTTATCATCCCAAGCTTGGCCCCATTTGTAGGCGCGGTACTCAGTTTGACCTTCGTTGCCTAGCTTAGGGTATTCAAGTTTAGCTTTATCTAAATACGCAACATCATTGGTGGCGCGGTATAACCAAATTGCCCCCCACACTAACTCATCTTGATAACCACTCCATGAGTTATAAAAGGCTTTTGCGTCGGTAATAGCATCTGAATATTTGCCGCGATAATTGTCTGCAAAACTATAAAGCTGCTTAGCGTGATCTAACAAAGTAGCCGAGTATACTGGGTCACTTTCTGCAAATACCATTGAAATGGCGGCCAGCGCTGCTGCGGTTTCACCGGCTAAATCTGAGCCAGGGTTGGCGGCATCAATTTTGTAAGAAGGACGCTCCATTTGCATCACTTCTGCAGATCCCCACCAAGCATGGTCGATGCTACCACCGCCCACTTGGCCATATAATTCATTAGGTGCGGTATGCGCCTTTAGAAAATAATCAGCCACAAAACGAAGGTTATTTTTAATATGTTCAAGCTGATTAGTTTGAGAATAGGCTTCTGGATATTCAATTACCCCCCACGCCAACATGGTCGCGGTAGAGGCCATTGGGAAGCCGAATTTAACGTGGTCACCGGCGTCATACCAACCACCAGTGAGATCTACATTGTTATCGCTACCATCATTTAAGGCTGAATCGCCGCGCCATTCGGTGCGGTTCCAATCAGGTATAACTCCCGATTGCTGAGCTTCGTAAAAGTAGATGGATTTTTGCAAGGCTTCACCATAATTGGCCGCTTGCGCCGACATTGCACTCGTTACTATCGCCGTGGCGAGAAGTGTTTTCCTTAACATCATGTCTTGTCTCTCTTTGTTTGCAAAATTAGCTATTTTCTTCCTCGCCATCTTTGTGGCGGTAGAAAGTACACTGGCGTATTTACCAATTACAAACAGAGAACTTGACCATGCCATGCTAACTCGTGGCGGTTCTCATTAGGCCATACACCTTTTTGGTAAACCTTCTATTGAGGTTTGACTCATTTAAGAAACTAGCAACCCCATTTAAGTTCTCAAGGCGATTATTGACAAACTTGAAACCAATCAAGAAAAATATTTTAATGATGAAACTAACAGGAAACTTTGAGAGCGTTTTCATAAGAAAAACTGCTCAAGGTCGCTAATAGGATCTGCTAAGACCAGCGACCTTTTACCGATAAAATAGCTAATTGTGCTTGAAAGTGAGGCTTTCAAGCATAATCAAATCAGGCACTTAAAGCCTCGATAGAGGCTGTTTCACGATATTTGAGGCGTTTATACACCAATACCGACACCATGGTGAGATTAGCGGCTAACACTAGAGAAGTAGTAACAGATAATAGTGGGTCACCCACTACAAACACCGTATAAGTCCATGCAAGTACGGCATTACACTGGAACATAATCCAGCTCATAAATGAGATATCTTTTGCCGGTCCTTTGATTCGCATTAAGCGAATAATCTGCGGGCTGAAAGACAAAATAGAAATAAGCCAACTGAAGGGATATAGAAATTGTATAAACTGTTCCAAGTAGTTCTCCGATAGCCAAAACGCGCCATCCGAGGCGAACAGTCATACCTTTAGTGCAGGCGAAAAAGTAAGCAAGTTAAAATCTGCGGCGATGATACACCAGCCTTGTGTACCGGTCAAAACTTAAACAGCTATTCTAAGGTGTTTTATGCTGATACATATCTTGATCGGCTAAAGCAAGTATGTTTTCTACTTCCATGGTTAAATCTACGTCAGCGTAACCAATGGTCACGGTGTACAAAGGCAGGTCTGATTCCGAATATTGGGCAAATTGCTCGGTAAAGCGAGTGGCTATCGCCTCAAAATCAGAATCTTGCTCAATCAAGACTAATGCAACAAACTCATCGCCCCCCATTCGACCAATAACGTCAGAGCTGCGCACGCAATGGCGCATTGCTTTAGCCATATCAATTAACACATTGTCTCCAACTGCATGGCCATGGGTATCGTTGATTTGCTTGAACTTATCAATATCTAAGTAAAATACACCTAAGCGTGAGCCCATTCGTTTGGCCAAAAGGATCCTTTGCTGAGCTAACGAGCTGAAACCTCGACGATTATTTAATTCTGTAAGGGGATCGGTTACTGCCAGCTTTTGCATTTGTAAGTACAATTCAAGCAAGGACAAGTCCGCTTCTAGGATATCTCTTAGCTGCTCTATCAGCTCAAAGTAAGTATCGTCGTAATTGGTCTCACGGTAATCTAATACACAAAAGGTACCAAAGGCTTTTCCGTTAGGCCAAAACACAGGAACACCGAGATAAGACCGAAAACCGTCCTTATGCACTTCAGGGTTTGAGTCCCAACAGGGGTCTATCGTAGCGTTAGCAACATAAAGGCTTTGGCGAGTTTCAACTATTTTGCGGCAAAAAATATTCGCTTCTGGCTCTACCACCATACCCGCGTTGTAAGGGTTAGTTTGCTGCTCACTGGCAATAGCAACTTGGTAACCCGAAGAAGTATGTTGGACTAAAAACCCTGCTGGAGCGTCAAACAGTTTGGCTAACAGGTTTACCGTGCGCTGCCACTTAGTAAGTGAAATGAGATCGTTGGGGCTATCTAGAATCCACTGTTCGGGATCAATTGCAGGTTTTAGTGGCATCTGCACCTCCATGCTAGATTTTATGTCTTCAAGCCTTACTCACAGCCATCATACAAATTCTAAGAAAGAAGTACTTGTAGCGCTCGTTATCAATTGCCGCCATTAAATGCATACTAAGATTTTAAGTGGCAACATTTATTTACTTAACCTTACCTCACTAACGTTAATCGGCTAACCCTATCGAGCAATATAGACTTAGCTTTATAGCTCGCTAGTATTTTAAAAACCAACAGAAATCAGCTTAAACCTAAAGCTTAGACAAACTTAATGGCCACCACCGCAACTCATGTTTTGCCACATATAAAGCTGCTCTGCGGTTAAACCGGAATTTTTAGTCGAATCTGAAGACTGCTGAATAGACGCCAGTAAATCGTCATCTGTAGCGCCGGTTTGTTCTATATTTGTTGGTGCAGAACTAACGATAGGTTGATTGGAACAAGCGGCTAAATAAACAGCCGCAAATAATACCGATATGGTTTTCATCACTCACACCTCAAAATGCAACATAATGATAACAATTTAGTATTATTTACGTTAATTGTCACTCGGTAACTGAGTTAAAGCCCGCAGGATGAAGACGCGTATACAAATACGCCCATACCCAATAGGCATCAATCCACGACTCTACCGCTTAACAGCATCAAAAATTGGCACCTTGGCTATGTTATATCAATATGTGAGCTACAAAGCTTTGCTAGCCTTTGATTAACGTTCAAGAGGCGATTTATGAGTAAAACAGACATACATGCGGTGATACAAAACTTTACCTGTATGGAAGAAGCGCTGCGCTATTTTGAGATTGATTTTGATAATGGTTTTATCGACGAATATCGAGAACTGCTCACTAAACGCTTTGGTGGTAACTTGATCATGAGCAAAGCCAATGATTGGTTCTCTGCGCGTCGCGCATTAAAAAATGCCTACTGCAAAACCCAACGAGAACGTTTAGACAAACACACTCGCTCGGCCTGCCGAGGTTGTACGTCTTGCGAGCGACGCTAAAAATAGTCCTAACGACCCTTTTTATTGCCCCACCCAAGAACCATTTACGCATTTATAGCTACCAATGGTCGCCCCTTCCGGGTAAACATTTCCGCCATGCACGCAATCAGCAATGCTTGGCAAACTAAGAGCAAGCCCAATAATAGCCACTAACATCGGTAATTTTTTCATTGCTCTGCTCCTAAAGCATGCTGCTCACTGTTGTCTGTTTGTGGTGTTAATGATGCGCTTACATGGATGCCATTTCGGCTTACCAGATCACCCTCACCATTAGGCGTAGTTGTACTTCGGCTGGCTTTATCCGCCGATGTAAAACTTCCATTTAGGCAAACTAAATTACCTAATTTCGCACCTTCATCGTAAATATCTCCCTGTAAGGTACAGTTAGCATTTACCGATACACTGAAAGGCAAAAGACAAATCAACCATTTGTTCATTTTTCGCACCATCGTTTAAGTTTTGCTTCCCACGCTTTTTTCCAACTGTGCTCTAGCGCTACCTTTTTAGCCTGCTCTCTATAATCTTTTCTGCGTTGTACTAAATCCGCTTTCGCCACAGAGTCGAGCACGAGCAAGTGTTCTAAATCGACTAATCGCTTAAACTGTTCCGTATCCTTTTGGCTCATGTATTGCCGCAAATCATCATCAATCACCGAACCATAAAGCGTATTCGTTTTAAATAGCATTTCAGACAATTGACCTAACTCAACTTGCCTCTGCGCCTTTAACTCATTCACAGTTAAAGACTCAGCTTGTGAATTAGATTTATTGATACGTAAACCGCTTAGATTAGAAAATATAAAACTTGATCGTGAAAAGGTATCAGCGCGCTCGTCTTTAGTACCAGACAACTCAATAGATACGTCTTTGAAGTTACCCCAATACGCTCGCGCGCCATGAAACAGACTTTGACTAAAGTTAACATTGCGAAAATTCACGTAACTAGACTCTGGCATATCAAACGCCACTTTAGCCAAATAGCTGTTTTCCAGATTGACGCAATACAGCGTGGTTGTTTGAAAAGTAATGTCTTTAAGCTGAACTCCACTTAAATCTTTACCCGCCAAAGAAAGCGACTTTTTACTCACAAAGCTGCGTGTAGTGTCGAACAAATACGCTAGCTCGTTACTTGCTAAAAACTGAATAACTTGGGCAACCAAAGAAGGGTAATTTAAACTTTCAAACAGCAGTTGAGAGCGAGAGACTATAAAACGTTCTAAGCGCGCCTCATCAGTATTAGATAAAACAATGGCATCACTCACAGCCGACACAAAATAAGCAACATTCGCCACCTGCGCAGCACGCTTTTGTTCATCTAGTTGTCTAGTGAAATTGTCAGCTGAACTCTTAAGCGATACGTACGCTAAAACAACCGCAATGATAGTGGCAGCAGAACTCAATACACCATGGTGTGATGATACCCAATCCCATGCTTTCTTAAGCCAGGTAATTAACATTGCACTGCCACGCTGTTGTCCACGCTAGTGATAAATCAATCTAATGACTTAATGCATAACGAGTACCCAAAATGACAAACATAATAAAATCAAGTTGTTCAATATTTAAGCAGAAGCGCTTATGTGAAAAATGTAAAGAAAAGCGACATTTTTAGGCGAAATACAAGTGATTACGTTTTGTATCTCATTTATTAAAAACGCCTGAGATTGATTGTGATAAACCTCAATTGCCCAAAGTCGCTTGCTTGCAAAGCACTGTCATTTTCTCAATGCTACATTCGCAAGTAATAGGGAATAGAAAAATGATAACTAGAATAAGCAGCCTCGCGGCCACGTTATTAGTGCTGGGTATAGCCTGCGCAAAGGCCGATCAAGTCGATGCGCCTAGCATTACCATATGGACAGGTAAAAGCCATGCTCAAATGCAACAAATTGCGCAAGATTTTACCACCGATACAGGGGTAAACGTTGAAGTAAAGCGCCCCGTTGATATTACCGGAAATTTTGAGATACAAGCCCGAAATGGCGAAGGCCCTGATGTTATTTTTTGGCCACATGACCGAATAGGTGATTGGGCTAAAGCAGGATTAATCAGTGAATTAAAACCCAGTGAGTCACTAAAAGCTTCTGCGGTAGATTACGCCTGGGATGCTGTGAGCGTAGAAGGGAAAACCTACGGTTACCCAATTGGAATAGAAGCCATTAGCCTTATTTATAACAAGGCTTTAATTAGCCAAGTACCGACTTCTTTTGAAGAGATTTTTCAATTAGATCAACAATTACAAGAGCAACATAAAGCCAAGGCCATTTTGTGGGACTACAACAATACCTACTACACTTGGCCGTTGTTAGCGGCCGACGGCGCTTACGTTTTCGCTAAACAAAACCAGCGTTATAACGTTAAAGATACTGGAGTAAACCACCCTAGCGCCATGTATGCCGCAAACTTGCTAAAACGGATGCTTGATGAGCAAGTGATGCCTCGCAACGCCGATTATTCAATTATGGATGTACAGTTTATTAAAGGCGAAGTGGCCATGGTGATAAATGGCCCGTGGTATTGGGATGAGCTTAACAGTGTAGGGATGGATTTTGGGGTTGCTCCACTCCCTAGCGTGAACGGTAAACCAGCAAAAGCCTTTGTTGGCATTTGGAGCGCGGTGGTCAATAGCGCCACTAAACACCCAGCCCTAGTGGACGAGTTTTTAAACTATTACCTAATGACGGTAGAAAACCAACGTTTGCTCTTCAGCAGTGGCGACATTGGCGCAATGGCTAACCTCGAACTAGAAAAAGAACTCGCAAACGACCCTAAAGTTCAAGCGGTTTACGCAAGTGCAGCCCAAGGTGAACCCATGCCAAACGCTGCCGCCATGGGTAAGTTTTGGGCTGCGATGGCAACCACACTAACTAACATCACCACCGGAAGGCAACCAGTAGAAAAAGCACTTAATGCCGCCGCTAAGCGGATTACACGTTAATAACAAAAAAGCCGAAGAGTAACTTCGGCTTTTTATTTTCTTAATTTGACGCTAATAAGTAACCTTTAATCAATAGCGGTTGAACACTGAATTAACTGCTCTAGCCGCTCTTCATCGCCTGGATGGCTGCTTATCCAGGAGGGAATATCTGCTTCGACATACTCAAAAAGATGTTGGTAGCCACTTAACAAGTGCTGTTCAGATAAGCCCAGTTTTTGGCTCCATTGGCAGGCAAAAAGATCTGCGCTTGCTTCTGCTTCTCTGGAATATCCCATACTTAGTCCTAACACTGCTGCGCTCACCAAGCCATCCACCAGCAAGCTGCTGTCACCTACCAGCAAAACCACAGCGGTACTAACAAGTGCCGAACGCACTAACCCTGCCATTACATCGTTATGTGCAACATGAGCGAGTTCGTGCAGTAATATGCCATTCAACTGTTCAGGTTGTTGCATTAATTCGACCAATTTATCGGTCACTATGATGGAACCATTCGCCAACGCAAAAGCGTTAGCTTGGTCGGACAGTTTGTAGAACAGCAATTGCGGGCTTGGGTGTAAGTCGTTAATACCGCTAACCAACTGCTGGAAACTACCCTGAATAAGCTGCTGAGTTTCTGTATCAATCTCGGTGGGTTCAAAGCCTACAGATTCGAGCTGCTCTAACGTTCGTTCTTCGAGCTCCACCGCAACCACATCGGGAATGTGTTTTGCTAAAGACTGAGACAAGCGAGGCAAGCCTTGCTCTATGCTCACGTATACCACCATGGCACTGACCAAAATGGCCACAGCAATAACCAAAAAGTTTTTCTCAAAGCTTTTAAGCAGCGATGATTGGCCGTGCTTGTCTAACCAAGCATTTAATTCCAATGGCTGATCCGCAACAAAGCGATCACCGTTACTGAAACTAATAGCTCGCGGCTGATTGCCGATCGCGGCTGAAATCTCCAGATCATCAAACCTAGCACGGGTAGCCCCCTGTTCATCACTCAGTTCTAACCAGCCCTCGTCAGAGCAGTGCAAACGCGCTGCTCTAGACAAAGAGCCATTGGCTACAAATACTTTGCCCTTAAAATTCATATGGCTTAAATAACACCCACCTCAATACTAAAGGCGTCGGCCACTTCATCAGAAATAGCCGTAGTACTATCACTCACTTGGTTTTGGTTAGCCACCGTGTCAATTTCGCCCATTACCGCAGTAGCATCGGCCATAAAATTAGCCATACGGACTTTAGCCAACGGAATAGCTAAACCGAGTGAAAAAACAGTGAGCAGCATATTGCTTAACATCACCCCTAAAAAAGCCATTGGTTTAACGTTTGAATCCATATATAGCTTGCTTTCTAAATCAGTTTGGCCGAATTGATAGTTTCTTATGCATGCTTGTAAATAAGCAGTAACAAACCAACCAAGTAAGAAAAAGCTCAAATATATAACGCCAATAACACCAAAGATTAATCCTTTAGAAGCTAAGTCTTGCATGCCACCCTCGCCTATATTGGCAAACATCATGGCTATTTGGCCTAGGTCAGTACTAAAGGCAACAAATGCAATCAAAGCAAGTATTAGCATTAAGCCAATAAATCCACCTAAACCCATAGCGGCTACTTTTAAGAATATTTTGAATACTGCACGCGAGTCGATGTCGGCAGCAAACTGTAAGTTACCCCAGCGGTAATTGTTTAGAATGTAAGTGCTCATTTGAGTAGCAATCATTGCATTTACATAGGTAATGCCTAAACCAAACAACACCACACTAATAATGCCGCCCAATACGCTAGAAATAAGTGTAAATACGTAACTTACGACAACTAAAATTAAGATAAAACTCAGCATGTAAACAAACGGCAATACTAAAAACGTTTTGTAAGCCTCACCGTAAGAGCCGGCAAAATCAAAGCGCACATTACGATAGCGAGTGACTCTAGAGTCAAAGCGCAAGTTTTTCACCATTAATACCGGCATTAGGGCCACAAACGCCAAGCCCAGTATTGCGCTAGCGGCTTCGCTCACAGCCGGCAACGCTACCCAAGCAATCACACATACCAGTGCAATAACTCGACCAATAAGAATCTGTAAAGGCTTAGCCAAATACTCAAAGTTTTCTCCGGCTAGCTCGGTGTTGCCATAAAAATATTGCTTGTTACGAACCTTAGCCCAGGCGGAATATATGCCTAGAGTAAGAATGGTGAGAAGTACATTTACAATCCAAATACCAAAGAACTCTCCGGCTCTTCCATTAAAGCTAAAAGGATTATTTTGCGGTTTATAGTCTTCCATGTTAACGCTTCCTAATTTGTGCTAATTAATTGATATTACTAATGTGTTATTATTTTTTGGCTATAATAACCAAATAATTATTAGATTTGTTAGTAAAAGTTAAAATATTGCGTTAATTCAGGAAGAAAGTGATGCGATAGCGCTTTCAATCACGCTTTTAGAAATGATAAAAACAAAAAGAATAACGATAGCAAAGTGCTAGCATCATTCTTTTTATAAATAAAATGTATTTTGTTAATTAAAGTCGTCACTCATTAAGTGGGTCTAAAACAAATACTGCTGCATATTCACTTTAAAACTGTCGCCGTCATTAACCCCTGACTGCTCAACGATAAACGCCCCCAACTTATCTTTACTCACCCAAATTTCAGTATTCGAGGTATTATTCGCTAACTCAAAACCATGGCTAACATATACTCGCTTAGCGGCACTTAAGGGTTTTTCACCTAAGTATTTAACCTGATATGAGATGATATCGAATTCATCTAAATCCAGTACTTTCAGGGTATGAGTATTTTTGTGGTCAATGGATGTAACTAAGTGATCTGCTAAACTGGCGGAATCAGTATCAAAATCAATTTGCTGAACAATCGCATCAGGTGCATCAGAAAAAGCACTTAATGCTAATGGGATCCCACTATCCGCCCCTTTGCGGTCAATAGACTTCGCCAGCTGTTTTACCCTAGTGGGGTTCTGCTCAGCCTTGTGCTCTACGGCATTAATGTGTAAACCTTGTTCAAGCTTATCACTACCAAAAATCAGGTATTGCGCCTCCTCATCGCTGACCTTATAGGCGAAGTGCTTTAGCTTTCCGCCTTCCAACATTACTTTACCGTTTCGTTGATACTGTTCGTTAAACCATAAAAAGCTAAAATCGAGATTCACTTGCTCTTGAATAGTCATCGCGGTTGGCTGCAAATCGTTAACCATTCGTGTAAGTTGATAACTACCAACCACATCCCCCTCCACTTCTATTTGGTAAATTACCGTTCTAGATTGATGCGCAGCTAAAGCAACGTTAGCTACAAACATGCTCGATAACGCCAACAGCACCAATACTCTTATGCTCATAGACACCGACATAGCAAACCTCCTTAAGCCTTGAGCCCTAAAACTCGTAAGCAACACCCACTAACATGCCTAAAGACTTACTCTCGTAAAACGAAATGTTACTACTGCCTTTCTCGTAAGACGCCATCACATACAGCGAGCTATTATCAAAATCAAAGGGGCGCATATAGCCATAAATGGCATTTATACCAACATCATCATCATCTTGAGTTTGACTAAAAATCGGGTTCCGCCCTTTATAATCGCGCTTGGCGTAATTCATAAATAAACTGGTAAAGTGGCGCTCAGCAAATGAATAAGTGGCTTCTAGGCCAACACCATAGCCATCAAACGCCATCGCATCACCGTCAGTATCTGCTTTGGTGTAAGTCAATTGTGGGGTAATCATTAACCCGCCTTCGTCATAAACCATGACCTCAGCCGCCAATCGATGATACGAACCGTCACGCTGCATTAACTGTTGCTCGGCCGCATCTAAACCAAAGGCCACGCCACTGCGTTCGTTTTCAATATCCGCTTTAGCAAAGCCATAACGTAAAGTAACTGGAGTATCAAAAATATAGCGCCAAGCCATTCTAAAGCCGCTGCTATCGGCATCGGTTTTTTGACGTGCAGAGCCAGTTAAATATGGGTCTTGCCAAGTTTCACTAAAACCCGGAATACGCGGAAAGTAGGCTAATTCAAGCTCTGAGTACTCACCCACCATTTGGGTTATGCCTAGCTCAATTTGGTCTTGACCTCGAACAATGTTTTCATCTTGTTGACCTAAGAAAATCTGAGTTTTTCGGTTGGCAAAAGTATAATTAAGTTCACCTAACACGGCTGGGCCTACACCAGAACTTTTATTCCCTGAGTTGTTTAAATCTGCAGTAGTGGCGTTGTCATCATCAGTATCAAACTGCGATTGCTGTTGGCCTACGGTAGCGCCTAATAGCAGTTCGAAGCCAAACCCTGATTCATCATCAATGTAACCCGTGGCATTTGCATGGCTAACTGCGCCTAATAAAGTAGTGATAGCGGCAGCTATTGAAACGGCCTGTTGAGATTTTTTCATCCTGTTCCCTGTCCTATATAACGCTAGCGAAAGCGATTAGCGCTCATCGCTCAATCAGTTGTTGAGAAGATTGTAAAATGCGACAAATTCTCAATCAGTCAGTCTTTCGTCAGGGATAGTCAATCTTTCACAGAATCCTTAACCAGATCGTGAGGTAAAATTTACAATTAAATGATATTTGTCGTATTTTTGTAAGAGGTAATTGCATCGTCTTAGGCGCTCTCTAAAATGAGCCAGCTAGGGGAGTTGTCTATGCAGGGAAACAAATTGAGCCAAGAACATAAAAGAATCGTATTAATCGAGGATGATTCACGTCAACAACAGTTGGTGGCAACATTTTTGCGTAGTGAAGGTTTTGAAGTTATTTCTAGTGAGCGTGGAGACCAAGCACCCGCGCTTATCGCTAAACATTCCCCCGATGCCGTATTGTTAGATTTAATGCTACCAGGTATGGATGGCATTCAAGTATGCCAAGTAGTGCGTGACTTTTATTCCGGCCCTATTCTTATGGTTACCGCCCAAGGCGACGATGTAACCGAAGTGTCGGCGTTGAATTTGGGCGTGGATGACTTTTTAAGTAAACCATTACGCCCGCATGTTTTGCTTGCGCGCTTACGCTCGGCGCTGCGCCGCAGTGACCGCACTTCAGCATTAGACAATCAGCACACTAATCAAGCTGAACAACCGCGCAATGCTCACCGAATTATTTGCCAAGACTTAGATGCCGACAAAACCCAACGCCGTATTTGGTTAGGCGAACAATTATTAGAGCTTACTGACGCAGAGTTTGATTTGCTTTATTTCTTAATGGACAACGCTGGCCATGTATTACCTCGCGACGTATTATTTAAAGAAATGCGCGGCATTGACTACGATGGATTAGATCGCTCACTCGATATGCGTGTATCCACTATTCGCAAAAAGCTTAACGACAATACCCCGCCCTACCGCTACATTAAGTCGGTACGTGGTAAAGGCTATTTATTTGTTAAAGCCGCTTAGGTCAGCAACGCAACCATGATTACGCTATTTCTACGATTATTCTTGTCGTCGGTGTTTGCTATTGTGGCGGCCACTTTTATTTATGGGGTCATCATTGAAGAGCGAGTTCAACAAATTGAGCGAGACCAAATAGGCACAATTACCCTACCAATATATTACTTGTTAGAACGCGACTTATTACACGCCGAAAACCCAGATGTAGACGCAGTACTCACTCGCTACCAAGAAGAATTCCCTTTCTTTATTCGCATTTATCCCATCACTGATATGGACGCCGAAAAACGGTTACATGTTATGCGGCATGGCCAACATATTGCCGTACACTCTAACTTTTTGGATGATGACGACATCACCCTTTTTTACCAATGGCCAAATCAACAAGTGTTGGAGCTAGATCTCGATGAAGAGTTTATTGACCACGGCGATTGGTTATTCTGGTATATGGTTGCTCTTATTGGAGGGTGTTTAGCCGCAACGGTAATGTGGTTCTCGTTCTCGATTACTCGCCATACCTACCGCCTTGCTAAGGTGACCAAATCTTTGGGTGAAGGTAACTTTGATGTAAGCGCAAACGAAAAAGCCCCTTCGCCAATCAACCACATGGCCCGCAGCCTAAATGCGATGGCCTATAAACTTAAAACGCTAATTCAAGAACAAGACGCCATGACAATGGCTGCCTCACACGAGCTAAAGACGCCGATAAACAATCTGCGTTTTGCCTTGGACATGACCCGTTCAATTACCGATATGCAAACCATGCATGAGCACATTCAAGAAATGGATGAAGATTTGGACAGCTTGGAAGATCTTACTCACGAGCTAATTACCTTTTCTCAGCTCACTAAGGCTACCGGTATTCACCCCGAATCGCTCAACCCCTACCCGCTGCTTTACAATATGTGCGAGCGTTTATCTAAACTAAGTCCTAACTTAAAACTACAAATCGAATGTCCAGTGGGTTTATCGCTGATGGCAGATGAAAAACTGCTGCGCCGCGCCTTAAATAACCTGATAGTGAATGCCCAAAAATATGCTGAAAAGCTGATCCTTATTCGCGCTTACTTATCCAATAAGTCAGTATTTTTTGAAGTGCATGATGACGGTATCGGTGTACCAGAACAGTATCGCGAATCCATATTCTTACCCTTTGCTCGAGTAGACGATAGCCGTAGCAGGCAAAGTGGCGGTCACGGTTTAGGCTTATCGATTGTAGAGCGTATTGTGGCTAACCATGGCGGCAACGCACAAGTTAGCGATAGCCCAATTGGTGGTGCATTGTTCACCTTAGAGCTCCCCCTGTTTCAACATCAAGATGAAAAAAACAAAACCAGCAAATAAGAGTTGAACACTTGGCCTGGTTGCCACACAGCGGTATTATTAGCCCCTCGATGTAATCCTTAAAAAGAATATGGCCTTTGAACCCTTCTTCACCCGCTAATACTGTTATTGTTCTCGATTTCGAAACCACTGGGCTGTCACCGAACCAAGGTGACCGAGCGATAGAAATTGGCGCAGTACTGCTAGAAAATGGTCAAGCCACTCAGCGCTTTCAAGAATTAATGAACCCGGGGTTTAGGGTTAACTCGTTTATTGAAAACTACACTGGCATTAGTAATACCATGTTACGCGACGCCCCGCCTTGTGAAGAGGTGATGGAACGTTTCTATCAATTTGTGGGGTCTCATAACCTTGTGGCGCACAACGCCTCATTTGATCAACGTTTTTTAGAGGCCGAATTTGCCCAAATAGGCCGAACACTTCAAGGCCAATTTGCCTGCTCTATGTTGCTGTCACGCCGTTTATTTCCCGACGCCCCCAACCATAAATTGGGGAGTTTAGTGGCTTACAACAATATTGAGAACGACGGTGTATTTCACCGAGCGTTAGCCGATTCAGAAATGACAGCCAAGCTATGGAACTGTCTGCTAGAGCAGCTCGCTAATCAATACCATCTAGACCAACCAAGCTTTAGCTTAATGCAACAGATAAGCAGTAAGAGTAAAGCAAATGTCGCGAGCTTTTTACGTAAAATTGCGTAACAATGAGTGATATAAAATAAAAGCTATTGAATAGCTGATTTCCGGTGGTAAGCCTCAAGATGATGTGGCACAATCGCCGCCCTTTTTTTTCTCCGCCAACAATGGGTACACCATGAAATTATTAGTCCGCAACCTAGCTCGCACCATTACCGAAACCGAGTTGTTAGCCTTATTTGAAGCCCACGGAGAAGTACAGAGTTGCGACTTAGTGATGGACCAAGAAAGTGGCAAATCAAAAGGTTTTGGCTTTGTTGAAATGGCCGACGATAGCGCTGCTCAAGCAGCGATTGACGCACTCAACGGCACTAAGCAAGCGGGTAACAAAATTCGCGTAAAAGCGGCCGACGAAAAGCCAGAAACGCCAGCTGAAGAGCAAATATGGCCAGAGCAAGAAGGCGAATAATCTCGCGCTGTTTTAGTAGCGACTAATCTCTATTCTTCGCTACTAAAACGAACTTGTCGTTTAAGGTTATTCAACTGAATACCTTTAGCATTTAACTCTAGGTTAATTTGCTCGATAATCTTCTTCAGTTCACCCACCCGCTCCGCACTCTGCAGTGCACCTTGGTGAGCGTAAACACACTGCACTTCTAAACTATCGGGAAAGCGCTGATAGTTTACTTGATGGCTAATCCAACTAAAATCCGCGTTATCTAGCTTAGCCGCTTCGCACACCGTGGTTAAAGCCGCCACGATATCCTTATCGCGTTTTTTATCCATTTTTCGCATTAGTTCTCACATCTGTTGTCGCGATTTGATATTGCGCTATTTCCTTGTAACTGTTGATTAAGTTGTTCGGCACGCGCTTCCGGTGAGCCACTTAAGCCCCCCAATAAATGATACAAACACGGTACCACAAACAGCGTCACAAAAGTGGCCAGTAACATGCCACTAAATATTACAATACCAATCGCAAAGCGGGTTTCCGAACCAGCGCCAGTGGCAAGCAACATAGGCACCGCACCTAGCAAGGTGGTCATGGCCGTCATAATAATCGGCCGTAAGCGATTGGTAGACGCTTTAATAATGGCCTCTTTCACTGCCAAACCTTGGTCGCGTAATTGATTGGCAAACTCTACAATTAAAATACCGTTTTTGGTTGCCATACCTATAAGCATTAATAAACCTAACTGGCTATATATATTAAAAGTTTCACCAGTAATAAGGATGCCGAGCAATCCTCCTAGCAGCCCCAGAGGTACGGTTAGCATGACAATGGCGGGGCTAATAAAGCTTTCAAACTGCGCCGCTAACACCAAATAACAAACCAATAAAGCCATGGCAAACAACAACCAAATTTCTCGCTGGTTATCGTAAAACTCTTTTGATTCTCCAGCGTAATCTACGGTATAGCCGCTAGGCAAAATTTCGCTAGAAACCTGGTTCAAAAAGCTCAGTGCTTCGCCCAAGCTCACATCGTCACTTAAGTTAGCTTTAAGGTTTATCGACTTTTTCCGTTGATAATGAAACAAGCCTCGAGCAGATGCCACATCATTCGCTTCCACCAAGGTGTCTAAAGACACCAAGGCGCCACTGGCACTGCGCAGATACACCTTGCTCAAATCACTGGGCGATTGGAACTGGCTTTCATCGGCCTTTAAGTAAACGTCATACTCTTCGCCAAACTCTTCGAATCGGGTTTGAGCTCGTCCTCCAAGCAGTACTTCTAAGGTGCTAGCAATATCGTCGATACTAATACCCAACTCGCGGGCAGCTAAGCGATTTACCTGTAGCAGTATCTCCGGCGTAGTGGGATTGTAATCAAGCTGAACCCCGTGCATTAAACCGCTATCGTTGGCTTCTTTCTCTAGCATTTGTGCGTATTGATAAAGACTTTCATAATCATCGCCCTGTAATACAAATTGCACTGGCTCGCCCATTCCACCGCCAAAACCGGGTTGATAGGGGTAGACTTTTACGTCACTGACATCATGAGCAGCATCGCGGATCATCTCTACTACTTCAGCGGCATTTTGAGTTCGCTGGCTCCAATCTTTTAAGCGAACAATGAAAAAGCCCTGGTGGTCGGCCCAACTGCCAAAAGCAGGGGCAGAATAATTAAGGGTGTCGATAGGGCCGTCTTGATCCATCATAGGCAATAAGCGCTGCTCAATTTGCGCCATGCTTTCTACCATGCGATCGTAACTGGTCGCCTCCACGCCACCAACATATACGTTAACAACCCCGCGGTCTTCTTTAGGTGCAAAGGCCGGATTTTGCTGCTGATAAGCCCACACAAGCAGGGCCATACACGCCACAACCACCAGCACAGCGCTCACTTTAAAATGCACCACTTTTTCCAACAAAGCCGCATACCTGTTCTGCAGCGCTGTCATTGCTCGGCCTACTGAGCGATTGAGCCAAGTCACCTTAGTGGGATCTTTCTCAAATAGCTTACCCGCCATTACGGGTGCAAGAGTCAGCGCCACTAAAGAAGAGAAAATCACCGCAGCCGACAGCAACACCGCAAATTCGCTAAACAAGTCGCCAATTTTTCCCTGCATAAATACCAGCGGCAAAAACACCATGACCAATACAACGGTGGTAGCAATAACAGCAAAATTTAGCTCTTTTGCACCGCGAAACGCCGCAACCAAAGGCGGTGCGCCCGCAGCTCTATGGCGAATGATATTCTCCACCACCACAATCGCATCATCCACCACCAAACCAATGGCTAAAATGAGGGCCATCAGAGTCACTAAGTTAATGCTGTAACCCAGCATATAAGCCACCGAGAAGGCAGCCACTAAAGATACTGGTACGGTTACCGCAGGAATAATGGTGGCGCTTAGTCGCCCCAAAAATAAATACAACACTGCCACCACTAATAAGGCACAAATCGCTAGGGTTGAATACACCTCGTTAATCGCCTGGCGGATAAAAATAGTGCTATCGTAATCAACACTTAACTCAGCGCCTTCAGGCAAAAAACGCTGCAAAGAAGCCAGTTCTTTGTTAACTGTATCAGCCACTTCCAAAGGGTTAGCTTTAGACATAGCAACAATGCCCAAACCCATGCTGTCTACGCCGTTGCTTTTAAAGGTAGTGGTGTCTTTTTTAGCGCCAATGTAGATGTGGGCGATATCATCGAGGGTAACGCTGTCGCCATTAAGGTTAGCAATTTGTAGCTCAGCAAAATCGTCGGCTTGCTGATACATGCGCTCCATGCGCACCACAATATTTAGGCTATCATTTCGAACGTAACCGGCCGGCAACTGCAGGTTTTCTCGATTAAGCGCATCAATAACATCATTGGTGGTGAGCCCGCGCCCAGCCATCGCAATGGAATCTAACTCCACGTACATTACCCGCTCAACCAAACCAGAGGTATTTACCGCACTCACTCCGGGCAGTAGGCTTAAACGTTCAATCAGTATCCGTTCGGCAAAGTCACTTAACTCAACGCGATCTTGCAAGGTAGCGGTAAGATTTAGCCACATAAATGGCGCTTCTTCACTGTCGTTTTTACGCACCACCGGTTCATCTACGTCATCAGGCAGACGATTACGCGCACGGCTTACCGCATCTCGCACATCGCTCACCGCCGCCAGCATGTCAGAGCCTTGCTTGAAGGTGATAGTAATGCCAGACCAGCCATCCCAAGACGAAGACCAGATGTAATCAATACCATCAATGCCGCTAAGTTCATCTTCTATCGGGTTGGTGATTTGCGATTCTACGATGGAAGAAGCACTACCGCGATATGGCGTACCAATAGAGACCACAGGGCTTTCAATGTCGGGCATTTCGCGCACCGGCAGTTGGCTGTAGCCAACAACCCCAAATAACATCAATAATATGCTTAGTACTATCGCCGCTACCGGGCGATACATCGACAGGTCTGAAATTTTCATTAGTTTAGTACGTCAACCTCAATCCCATCGTGAAGCTTCACTAATCCGCGATACACCACTTTATCGCCCGCTTCCAAACCACTCAGTACTTCCACTACATTATTGCCACGCACGCCCAGTTCTAATTCAACTTTGTCCACCTGCTGCTGGTTTATTCGGTAAGCAAAACGGCGATCACCGTCGTAGGCCACCGCTTGCAAGGGCAGCAGTAAACGCTCTGGAGCGTTTAGAGCTAACTCACCCGTAACCAGAGCCCCCGGTGCCAAACCCGCTTGTTGATTATCAATAGACAACTGAATGTAAACATTGAGGCTTTCGCCACGCACTCGGCTATCAATACTACTCACCGTGGCATCAAACACTTGATGTTGAAGCCCAGCTTGATGCACTTGCGCTTGTTGGCCGACGGCAACTCGCCCTAAATAGCGGGCTGCCACCGGTACATTGAGGCGTAAAGTATCAGCATTATCTAACGTCGTAAGAGTGGTGTCGGTATTCACCAATTGGCCGGGGCTTAAGTCAACTAACCCCAGTTTGCCGCTAAAAGGCGCTCGAATAGCTCTATCTTGCAAAGCCGCTGTGGCAATCGCTAACTCAGCTTGCTGCATCGCTACTTGTGACTCATAACGATCTACTTCAGCCTGAGTAGTGGCACCTTTGGGTAACAGTTGTAGTAAGTTTTTATGTTGGCGAAGTATGTCGTCTAAACGGGCTTGTTCACGCTGTAACACCGCCTGTTGATGGCGGTTATCAAGCTGCACCAATAACTGGCCTTTGCTAACTGCTTGGCTAGATTTAACCGCCACAGTGGCAATACGGCCATCAACCTCAGGGTTAATATTCACCGAGCTTGCGGAGAATACATTGCCTAACAAATGCACTTGTTCGCGCAGCTGGCCTTTCTCTATGGTCACCACTTCTACGGTAACGGGTTTATTCGGAGTGGCTGCCGAATCAGCAGCGTCGTTACTGTAAAACTTCCATGTAGCAACAGTAATCAACGCCGCCATAATCAAAATGATGCGTCGCATTATTGCTTACCTTTACAAACTGAACACCGACTCTATCGCAAGCCAAGCTAAATGGTCTATCTTTAGTTTATGACAGAAGTGATAAATGCGAATTTGGCAGGATTAGTTCCTAAAAAAACATAATTGGCGAGATTAACAGCCTATAAATAGCCCTTTGATACTAACAAGCTCTGCAGAATAATTTTATTTCCTTAGGCTTTTCTCCAAGCAACAAACCTCATCAAAGCCCCACGACCTAATGCGTTTACATACCTTGGTTTACTCTGATTAGAACTATCTCTACACTAAATGGCGAAATATTCGCAGCATTCACTGCAACTATTTCGCCACTTATCACCCTAAGTAGGATGGATCCTACTCAGCAAGCCCAGCTTGCTTAATAACACTTAGCTAATAGGAAATTGTATGGGCATTGAGTTCAATGACGGAGTTTTAGTATTTGACTCCTTTTTTACCGCCACCATCGGCATATTGGTGTTGTTTATTGGCCGACGAATTAACAGAGCGGTTAATTTTTTAAGAGAGTTCAGTATTCCTGAACCGGTTACCGGAGGCATTTTGTTCTCGGTAATCATTGGTCTTATTTACGCCCTCACCTCGGTAGAGATTGAGTTCACCTTAATCGCTCGCGATATTTTGCTGGTCTACTTCTTCACCACCATTGGTATCAACTCCAGTTTAAAAGATTTGCTAAAAGGTGGGATGCCCTTAGTGATTTTACTCGGCATTACCATTGGTTACATGATTCTTCAAAATCTCACCGGTATCACTGTGGCGAAAATTTTCGGTCTAGACTCTGCCGTGGGCCTCTTAGGAGGAAGTGTATCGCTAATTGGTGGACACGGTACAGCCATTGCATGGGCACCACGAATTGCCGAGGATTTTGGCGTAACAAACGCCATGGAAATTGGTATTGCCAGTGCAACCTTCGGACTAATACTTGCCAGTTTAATGGGTGGCCCAATTGCCCAGTTCTTAGTGAACCGACATAACCTAAGCCCTAAAAAAGATGAGCCGTTAGATGTTGGTGTGGCAGAAGAAAACAAAGATAAAGGGATCACTGGCTTTGACTTTTTAGATGCCATTTTAGCGATTCATATCTGTGTTATTTTAGGCTTCATACTGAATGAAATCATTGCCAACGTGGGCTTACAGCTACCGCTATTTGTAACCTGTTTATTTGCCGGTATTGTAATGACAAACTTGGTACCGTCTTCGCTGCCGCGTATAACGGGTACCCAATGGCCAACCCGTAAACCAGCCATTGCATTAATTGCCGATATTTCCCTAGGTACTTTTTTAGCGATGTCGCTAATGAGCATGCAATTGTGGACGCTGATTGATTTAGCGGGTCCTATTTTTGCCATCCTCAGCGCCCAGTTTGTGATTGCCATTCTAGTGAACATTTTCATCGTATTCCCAGCAATGGGCAAAAGCTACGACGCAGCAGTAATTTGTTCAGGCTTTGGTGGTATATCGCTAGGCTCTACGCCTACTGCAATGGCAAATATGTCAGCGGTATCGCAGCGCTATGGTAACTCACACCTCGCCTTTATTATTGTGCCTTTGGTCTGTGCCTTCTTCATTGACTTGGTGAATGCCTTATTGATTCCATTCTTCTTAGCTAACTTCTAGCATTACTCAGAGGGGATGCATTTACTGCATTCCCTCTAAATAGTAAGCCTCTGTTTTATCTCGTCATTTACAGCAAAAAAAACAAACTGACATAAATACTTATAAAAAAAAGGCTGTTTCATCTGCTATACCTTAACTATTCAACTGACTAAAAAATACTCAATATTTAGGAGGCGCTTGCAATGACTATGATCAGCGCTAAACAGTTTTCAGAATGGTTATGCGACCGTTTCGCCGAAGACAAAAAAGGGGTTTGTTTGTCGCGAGAAGACATTAACCACCTTACTGGCCGCCAAAGCTTTTCTCTGGGTTTTGTGCACGATATTCACTATGAACTCATGCCTCATGGTATGGCGTTTGTTACCGACACTAGCCGTGAAACCTTTTATTTGGTTCCCATTCAGAAACGCAATTGGCGTGATCACCTAGAAAAACAATACGAGCGAGAGCTGTTTTGCAATGTACTCCCCTTGGATAAATCGGGTACCTAAGGCTTTGCTTAGTTATAACCATATACCCCACTAAGCTTGCACGTTTAACAAGGTCGATCCAAATGCCTGCTTACTACGTTTAATAAAGTAGTAAATCGTTAAGGACGGTATTTTGGACAAACTACAGCGCACAATCACTTTTTTAGGATACGCAGGCTTAAGTGTTTTCATCGCTTTATGTTTGGCCACACTAATGCAAATAAAGTTGTTCACACACAGCCCTCAGCAATTGTTTGTTGGATATAGCGCTGTCATCTTAAGCTTCCTTTGCGGAAGCTTGTGGGCACAAGCATTAAACGGCGAAAGCCATAGCAGTAAGCAACTGATTATTAGCAACCTACTGAGTGTGCTCAGCTTTGTATGTTTAATGCTAAATTCCACCAGCAGTGCACTCATTTTACTGGTCGGTGCTTATATAATTATTTATTACCGTGAATGGCATAGCCAACCACCTAGCCGCTTTAGTCCGTCTTACCAACGTTTACGCTTAATTTTAACCTGCGTAGTGGTGAGCACTCACCTACTAATACTTGCCTATCAATAAACCGGAGTACTTATGCAATTACGAATTTTTTATGATGGCCAATGCCCTTTATGTGTAGAAGAAATGCGTCAACTTAAGTTTTTTGATCACCGAGAGCTAATAGAGTTACAAGACATCAACCAAGCTGAGTTTACCGACAAATTTCCACACATCGACCGAACAGAAGCCAGCGATATACTGCATGCAGAAACCGAAACAGGGACTTTGTTACTAGGCTTAGATGTTACCGCTCAAGCTTGGGGGCTGGTGAATCAAAAGCCATGGATACAACTGCTACGCACCCCGCTGTTGCGTGGAGTATCTGACAAAGCCTATTTGGTGTTTGCTAAAAATCGCTTCAAAATATCGCGTTTGTTAACTGGCAAAGCCCGTTGCGATGAACAAAGCTGTGGCGTAGATAAGCAGTTTGACTAAACCATGCTAAACATTTTAGGGGAAAGTGATGCAACGCGTTGTTGATGTAAACCTAGCGCTTCGAGTATATGAAAAAATTACCCGCTTAGGCATAAAGCAAGGTGAAAGTTACCTTTATCAAGGTTTGCGGGCTAGCTCCGATTGGGATGGTTACACCATTGTGCTCAGTAACCAACAATTGGATCTTAGTGTATTTTTTCACAATAAATACCAGTTTTCGGTGCATGACGATAAAGCGATAGATAGCTTTATAAAACAACTAAAACACCTCGACCAAGACTAATTACTTGGCCACGGTATACGCTTCTCCATTGCCACATGAGATCTTGATCTCAAGTTCTAGCCTTCGGCTAACTGGTCAGAGCTGCAACTGTTATGGTAACAAACTGTTAACACTTAGCAGGATGCCAAGTTATGCCAAAACCCGTGCAGCAATGGTTTAATGAATATGCCGTTAGCCATAAAAACCCAACCAACAAAGCCATTCATTGGTTTATGGTGCCTGCTATCTATTTCAGTATTGTTGGCCTTTTATGGTCTCTGCCTTTATCAGCAGTTGTCAGTGACCAACAACTTTCCCCTTGGATAAATGCCGCCAGCCTTTTAGCTCTGCCTATTCATTGGTTTTACTTACGCTTATCCAAAGCTCTCGCGCTGGCGATGGCCTTATTCACCCTGTCGTGTTTTCTGTTATGCGATTTGATCAGTACATTAAGCCCAATTCCACTTTGGCAATGCAGTATCTGGATATTTGTAGTGGCCTGGATTGGCCAGTTTATTGGCCATAAAATTGAAGGGAAAAAGCCCTCATTTTTTGAAGACATTCAATACTTACTGATTGGCCCTTTATGGTTAATGGGCTTTGTCTTTGACTACTTAAACATTGAATATAAAGCAAAAAAATAAGCGGCAACTGAAGCTTAGTCTAGCTAGTCGTTAATACTTATTGCTCCACCGAGTTCTGAGCGGCTTGCTGGAATAGCTTGTTCCTTGATTGCAGCAGAAGGAGAAAGAGGAGGAAAGAGCAAGCTCACTTAACGAAGAAAAGTTGCTAAGAAAGCCGCTAAATTTAGCATCCTAATAAAGAAAAACCCCGCTCTAAGCGGGGTTCTTTATTTTACAAACAGAGTGATAACTAAAGCTTATTTCTCTGTGTAAGTATCATGAGAGGCTTCAAGCTTGTAGAAGGTAGCTTGAGCGTAATCGTCTAAGTCACCAGAGATGTTTTGATTATAAACACCAGCTTTAAAGTACATGTACTTGCCGCCAACATCGTAGCCACTGTCACTCATGTCAACTACCTGAACAGCGTCTTCTTTGCCTTCACGCATAACACTAACTGTCATCATGTTGCCAACCACTTCGATACGGTAGCTGAAGATCTCACCTAGAGCGATACCATCCTCACCCACTTCAGCTGTCAAGCCACCCACTAGCGGATAAAAATCCTCTTTTGTGGCATCTTGGCTTTCATGTGCAAAGTAAACAGCACCTGTTGCTTGATTTGGTAGTTTACGGTAGTACAAACGAATTGGCTCATCGTTTTGGTCGTGGATTTGACCAATGATAAAGCGACCTACTTCATTAGCTTTACCGGTAGTCGTAGCGTGGTCAATTTTTAGGGTTGCTTCTAACACGCCATCAATACCGCCAGCCGCTTTTAAGTCTGCTTCAGGAGCACTTGAGAATACCCAGTTGTTTTTGTTCACACCTTTAGTGCTATGTGACATGTTACCGCGACGTAGCATCTCACGAAGCTCGGTACGAGCATACTTGGTGTTTTTAGAGGTACGAACACCTTTCACGTAAGATTTGAATACTAGACCACCATCATCAGCGGTGTAGAAAATCTCAGGGTGTTGGTAACCGTTTGCTAAGTTCCATTCAGACACGTCGTCTGGACGTTCATTTTTATCATGGTCAAAAGGCTGAGATAGGTACCAGTATGACAAATCAAAGTTTTCGCTCGGTGCGTTACCTGCTAGCGGGGTTGCTGGCAAACTTGGTGTTGGCGGAAGCTCACTACGCGAACAATTTACCGTAGTATCACATGGGTATACTGCTGGCGCACCAAAATCACCTGAACGAAGGTTTTTACGCGATTCTTTATACGCTTTCTCTGCCGCTTTCATTTCTGCAATCATTGATGCTTCTGCAGCAACGACTGCTGACGTAATGATGTGGCTTGAGGGACAAGCGTTAATGTCGCAATTCACGGCAGCTAGTTCAGTAACACTGTTCCAACCATTTTTAGTATTGCCGTGTCCAACATATTTTACGTAACGTGCATTTACCGCAGGCTCAAACTGAAAACGCTCTAGACCAAGGGCTTTACCCGAGCTCATTTGGCTTTCGAGTACAGTTGTCCAGTTTTCACCATCAACACTCATTTGGATATCAAATTTAGACTGACGCTGGTTACCTTTACTAAATGCAGCTTGAACGGCATCAAATTCTTGAACAGAACCAAAGTCCAACATTGCCCATTCACCGTCACCCGCTGAAGACCAACGCGTTGTAAGATCTTGGTCCAATAAACGGTCAGGGCCGTTACCATCGTGGCTACTTGCTGTAACTGCTACTGGCGTTAATAAAGCTTCACCCGTTTCCTTGTTGTTAACGAACTCATTAACAGGATCAGAGGTTGATGTACAACCTACAGCTAAAAAAACAGACGTTGCTAACAAGCTTTTAAGATAGATATGTTTCATTTACCCATTCACCTAATGTTGTATAAATCGATGATGCATTTTGTAGTACAAAACCAATTTAGCGCTGTGTATTGATGTGGAAATAACAGCTATATCCTTTTCCACATTATCTAAAACCCTATACAATAGTGTTTTCAAACTCTAACGAACACTAATTGTAATATAATTTAATAATACAAATGTGACTGAGTATTGATAAATGCGATTAAGGTCTAATACCGTCGTCCGAATAGTGATCAATGTTCAAAAAATACAGCTTACATCGAACCTTTTCCCAAAATGTTCATCCATAAACTACCAATAGAAGCCAGCCTTTATATCGAAGGTAATGCCCTATTAATGTCCAAACTAAAGACAAAATAAGCGTATTGTCTGCCTTAGCGACAAAATTGTTACCTCAATGAATAGTGTGGTTGATAGGATTCTCAGTCTTTGTACAAACTGTGTCGCTCTATTCTTTTCGACGTCATAGTTAGCAAGCTAAACGCTTTAATAACGGCAAGGCTCGCCATCTCGAGTATTGGCCTAGGCCAACATTCCAAAGCACTCGAACGCGCTTGCGGCTCCCTTCCCAAGCAACTTAACTAGCGCTTAGTTAATCTTCTCACCATGGTGTTGAGTCAATACAGCTTGGAGTTCAATGCCGTCAGTACATTAGGCTTATCCAAGCTCTTAGCGCTTGCTATGCTCAAGTTTACTTTAAGCGGCTTTTTGCACTGTAATCTCATCAACACACTAAGCTCGATTCCATTTTAGTCATGCACTGGGATGACTTTTATGATGGCGGAGTACTCAACTTGTTGAGCACATATAAAAGGGGAAGCCACGGGAAGGTATTCAATATAACACATTGAATAAAAAGCAAAAAATAAGCCGCTACTGCGGCTTAGTCTACTTACACTTTAATGTTTATTGTTTCGCCTAGTCCCGGTCGGCTCGCTGGCGCGGCCTCAGGAACATCAGCTGCGGCAACTAATTCTTGTACAGCTTTACCGTCTTGCTCTTGTTGGCTTTTAGCCAACTTGGCTGAAATCACTTCCATTGATTGAGAAGTGCTTGCACCATTGATTTCCATTCTACCTCCTGATTCCTGGTCATCGCTTCTTTAGCGGCTTTATTGAGAATAACTTTAGCTTTCTCGGCCACAAAAGATCTTTTTTATGCCGCTACTCTTCACAAGTTTCGGTCGTCAGCTGGTGCTCACCAGCATCCTCACCTTCAGCAATAATAAAGTCGCTAAGCAATTGATAACAAAGCGCTTGGCCCTGTTTATCAATGGATTTAATAGTGATCAAACCACTGTTACCAGAGCGACGGTTACTCCATTGCTCTTTCGCATCCTGCTTAGGGGCTTTCATCAATTTTTTCATCGCCTTAGCGTATTGTTCTCGGTCTTTTTCTGTGAGGCTGTCGGCATTTTTGAAGCCCAAACGCTCAGTGGTGTTTTCACCTATTTTACCAATGAGATTAAATGGCGAAGTAAGAATGCCGCCTACGAAGCCTGATACCAAACCACGGCTGGCTTCTTTTCCGGCTTCTTCGGCTTTACCTACTAGCTCATCGGCACTGGCGATCATCTCTGGTATTTCTACACGCAAGGCTTCACTTTCAGCCAAAATAAGCGGCACTTGAGGCACCACTTTAGCTATTTGTTGGTTAGTGCCTCTCACCGTTGTGTTGGTATCATCTACTCGCTTTAATACTGCGGGTAGTTCACCACGCCACGCGTCTGACTCAGCCAATATTGGCTCTATTGCTTGGCTAATCGTGGTAACTTCATCAATGATTATGGGCAACTGTTGGTTAATAACATCAATACGCTCTAGTACATCTGGAATCAAAGCTTGGTAACCCGCGCTTTGCTCTATGATTTGTGGAATGAAGGTTTTAAGCTCGGCTACCTCTGCCACTATTGGGTCTACTCGTTGTGCTGTAGCGTCTACTTTTTCCAACAACATGGGTAACTGCTCACGAAATTGGCGCAACTCTAAAGTAAAAAAAACAATCGCCGCAGCCAAAGCAAACAAACCAATACTTGTTAGTATTCGCACTAAACGAAGCAAACCTTCCATAAAACATCTGTCCATCGTAAAAAATCCACTTCCAGCTTACCCTATAAAACCCGTTTTAGGGTGAGCCTAATAAGTAAAACTTTGTCGTTTTACTTTTCCCGCCATAAATAGGAGCTGTTACAATAAGCAATAATTTACTATTGGCTACCAGCATGACCCAAGAAAACAACCCTTTGCACGGCAAAACCCTTGAAAGCATTTTAAAAGAACTGGTCGATTTTTACGGCTGGGACGAATTAGGCGCGCGGATCAATGTTCGCTGCTTTACTCACGACCCAAGCATTAAATCTAGCCTGAAATTTTTGCGTAAAACCCAATGGGCCCGCGACAAAGTAGAGAACTTATACTTGCGAATGAAAGGGCAAGCATAAACAGATTGTTTGTTCACAAATCGCTGACAACACTAGCAACATTTGCGCAGGCTACTTATAGTAGAAGTAACTACTAAGATGTTGATTAAATAAGGGCTATTTGTGGAACTTAGACTAATACTCAACGGCAAGAAAGCACACCTTCCAGATATTCGCGAGGCAGTCTCTCAGCTCCGCCAGCAAGGGCACAACATTCAAGTGAGAGTCACCTGGGAAGGTGGCGACGTAGAACGACTGGTCGCCGAGGCACATCAACAAGGTTGGAACTCGCCAGAGAAAAAACTGATGATTGGCGGCGGTGATGGCTCGGTACAAGAAGTGGTATCAGCCTTAATGCTCTATCCTGCAGAGCAGCGCCCTAGCCTAGCCATTTTGCCCCTCGGTACCGCCAATGACTTTGCTACCGCTTGCCAGATTCCTACTAACCCTTTAGATGCCATCACTTTTGCCTTGGAACATTCTGCGCAAATGGTGGATGTAATAAGCGCTAAAGATTTAGAGAATCAACAACAGTACTATTTTATGAATGTACTCACCGCCGGTTTTGGCGCACAAATCACCGCCGAAACACCGGTAGAGCTAAAAAACTTTTTAGGTGGCGGCGCTTATACCCTCTCTGGAATAGTACAAGCCTTAAACTTTAAACCTTATGTTGGGAAGCTTAATAGCCCTGATAAAAGCTTTGACGATGGTTTAATCATTGGTGCGCTTTGTAACGGCAAGCAGGCCGGCGGCGGTCAAATACTGGGGCCAAATGCTTACTTAAACGACGGTTTGATGGACATATGCATTGTGCGGGATTTCCCCGCTACCGCCTTAAGCCAAGTACTGCAAGAAGCCGCTGCTTTTGGCAATGGCGATACCCAAAACGGCGAGTATATTGTAACTTGGCAAACCCCTTGGTTAGAGACTAAGTCAGAACAGTTTATACCCACAAACTTAGACGGCGAACCGCATAAATTTAATCATGCCCGTTTTGAAGTTGTACCAAATGCGCTGCCGCTAATCATTGCACAAAACAGCCCATGTTTATGCTGATTAAACCCCATCGCCTTTGGGCTGTTTTCACCGTTAGGCTTACACCATGAAAAAGAACGTTGTTATTAGTTGGTCATCAGGTAAAGACTCCACGCTCACTCTTTTGCGGCTGCTTAAAGACCCAAGATATAAGGTTACCGCCTTATACACCACCCATGTGAAAAACGACGTTCCATTTCAAGCAACCCCTTTAAACGTTGTGCAAATGCAAGCAGACCTTATTGGTTTGCCTCTCATCACCATAGAGCTTCCAGAGGTTTTTCCCAGTAATCACATTTACCAAAGTACCGTGATTAACGGGCTGAAAAAATCAGGTATTGCGATAGATGCAATCGCCTTTGGAGACATGTTTTGTAACGGTATTGTTGATTATCGAAGAAGTTACATAGAACCCGCAGGGTGGGAATGTGTTTTCCCCTTGTTAGGCGAAGCTTCCGAATCACTGGCTGCAGATATTCTTAGTAGCGGTATTAAGACATTTTTAATCACTGTTGATAGTGAACGCTTACCAAGAGAATACTGTGGCCGAGAGTACAACGAGGAACTGCTTAGTGAACTGCCACCAGATATTGACCCTTGTGGTGAAAATGGTGAGTTTCATACCTTGGTGGTGCAAGCGCCTTGCTTTAACGGACAAATAAACCTAGAGCTGTTACATGTAGAGCATCTGCAACGTTTCAGCCATCAAAGATACAAGGCGACTTCGGTAACCAACACCAGTAAATCACACTAATTGCACAACTAAGCACCATGACTAAAGAAGGGATCAACTAGCGCTATTTGCGGCACTATTTACGCACAATACGCTGCCCATGAAAAAACCGATGTAAATGTCTGCTATAACTCACTATGGTGAGTATTGTTACTCAGGCCTTGGTTTGTTGCAGCTTTGTCACTCGTTCGCAAATATACCAATATTAGAAGCCGTTTTAATGCTGCCCTTTATCTAGGCTTAAAAGGAATTATCAATGCCCCAGCAAAATCAAAAAGTATTAGTGTTATTTGCTCACCCTTCGCAAGACCGCTCAGAAATAAATCGGCCTATGTTTAAGCTAGCCGGCAACATTGAAGGGGTAACAGCGGTAGATTTATACCGGGAGTACCCTACTTTTCGCATTAATGTAGATAAAGAACAACAGCGCTTATTGGAACACGACATAGTGATTATGCAGTTCCCTTTATATTGGTACTCTACTCCCGCTATTTTAAAAGAATGGCAAGACTTAGTACTGGAATATGGCTTTGCTTATGGGCACGACGGCAACATGCTACATGGCAAAAGTTTACTCTGTGCCATCACCGCTGGCGGTGCCGAAAACGCCTACTGCGATAAAGGCTATAACCACTTCACTATTCGCGAACTACTACACCCGCTAGAGCAAACCGCATCCCTCATTGGCATGCGTTACCTAGCGCCCTTTGCGTTATTTGCCTCACGCACCGCCGCAGAAGAGCAACGAGTGGGTGTTCATTTAAATAATTGGAAAAAGCTATTGGTTAATCTTGTTGAAAACAAGGTGGATTTAGAACTGGCCAGCCGCCTAGACAAGCTCACTCAGCTTCCTAATAACTTGTTCAAGGAGGCCTTATGACCGGTTATTTTCTACAAGCCTTTGTCTATCTTATTGCTGCTGTATTAGCGGTTCCTTTAGCTAAAAAACTCGGTTTGGGCTCGGTATTGGGTTATTTAATTGCTGGTGTCATTATTGGCCCAGTAATCGGTTTAGTTGGCACCGAAACCGCCACCATTCAGCACTTTGCTGAGTTTGGCGTGGTGATGATGCTGTTTGTGGTGGGGCTAGAATTAGAACCCCGCATGTTATGGGATATGCGCCACAAGCTCATTGGTTTAGGCGGTCTGCAGGTATCGTTAACCACCATTGTGGTGATGGGTATCGCCTTAGCCTTTGATTTACAGTGGACCATTGCGCTCGCCATTGGCCTAATCTTTTCGCTGTCTTCTACCGCAATTGTG
Organism: Agarivorans sp. 1_MG-2023; assembly: GCF_030548385.1. Lineage (NCBI taxonomy): Bacteria > Pseudomonadati > Pseudomonadota > Gammaproteobacteria > Alteromonadales > Alteromonadaceae > Agarivorans > Agarivorans sp. 1_MG-2023. Next base: position 385,621 of record NZ_JAUOSJ010000002.1, on the reverse strand, counting down.
CTGCAAACCTTTAATGAAAAAGGCCTAACTAAAACTGATGGCGGCCGTTCGTCGTTTTCGGTGTTGCTGTTCCAAGATATCGCTGTAATCCCCATGCTGGCGCTTATTCCACTGCTCGCGTTACCGGAGTTAATTGAAAAAGCCGAACAACTTGGCCAAGCCGCTGCCGAACATGGCGACAGCTTAAACCTAGTGGCTCACCTACCCGGTTGGGCCTATGCCTTGGTGGTTGTGCTGGCCATTGCAGCCTTAGTGGTAGGCGGCCATTATCTTAGCCGCCCACTGTTTCGTTATGTAGCAAGCTCTGGCCTGCGTGAGATCTTCACTGCCGCTACCTTAATGCTGGTGATTGGCATCGCCGCGTTAATGGGCTTGATTGGTTTATCGCCGGCATTAGGCGCGTTTTTGGCTGGGGTAGTATTAGCCAACAGTGAGTTTAGGCACGAGTTAGAATCCACCATCGAGCCCTTTAAAGGGCTGCTGTTGGGGCTATTTTTTATCACCGTTGGCGCAGGTGTAGATTTTGGGGTACTACAAGTACATTGGCCTAAAGTTATCGCCATGGCCTTAGCGGTTATGCTAATTAAAGCCTCGGTACTGTTTGTACTGGCCATCATCTTTAAAATTAAAAACAGCGACCGTTGGTTGTTTGCACTTAGTTTGGCGCAAGCGGGTGAATTTGGCTTCGTATTACTTAGCTATACCGTGCAAAACCACGTTATCCCTCAAGACATTGCGCAAATACTGTCTTTGGTTGTGGCCTTCTCCATGTTCTTAACCCCTAGCCTGTTTATTCTTTACGACAAAGTGATATTACCGCGTTACGAAGAAGCCGAGAACCATCAAGAACCCGATGAAATTGACGAAAAAGGTACCGTAATCATTGCCGGTATTGGTCGTTTTGGGCAAATTGTAAACCGCTTCTTAGTAGCCAATGGCATAAAAACCGTGGTGCTCGATCACCAAGTTGCTCAAGTAGAATTGATGCGCAAAATTAACATCAAAAGCTACTTTGGAGACGCTACACAACCCGAGTTATTGCACACAGCAGGCATTGAAGAAGCCAAGCTCATGGTAGTCACCATTGATGATAAAGAGCGGGTAAGAGACATTGTTAAGTACGTAAAACATAACTTTCCACATGTGCGCTTAATGGTACGGGCCTTTGACCGTGGCCACGCTTACGAGCTTCGTAGCTTAGGAGCAGACCACATTATTACCGAAGCCTACTACTCGGCGCTGGAGATGGGTGGTCGAGCACTGTCTGAGCTAGGCTTTCATCCGTTTAAGGCTGAACAGCTTAAAAATGCTTTCGACCAAATTGAAAAAGACAACAAAGAGAAGCTTTACCAAACCTGGCTGGCCAGCAGCGAAGATAACCGCTTTAGTAATGACTATCGCGATCTGTTTTTACAACTAGAAGATCTGTTGGGCAAAGCCATGAACAAAGACCGAAGTGACGGCCACTCTCTAACCGATAGGGGCTGGACGCCACCGCCTAAAAACTATTTAGACGACTTTGAACAAGACCAGCCAAAAGCTGATGATAAACCTTAAACTTAAGTTTTAATGCGCGAACAAACAGGCCAAAGTATTGGCCTGTTTTTGTTTTCATATCCTGTTTCGGCCACCCTGAATAAGTTGAACCCCAAAGCCCACTCAGGTTTAATGTGGCCAAATATGCAGTAATAAAGAACACTATGAATATCAGCCAAGCCGAAAGAGATGCGCTTTACAAAGTGATTTATTCGCGCAGAGACGTGCGTAAAGACTTCATCAACAAAGCCATTCCACAAGATGTTATTCAACGTATTCTTGCGGCGGCGCATCATGCACCAAGTGTCGGTTTTAGCCAGCCTTGGGATTTTATCTTAGTAACCCAAGAACAAACTAAACAGGCGATTAAACGCGGCTATCAAGCGGCCAGTGCCGAATCGGCCAAGCTATTCTCTCAAGAAAAACGCGATACCTACCAACGCTTTAAACTAGAAGGCATATTAGAAGCCCCACTTGGCATTTGTGTTACCTGCGACAGAGAACGCAATGGCCCAGTAGTGATTGGCCGCACCATAAAACCAGAAATGGATTTATACAGCACCGTATGTGCTATTCAAAACATGTGGCTGGCCGCGCGTGCCGAAAATCTCGGCCTAGGCTGGGTAAGCATTATTCATGATCAAGTATTACGCGACACCTTAGCCATTCCCGAGCGTTTAGAAATTATTGGCTACCTATGCTTGGGCTATGTGTCGAGCTTTAGCGAAAAACCAGAGCTAGAACAGTTTGGCTGGCTACCTAGAGAACAACTAGACCAACTGGTTCACAATGAAAAATGGACAGACAAATCTAAGTAAACGAAGCAGTTGGCAATCTGGAGTAAAGCCACAACACATAAGCTAAGGCTCACTGCCAATTTCGTTCGATTGATTTGACTCAGCCCTATTCTGGCCTAACACGGATTTGCCCCATTTCAAGTTAGCGCATTCTCCACGATTATCTCTAATATCAGAACATTGACCAAGTTTTCGTAATGCGACAAAGTAACTTATGATCTACTTTCTAACCAATTAATAACCTCCTTAGACTCTACACGACAGGATAGTACTAGCGTGAATAAACTCTATATCATTGGCAATGGATTTGATTTGCACCATGGCTTACCAACATCATTAGCAGGCTTCCGAGACTATTCCAAACATAGTGAATTCCACCGATTATATGAAAATGGTGTTTTTATGATGTCCGCTAACCAGACATTAGATGAGCACTGGCAACATTTAGAGACAAATCTTGCCAATTTTGATGTCGATGCACTCATTGAATATGCTAGCGAATATTACGATGATGACCCTCATGAAAATCAGTTTATCTATGAAGTCGAAAATGCTATCGACGTGCTTACAGTGGGGCTTAAAAAGAACTTAAACAACTATTTGTCATTGGCTGAGAGTAGTACAGTTGAGGACGACAAAGTATTGCCAATCGATACTACTGCTCGCTTTCTATGTTTCAACTATACGAACACCCTTGAGCGGATTTATAACATATCTTCAGATCGTATCTGTTACATTCATGGCAAGCTAAATAGCACTGACGTCCCAATTGTTGTTGGCCACGGTATGGAGGCTTCAGAATATAAAGCTCCGCCCTCAATTGACATATCAACTCTCTCAGAAGAAGAGTTTGAGGCCTTTTATGATTCTTACTCACCTGATTATGAACACTCTGTTAGTGAGGCTCATAGATACTTTAAAAAAAATCACAAGGACACTGCTGCTTGTATCCAAGTATCTAGCATGTTTCTACAGTCTCTAGTAGATATTGAGAGAGTGGTAATCCTAGGTCATTCTTTAGCAGAAATCGATAAACCTTACTTTGACTATGTAAACCAAATAGTTGGGCCGAAGTGTCGATGGTGGGCGTCTTACTATCCAAGTTCCGAAGAAGATGCAATACGTAGTCGACTTGAAGAGATTGTTGATGATGAAAATAGGATGAAATTGATAGAGATGTCCTTGTTGACTAAATAATTTGAAGCTATCAATTTTCTCAAACTATTTAACGTGACGGATACCCAATGGTGTGTCACAGCAGCTCACGCTAATTCAACTTTGCTTTATCACCAGCTATTCGAAATGGCGTGTGTATGAATTTAAACGGTTTTAGTCGTTTGATTCGCGTTAATCGCCTGTATATTATTGACTTTTTAGAAAATAGCGGTTACGTTCGATGCATGCCTATAGAGGTGAGCGGACACCCTTACCACTTGGTTATCCCTCTTGACTAATGGATGGCTGAGCAGGGACGTTAGTGGATAAAACATCTGTCTAATGTATGTAGTGACTATCTTTTACGTAGGTTGTGTCCGTGGAATAAACCCAGCGAAAGCTGGGTTTTTTTTTAAGGGGAGATTTGTGGAATTACATGAAAAAATTACGTGGTACATTGAAAAAGAAGCAGAGAAATTAGCTCTTCGCCACCACGCATATCACAACGCATTACATGTTGAGAATGAGAGAAAGCGTCAACGGTCTTCATCACCTACAAACCTGAAAGTGGTAGCAAAACCACCGCACTGGTCACGAGATAAAAAGTTTGACCCTTTTTATGTAAAAAAGCACGCTAAGACAATAGCATATTCAATTGCCAAGAAAATCGAGTCTCATACCTATGAACCATTTGAACCATCGAAAAACAAGGTGGCTAAATCATCTGGAGGTTATAGAGAAGTAGCAATGTATCAGATTCCTGATGCAGCCATATCAACCTTTTTTTATCACCGGTTGTTGTCTAAGAATAAGCATCGCTTTAGTTCATTTTCATATGCCTATCGCGATGATCGAAATGTGCACTTTGCAATTCAGGATATTGCTGTAGAGTTATCTCAAAACTCTAGGTTGTTTGTCGCAGAATTCGACTTTTCAAAGTTTTTTGATGCGATTTCACATCAGTATTTGTTCGAACAATTCGACAAAAATGGTTTCTTCATTAGCCAAGAGGAGAGAGCTGTAATTAAAGCGTTCTTAAACGGACGTGAAAGAGGTATCCCTCAAGGTACATCTATTTCACTTTTCTTAGCCAATCTGGCTTGCTGGAAACTTGATAAACAGCTAGAAAAAGAGGGATTACAATTCGCTAGATATGCCGACGACACTATCGTATGGTCACAGGACTATACGAAAATTACCAAAGCTCTAGATATCATGAGTAATTTCTCTAAAGACGTCGGCGTTGCATTAAACGCTGAAAAGTCTGAGGGGATCAGTATTCTTTGCCCAAACGGAATGAAATCAGAGTTTCATAAAAGCAAAGACAAAGTCGAGTTCTTAGGTTACTCGATATCTATTGATAAAGTTTCAATCAAAGACTCGTCGGTCGAAAAAATTAAACGAGAAATATCTTACATTTTGTATAAGCACTTGATTCAACCTCTAAAGTCTTCACCGCTAAAAGCCCTAAAAATACCAGCAAACAATCAGGATGAAGCACTACTGAGTGCCATTTGTGAGATACGTCGATATTTGTACGGTAATCTATCTGAAGATATGTTGTCAGCATATCTCAGTGGACGCAGTAATCGAATATTTTTTAAAGGAATAATGAGTTTTTACCCTTTGATTAACGACGAGGCTCAAATGAAGTCTTTGGACGGCTGGTTGGTCAATGCCATTTTCAAAGCTGTGCGACACCGTGCGATTCTTCTTGCATTTCATCGTCAACCTCGAAATCATATTTTCCCTTTTAACGTATCAAGAAGAGAACTCTTAAAAGGTTGTAATCGAACTCGCATCAAGAGAATGAAGCTTCTTAAATACCCAAGCTTTTTAACTATCTATAAAGCCATGCAGAAAGGTCTCGTAGAAATTGGTATTGCTGGAGTAACTGATTCCAAAGCTAATACCTACAACTATATATAGTAAGGGCACTTAAAAAGCGTTTAAGGCTTCAAGATACTTTTACTAATCTAAGTTCGGCGAGCTAGAACAAAAACTCTAGCTCATTTCGTCCAAAAGTGAGTTTAAGTGGTTTGACGCATTTCTGCCCCACCGCAACAGCAGCCGCATAGTTTAACTAATGCCTAAGTTAGTGCTACTTGTTTGCTCAGGCTTTGTTTATTATTGGCCGGCATTAGCTAATTGAGGAAACACCGTGACACCCGAATCAACATCTTCTTTGAGTGTAAATGCCTTGGTGATGCTCATTTCTGTAGTGCTTATTTTGATTGGGCGATCGTTGCGGAACAGTAAAAGCTCGCGGGGTATTTCTGCGTCCAGTAATGATACTTCTACTGGCACTGCTTTTATGGTGGTAGGTGCGCTGCTATTTTTGAGTTATTTATACAAATTTGTCCAAGGGTTACTGTAAACGCCTGCGAAAAATCACTAAGCCTTTGCTTACACAAAGGCTTAGGTTAATTGTTACTTAAGCTTGATAACTTGGGTAATCGCTTAAGCCCTGCTCGCCGCCACCAAATAGCGTGTTTGGATCGTGAGCAGCCAGCGGATACCCATGCTGCAAACGTGCAGGTAAATCGGGGTTGGCCACAAACGGGCGGCCAAAACCAATCATGTCGGCTAAACCGTCTTCTATCGCTTGTTGAGCATTGTCCCCTTTATAACGGCCAGCATAAATTAATACGCCTTGGTAGGCTTCACGCAAAGCACGTTTAAAGCTTATTGGCGTATCTGGCGCATCATCCCAGTCCACTTCGGCAATGTGTAGATAAACAATGTTGTGTTTATTTAACAGCACAGCCGCAGCGGTGTAAGTCTCGATAGGGTTAGCGTCTACGGTACCGTTTAAGGTTGTTAATGGCGCTAAACGCACCCCTACTCGCTCTGCGCCAATGGCATCCACCATGGCTGCAACTACTTCATCTAAAAAGCGTAAACGGTTTTCCAAGCTACCACCGTATTGATCTTGGCGTTGGTTAGATTCAGAATCGATAAACTGGTTTATTAAATAGCCGTTAGCAGCATGCAGTTCAATACCATCAAAACCAGCTTCTATGGCATTTAAAGCCGCTTGGCGAAACTGTTGAACCACTTCGGCAATGTCTTGTTGGCTCATTTCTCGCGGGGTGCTTACGTCAACAAAACCCGGTTCGTCGCTACCGTTATCAATAAATACTTTTACATTTTCGGCAGCAATAGCAGACGATGAAATAGGCTGTTCACCGTTAATGTTATCTGAGTGAGTCACTCGACCTACGTGCCATAGTTGAGCAAACATAGTACCACCCTTGGCATGTACTGCGTCGGTTACTGTCTTCCAGCCTGCAATTTGCTCTTGGCTATAAATACCTGGTGTCCATGCATATCCTTTGCCCATTGGCGAAATTTGAGTCCCTTCAGATACAATTAAACCTGCACTCGCTCGCTGAGCGTAATACGTGGCCATCATTTCATTAGCTACATCACCCGGTTGGCTGGCGCGCGAACGTGTCATTGGTGGCATTACAATGCGGTTATTTAGGGTCAATTGGCCCAATTTGATTGAGTCGAACAAAGAAGTTGTCATGCTTGGGTTCCTATTATTTAGCTGTTGCCAGTTTACCAACTCTCTAGCCAGCAATTTAGCTCAAAAATCACAAATGATTTTTGTTATAACTACAACAAACCTCAAGCGTGCTCTCTCGTTCCTACAAAGTTTGCTAATCACTGGCCGTCTAGCGCATACTCATTACACAAAATTAAGAGGGTTTGTTTATGGCTGCTGGTATTTCCTTACGCATCGATATTGTGTCTGATGTGGTGTGTCCTTGGTGCATTGTGGGTTACCTGCGCTTGCAAGAGGCTTTAAGCCAGTTAGATGACAATATTAGGCCACATATTCAATGGCACCCTTTTGAGCTAAACCCGAAAATGCCCGCAGAAGGACAAAATCTTCGCGAACATATTCAAGAAAAGTATGGTAGCACTACAGAGCAAAGCGAGGCCGTGAGAGAGCAGCTAAAAGGCATTGGCAACGAGCTTGGGTTTAGCTTCAATTTTAATCAAGACTCTAGAATTTATAACACCTTTGAGGCCCACCAATTACTGCATTGGAGCGAACCGTACGGTAAGCAAACCGAGCTCAAGCTGGCATTATTTGAGGCTTACTTTAGCCAAGGAAAAGATCCCTCGGATCGCGATACCTTGTTAGCAATTGTGGAGCAAGTGGGCTTAAGCAGTGAGCTGGCGCAGCGAGTATTAAAAGACCAACTCTACGTTGAAGAAGTGCGCAATAGCCAGCAGACCTGGCAAAATCACGGCATTCAAGCAGTACCCGCGTTTATCATTAACAATCGTTATTTGTTGTCAGGTGCCCAGCCTAGTGAAAACTTACTGGATGCAATAAACGAGAGTTTAAGTAAGGGCTAGTTTGCCCCGGTTAACGAGCGCTGCTGTTTTGGGAAGCGGCTGTTTTCCGAAAGCCAAATATCTAAAAAGTGCTGACTAAATAGGTTGTCATCTAATGACCCCAAATGTTCACCATTGAGATAAAAGCGCCCTTGGTTGGCCGAATCGGCCACTAACTGTAGCTGATCACCTTTTTTTAAGTCTGGCCAAATCGATGAGAGCTTATTGAGCCATTGCTGACACGGCGATTGCTCACACACTCCTAAGCGCTGCCACTCATCTTTGGTGGCATCTACCAATTTACTGCGGTTAATTTTTCGCAGGTAATCAATGGTAAGCACCATCGGGTAGCGATGTTGCTGATACTGCCCGTCTGGGCTGTGTAAGCTCACATTGTAAATGGACCAAAACAACACCTTTAATTTGGCGTCGCCTACCAGTTTCATATTGCTTGCTTGGCTAAAGCTTGAGAATAATGCAATGGCTATTACTAGGATTTTAAACATAGCGTTTCTCCAATAACGAATTAGCTAAGTAAGCAAACACACTCCATAGTGGTAGCAGTATAATTAGCCCTAACCAAAGGCCTGGCTCTAAGGTGAATACGTCGGCTAGGCTGGCTAGGTAGTAAGAAACCGGCCCCATTATCGCAACAAAAATGGGCATAAAGGGTTTCGGTAAACTGGCCAAGGTGGGCAGTAAAAGGGCGAAGCTTGCCCACAACAGCATCATAAACACCGGTAAGTTAGGCGAGCTAAAACTCAGCACGCCAAACTCTACTAGCGCGATATCGATAATAACGCCAACGACGCTTAACATGGCACAAGGCACAAGTACCGCCCACTGGTAGTTGCGTACTTGCAATAAGGCTAAGGCCACTAACCCCAGCAACATAAACCACACTGCTTGCTCGCCCCAAAAAAAGGCGGCAAACCAGTTCAGTTTAAATACAAGCAATACAGGCCATTGCATAAGCCAATTACCCTTTCACCATGGTGAGCTGTTCGGTACCAATATTGTGGCTACGGAAACCCGCTTCGCAATAAGCGAAATAGAAGTGCCACAGACGGTAAAACTGCTCATCAAAGCCAAAGCTTTGGCTGTTGTTTTGGTGTTGTTGCTGCACTCTATGATGCCAATGCTGCAGGGTTTCGGCATAATCAATGCCTATTTCTAGGCGTTGTAGAGGCTGCATCCCCTGCTTGGCAAATAGTTGCTTAAGCAGCGAAGGTGAAGGTAAAAAACCGCCTGGAAATACATATTGCTGAATAAAATCAACGCTTTTTCTGTATGCGGTAAAACGACGGTCGTCGATAGTAATCGCCTGCAGTAGCATTAAGCCACCCGCTTTTAAGCGCTTAGAGCATAACTCAGCAAAACCAGGTAAATAACGCTCTCCCACTGCTTCAATCATTTCAATCGATACTAGCTTGTCGTATTCGCCTTCTAGTTCGCGATAATCTTGATTAAGCACCGTAATCAAATGGCCTAAATTACGTTGTTCGACTAACTGGCAAACATGGGCATGCTGTTTATCTGAAATAGTAGTGGTAGTGACTTTGCAGCCATAATGACTGGCCGCATACATGGCTAAGCCGCCCCAACCTGTACCAATTTCTAGCAAGTGATCATTTGATTGCAGCTTTAGCTGCTCGCAAATACGTTTAAGTTTATTGTCTTGCGCCTGTGCCAGCGTAATATCTTGGCCGCCGAAAATAGCCGACGAATATTGCATTTGTGGATCGAGAAACGATTGGTAAAAATCATTACCCAAGTCGTAGTGAGCTAAGATGTTTTTCTTGGCTTGGCGTTTGTGGTTGCGACGAAAGAAATGCTGAACTTTAAACCACGCGCTAGTAAACCAATGCAGTTTTCTGTCTAGGCTGTCTAGATGATCTTGGTTGTCTGCTAGAAGCTGTAACAAGCGGTGTAAATCAGAACAGCGCCACAAACCTTCCATGTAGGTTTCGCCTGCAGCAATGCTACCGCCCTTCAAAATACGAGAAAAAACCTGAGCATCAAGAATGTGTACTTCTACTACATGAGGATAGTCTTTCTCTCCAAGATGAACAGACTCGTAGCCCGCTTGGCTCAATAAAATTGCCCCGCCAGTTAAACCGTCAAAGGTTTTCATTACAAGGTGGCGAGTAATGTCCAAGCTGCTATTTAACGATGCAGTAGCGAGAGATTTTGCAGTGGTCATAAGTTTTCCTTAACAGCAAATATCAGTGAGTTTTGTCGCTGGCTGGATGACCATAAAACGGAACTTTTTTCATCCATAACTTCAATGCCTGCCAATAAATTCCCCCTACCACTTTAAGAGTGAGCAAAGGATATGACTTAATAACGCGACTAAGGCTAGAAGAGTTTAATGGCTGCTTAATTAAATTTACTCCAGCGCTAAATTCTTTCTGTTGCCGCCAGCAATTAATCACCACCGTAACCTGTTGTTCTACTAGCTTTACTTGCCAGTTATAACGCATATCCATGGGATTAAACGGCGATACGTGAAAGGCTTTGTCATGGTCTTCTAGGGTATTTAAATCTAACCAATACTGGTGCTTTTCTTTCCATGGGGTATTGGTAACTTCGGCCAGCATGTAATCAAACTTGTCGCCATCACCATAAAGCACAAAATTAACCGGGCTAAAATACCAACCAAGGCAACGAAATTGCCCCATTAGCACTACTTGTTTAGCGCTATAATCTGGCTGAAAACGCTGCTGAGCGGCCAAAGCTTTATCGCGAATGCTGCCCGGTTGCTTGCCTAAATAGTCGCCTTCACGGAGCCGAAACCACGGCAGGAAGCGGCTGAAGTTTTTTAGCTGATGACGAACGGCTTGCTCCTCAGCTAAATCTATCCATGCATAATAGAGCTTGTAGTTAAAGCCATGCTTACGTGGCACAAAACGCTGATGAAAGGTATCGCCAAAGGCAATAGAAGAGTGTTTTACGTCCATCGCTTACTCCTCACAAATCGATGCCAAACTTACGACATACTTCCACCGCTGAACGCACACCGTCTTCATGAAAACCGTTATGCCAATAAGCGCCACAAAAGTAACTGTTATTCTGGCCATTAATCAGTTCACGTTGCTGCTGCGCGCCAAATCCTTCAACTGAAAACACCGGGTGCATATAGTTGAAGCGCTTAATCACTTTGTCTTCAGCAATCGGCTCCAATGGATTTAACGTGACACAAAACTGCGGTGCATTCTCTAAACCCTGCAAACGATTCATATCATAGGTAACACTGGCCAGTCGGTCATTCCTATCACCGCTAGGCGGAAGTAGGTAGTTCCAACTAGCACGGGCTCGATGAATACTTGGCAGCAGACGCTCGTCGGTATGCAAGATGACTTCATTATTTTGATATTTGAGTTTGCCTAATACCTCTCGCTCATCAGTACTGGCTTCTGCGCCTAATACCGACAATGCTTGGTCGCTATGGCAGGCAAACACCACAGCATCGCCCTGCCATGTCCAACCATCACTGGTTTCAATGCTTACTCCATCGTCACCTCGTTGAATGCTGGTGACTTGGCTGTTCAAGCGAATGTTATTTTCTAAGCCTGCAAGTAGCGGTTTTATATATTGCTTGGAACCACCCGGAACAACGTGCCATTGCGGGCGATTAGCAACATCTAACAAGCCGTGGTTTACAAAAAACCGAGCAAAAAACTGCATTGGAAATTGGTTAATACCGTTTAGTGAAGACGACCAAATCGCCGCCCCCATAGGCAGCAAATAGTTTTCTTGAAACATTCTGGAAAAGCGGTGATCTTGTAAAAACTGCCCCAAACTTACCGAGGTATCTATATCTACCGCTGCTTTAGCTAGCTTGTTAAAGCGCAAAATTTCGTTAATGAATTTATAGAAGCTAGGTTTAAGCAAGTTGCTACGCTGGGCAAACATAGTGTTTAGATCGTGCCCGTTGTATTGCAAGTTAAGCTCTGGATTAACCACACTAAAACTCATTTCTGTAGGCTGAGCGTGAATGCCTAACTTGTCCAACAACTTGTTAAACAAGGGGTAGGTACGGTCGTTAAACACAATAAAACCCGTATCTACCGCGTACTCTTTACCTTCTATTTCAATTTGATTGGTCGCGGTATGCCCGCCAAGATAATCATTTTGTTCCAGTAAGGTGACATCGTGTTGTTCTTTTAATAAGTGAGCGCAGGTCATGCCTGATATGCCCGCTCCAATAACTGCTATTTTCATCTATCTATGCTCCTTCCTTGTGAGCTAAACGGCGACAGAGAGATTGTTGCCAAGACACTGGCAAACAATTCAAAAAGTGTAATATTCCGCTGAATACACCAGGGAAATTAATGCTTGTTTTACCCTTTGCTAAACCCTTCATAATGTATTGGCTAGCCTGCTCTGAACTAATCATGTTGGGCATGGCAAAGGCATTTTTATCGGTGAGAGGGGTTTTAACAAAACCTGGTTGCACACAATGCACACTCACCTGTTTGGCGGCTAAATCGGTACCAAGCGCCTGAGATAAGTAGTGTATTGCCGCTTTGCTGCTGCCATAGGCGCCAGCTTGGCTAAACGGCAGTAAATGCGCCAAACTGCCTACCAAGGCGAGTTTGGAGCCAGGTTTTAGCTGCCCCCACAATCCATCTAAACAGTTGGCAACGGTAAGCACATTGGCTTGCCAAACGCGGCTAAATAATTCAGCGTCAAAGCGCTCTGGGTCTAGGTATTCGCAGTTACCGGCACACAAAACAATTAAGTCCATGGCTGGTAACTCACTCAAACTGGCTCTCACTGTCGCTAAATCAGCTAACTCTAGCGGCAAAGCTGTGATGCCTTTTTCTGTTAATTCTTGCAAGCGCTCTTTATTTCGCCCTTGCCCCCATACTTGGTGACCTTTGGCGGCATAATCTAAGGCCAACTGTTTACCAATGCCCGAGCTAGCCCCAGTGATAAGAATATTCATTGGGCTAGACCATTTTTTAACTTTTTAGATAACCAGCCAATCACCGGGATATGGTCATGTAACATGGCGCTCACATCGTAGTAATCACGATGGTAATAGATTTTTTCATCAAACTTGAGGTGGCTTATTCCGTCTAGCGCAATTAAGCGACCGTTTCCGAGTTTTGGATGAGCAAACTGCATTTGCCAAGTAAGGCTGAATTCGCTATCTGCAATCAAACGCGAGGAAAAATGAAATTCGCACTTATCGGTGTTTACTAATAGATGTTCGAAATACTGGCTTAAATCTGCAATGCCATGTAGATGATGCAGAGGATCAATAAACTCCACATTGTCGGTGTAAATCTCGGATAAACGCGCCACTTGAGCCATGCCAAGCTCAGAGTAAAACTGTTCTAGCTGCTGGACGATTGGGGGCATCGACGCTGAAGTTTTCATGAAAAATCCTTTTAGCTAAACAAATCTAAGCATTTGTTTCTATTGTTGTTAATCATAGTACGTGAAAGATAATAAGAAAGATCATTCATCTTTTTTTGCACTCTATACGTAATACAAAACAACTAAGTAGTTTTTAGGAGCTGATCCGCTTATGCCTCAGTTGTACCCATTGATGATTTGCAGTGAACACTATATGCCCGAGCGATACGCGAGAATACGTGGCCAGGGGTCTGTGTTCATTGCCAGTTTACGGGCAGCAGAGAAAGCCGGTGGAATGTGGTTAGCCTTTCAAGACAGCAATGGAAATAGCGCAGTTAAGCAAGGTGATATTGTAAGCTTTGCGCAAATTAGCCATATAGATTGGCTGAGCCAAGCGGAGATTGTGGTTGAATGTAAAGTGCTAAATTGGGGTCAGGTTTGCGCGAATGCTCTAGCGTTTAGTAATGAATGGATGGCCCCTTGTATAAGGGCTGAATCTTTAGAGCTTTGGCCAAAGCTCTATAAACAAAGAAATACCCATGCTTTGCAACTCGCCCTAGAAAAAATCAACTTACAGTATCCAGAACTTAAAGCCTCTGACCTGCAGGAAAATATAAGTAGCGAATGTGTAAAGCAGCTTTGTTGGCGCTGGTTAGAGCTACTTCCTCTGCCTATTAATACCAAGCAGCGCTTGCTTAAGTCCCCTTCTGCATCTTTGTGTATACGTTATTTAGGTTTTATTTTGAGACAAAGTGATCGTTTTAATCATCTACCCCGTTAATCAGTTATCAATCCGACAACGATTTTGGCAATATGGAAATACAACGCTCAGTATCGACAATCGGTGGAACAACAACACGCATGGCTACTCAGGTTTCCCAGCCCAATAAAGACGATGGTATCGCCCTGTTATTGGCAAACATTGCAAGTAAGCAGTGTAAGCGCAGTTACGACACCTTGTTCCGCGAAGTTGCTCCACGCTTACTTAATTTGGCGCGTAAGCAGTTTGTAGATGAATCCTTGGCACTAGAAATGGTGCAAGAAACCATGCTCAAACTATGGCTTAAAGCGGGTTTGTACGACGCTTCGAAAGGCAACGCGATGACGTGGATATTTTCGGTGTCGCGGAACGTTAAATTTGACTTAATGCGCAAAGGCAAGCACCAGCAAAGCTGGGTGCAAGGCGATGACCTTTGGCCAATTCTCACTGAAGAAGAAGACTCAGATAAAATATCTTCTGAAGATCAAGAGTTAGTGAGTAACGAGCTCAAAGAGTTAATAGAACGTTTGCCAGAAGAACAAGCTGATATTGTTCGGCGGGTCTACCTACATGGTGAGTCTCAACAACAAGTATCGGAAATATTGAATTTACCGCTTGGCACTGTGAAAAGTCGCCTTAGATTAGCGCTGAAAAAAATGAAGGAGGTTTTAGATGACTAGCATTCAATTTCATCCAGTTGAGGAGACTCTCAACCTATATGCCGCTGGCCAATTAGACCCCGCTATGAGCATTATGGTAAGTGCCCATTTGGAGTACTGCACCGAGTGTAGACAACGGGTGCACGCCATTGAACAGAAAATGGCCGCTCAATTAGAAGATACTCAACCTGCAGCCATGAGCAATGATCTGGATTCAATGCTGCAAATGATTATGCAGCAAAGTGCTGAAACAGTGATTGAGCCTAGCCAACCAAGGCTGCAAGAAGAAATCAGTTTAGGGGATAAACGGTTTCCATTGCCACGAGCTTTGCAGGCTCATCCGCAACACATTGGCCCCTGGGGACGCCTACCGGGTAAAATTCAACGAGCTCGTGTAGATGCTGTTAGTGACAGTAAAATGAACTTTATTTACATGGATCAAGATAGTGCCTTGCCAGAGCATACTCACCAAGGTCAAGAGATAACCTTGGTACTAGCTGGCACCTTTATCGATGATGCGGGTAGCTATGTTCCGGGTGATTTTATTATTCAAAATACTGAGAATAAACACACCCCGCGCACTGCAGCTAACCAAGATTGCTTATGTTTAACCTTGTTAGATGCACCACTGCATTTTACTTCGGGATTGGCATCTTTACTTAACCCTTTTAGCCAGTTGTTTTTTAAGTAAAACTCAAGCCAATCACTGGCAAGCGTAAATCTTTATAAAGGCCCTTATGCAAGGGCCTTTTTTATTGGCTGTTTGCCACTTACCACTAAAAACCAAGCATCTTCGTGTAATAAAGCAACGGTAAACCACAATGCCGGCGCTCCTCATCGAATGCTGACTTACTCCGCTCACTCCCCCTCAATTTAGTTGATAGATACGCCTTCGCTTAACTGACTGTATTTTCTAAATAAAAGAATACTCATGTTGAGTTGCTCTCTATTTATACCCAAATGTAGTTGACTAAATCAACCAATGCAAATATAGTAGATAAAATCAACCATATGCAAATAGGTACAAATTGAACAACGAAATGAGCGCACCAATAACAGCAGCCGTAACGGCAGAAGCTAAATCCAACCCACTGTTCTACAAAATTTTAGTCGTGCTCGCCATGATGTCTGTTATCGCGGGTACCCTGACTGGCGTGATGACTTATATACAAGTGGGATACAGCGACTCCTTTGTAGTGATTTGGTTAGAGGCATTTCTTACTACCGCCGTTATTTTGATGCCGGTTGGTGTAGTAATGATGAGCCTAGTGAGCAAGTTAATCGCTAAGCTACTGCCACATATAGCAGAGTCTGCACGTAACCCGATTGTTGGAGTGATCATGGCGGTCATCATGGAATCGATTATGGCTTTTACTACCACCGCTAAAAATATCGGCTTTGCTAATAGATCAGAATTTGCCAGCGCGTGGCTAGAGGGTTTTTTAGTCGCACTGCCGGTAGGTTTAAGCCTCATGCTGATTATTTCAATGACAGTAAAACCTAAAATTGAAAAATTCTTAAAAAGCTAAACAACCTTAGAGTGAGAAAAGTATGACGACACGTACCAGAAAAGAAAATGGCTACCGTATCACTATTGAAGAGCTCGATACTGAAGCGCCAAAAACCTTGGTATTCGAATACCAAGACAGAGAAGACTTGTTTACGGTTGTAGAAAAACTAAAGCAAGGCAGTGGCTTAGAAGAAAACATCGCCACCAAAGTGGGTGTAGCCTTGCGTTTATTAGGGCCGGTTATGATGCAAAATCGTAAACACGATTTGTTCATCGATTTTATGCCACACTTCAAAGCATTTATGCATAAACTGAAAGCAACGGTAAAAGCCAATTAAGTAGGGCTAAAGTAAACTTCACTAAGCCGCCCTTTAACTAACGCTGGCAAGCATTATTGTTTACCTTGCACGCGGTAAGGTAAACAAGCTTATTCGACATGGATAGAGGATATAAACTTTATGAAAAACAAGTGTGCACTTGCCTTAGCGATGCTGTTGTCTGTGGTATCGATTCAGATCAATGCAAAAGAGTGTGGCAGCGTAAGCATTGCCGATATGAACTGGAATTCAGCAAGCCTGATGGCGCATATTGACCAGTTTATATTAGAACATGGCTTTGGCTGTGAAGCCGAATTGATACCTGGAGATAGCGTTCCAACAGGGATATCAATGATAGAAAAAGGCTACCCAGATATCGCGCCAGAACTTTGGACCAATGGTATTAAGGAAGCCTTAGACAAAGGTGTTGCCGATAAGCGTTTACGCTACGCCGGTAACTCCTTAACAGACGGCGGTGAAGAAGGCTTTTGGGTTGCCGACTTCTTGGTAGAGAAGCACCCAGAGCTTGCCACCATTGAGGGGGTGATTAAACACGCAAACTTATTCAAACATCCAGAAGATGATGAGAAATCTGCGTTTTATGGCTGTCCGGCAGGATGGACCTGTCAAATAACCTCAGAGCATTTGTTCAATGCATTAGCGCTTGAGAAGCATGGTTTTGAGATGATAGATCCCGGTTCAGGTGCCGCTTTAGCTGGTGAACTGGCTAAAGCCTATGAACGCAAAAAGCCATGGTTTGGTTATTACTGGTCACCCACCCCTGTGCTAGGTAAATACACCATGGTAAAAGTTGATTTTGGTAGTGGCACAGACCTAGATGAATACCGCAACTGTACTACCCAGCCAGACTGTGAGTCGCCTAAAGTCACTATGTACCCGCCCTCGCCAGTGCATTCGGTTACCACGGAATCATTTGCTAAAAGTGAACCTTTAGCCTTTGAATATCTGGGTCAGCGAGGTTTTAGCAACCAACAAATGAGCTTTTTACTGGCTTGGATGGAAGACAACCAGGCTGACGCAGAAGAGGCGATGTATTACTTTTTTGAACATCATCCTGAGCTTTGGCAAGTTTGGCTCTCAGAAGACGTAGCAAACAAAGTAGCAGCAGCTTTATAGCATTAATCAAAAAGGCCCGAAGCGCATGTAAGCCTTCGGGCCTTTTTCTAGAGTACTTGAACCTTAACCGCTCCGTTTGAGGCTGCTAATGGGTTTAAAAATCAACCTGAAATAGATTCACGCATTCTCTGCTGTACAACATCTACCAGCAAATCCGGTTGAAACTTAGAGATAAAGCGATTACAGCCTACCTTTTCTACCATGGCTTCATTAAAGCTGCCACTTAGAGACGTATTCAAGGCAATGAACAAATCACTCATACGTTCATCCCCCCGCACTTCTGCGGTTAAACGGTAACCATCCATTTCGGGCATTTCTGCATCGGTAATCATTAACAAAATCTCGTCGTATACCGATTTACCTTCATCGGCCCAGCCCTTCAGCATGTTTAGCGCTTGAAGGCCATTTTCGGCTTCGATAATTTCCATGCCCAATTGGCCTAGGGTGGCTTTCACTTGACCGCGTGCCGTAGAGGAATCATCAACCACCAACACTCGTTTCCCACTTAATAGATGAGAAACATCTTTATCTAAGGCTTCTTCAGAAATGGCGATGTTGTAAGAAACAATTTCAGCGAGTACTTTCTCAACATCAATAATCTCTACAATGCGACTGGCATCTTCATGATCGATTCGAGTGATGGCCGTGAGATAATTACTGCGCCCTACCGAGGTAGGCGGCGGTAAAATATCCTTCCACGAGGTATTCACAATATGCATAACCTCGCCCACCATAAAGCCCTGCACCGAGCGGTTATATTCGGTAATAATTAGGTTACAGTCGACCTTGGCTTCTTCTTTAGCCGGTGGCATTTTAACTGCGGCACGTAAATCGATAACCGGAATAGAATGACCGCGTAAGGTAACTACGCCAGAAACATGAGCATGAGATCCTGGTAAGCGGTTCATATTCGGTAGTTTAACTACCTCTTTCACCTTAAAAACATTAATTGCAAACAACTGCATTGAGTTGAGTTTAAAAATTAATAATTCTAAACGGTTTTCGCCCACGAGCTGGGTTCGTTGATCCACTGAGGCTAAAACACTAGACATACTACTCAACCTATTCCATGTTAGTTAATTACTTCATTATAGACCTGTCATGCTATGCAGCAAAAACACAACAGTCCGTAACACTTTGTTTTAGCGGGCTAGCACACAGAACTGTACTTATACATCGTTAAACCACTCCAACAAGCCTACAACAAAAAGCCACATTACTGCTGCAATTAGTAGCATTTTCATTACAATGAGCCTCTTTTAATCATGCTTCGGGATTACGCCCCGGTAGGCACAAGGAAGTTAACATGAGCCAAATTACCATTTGCGCCCTTTATAAATTTGTTCGATTAAACAATTATCTAGAGCTACAAGCCCCACTGCTAGCCTTAATGAAACAGCACCAAGTTCGCGGTACCTTACTGCTGGCCGAAGAAGGCATTAACGGCACCATCGCCGGGCCAGACCAATCTATAGAAACGGTTTTACAGTGGCTAAAGTCTGATCCTCGCCTGAGCCAAATCGTGGATAAGCGCTCGTTTAGCTCCGAGCAACCCTTTAATCGCTCACGAGTAAAACTCAAAAAAGAAATTGTTACCATGGGTGTGGAAGGCATTGATCCTAACCATGTAGTGGGCTCTTACGTTAAACCCAGCGATTGGAATCAACTGATTGCCGACCCAGAAGTATTGGTGGTAGATACTCGCAATGACTACGAAGTACAACTGGGCAGCTTTAAGCATGCGGTAAACCCAAATACTGAAACCTTTCGTGAATTTCCGGCTTACGTCGCCGAAGAGATGGATCCACAAAAACACAAAAAAGTAGCGATGTTTTGTACTGGTGGGATCCGTTGTGAAAAATCAACCGCCTACTTAAAAGAACAAGGTTTTGATGAGGTTTATCATTTAGAAGGCGGCATTCTTAAATACTTAGAAGAAGTGCCACAACAAGAGTCGTTATGGGAAGGTGACTGCTTTGTATTTGATGAGCGTGTCACCGTAGATCACCAACTACAACCGGGTGAATACCAATTGTGTAGCGGCTGTCGCATGCCTATATCTCCGGCCGACATGCAAAGCGAAAAATTTGAGCAAGGTGTGAGCTGCCCACATTGTTACGATAGCTTAAGTGACGAGCAAAAAGGCCGCTTTAGAGAGCGAGAAAAACAAGTGCAGTTGGCTAAGCAACGTGGGGAACAACATGTTGGAATGGAAGCCGCTCAACATAGTGAGCAGCGTCGCCAGCAAAAGCAGAAGTTACGCGAAGATCAACGCGCGACGAAGAACCCCAAATAATATGATGATGGGGCGGTTAAACGCCCCCAATCAACTAATTGGCTTTTAAGCGGTTATTAACATCGCGGCTTTGACGAATTAACTCATCTCCACCCTTAGACACATCAGATTTAACAAGCCGATCGTAGAGCACCACATTCACGGTTGCAGCCAAATTCAAACAACCTTGAGTGGGGATGTACACCACGTCATCAGCTTTATCCACCAGCTCTTGGCTAATAGAGCCGTCTTCGGGGCCAAAGATATATAAAGCCTGCTCAGGATGAGTAAAGTCTGGCAAGGCTGTTGCCCCTTCGGCCAATTCAATACAGACTATTTTTAGCCCTGCGGCTTGCTCTGCAAGGTCATCAACTCCGCTTAGAGGAATATTCAAACTTTGGTTTTTGGTATCGGTATTAAAACGCGCGGCACGGGCGTAGCGCTGCCCTGTATAAAACACCTCAGCCGCGCCAAAACAACCTGCGGCACGCATTACTGAACCAACATTACTGGGGCTTTTGGGGTTAACCAAACCAATTTTAACTGTATCTTGAGACATAACTAGAACCGAAATAAACACTAAGCGCCTTGCATACCATTAACACTACAAGGCCCAACTATTACCGAGAATTGTACTCGATATTTTCTATTTTCCTACTGCTGATAAGGCAGTTTACTTAGGTGAATCTGCCCAAGGGTTTAGCGGCTTGCCCTCATCTTGAACATCGCTCTCTTGTGGCTTAGGCCATGTTGCTTTAGATTTGGCTTTAAAACTTCTCTTAGGTTTAGGTTTCGGCTTGTTTTGCACCTGCTTCTCTGCAGTAATATCAATCACTACTGGAGCACGAGGCTTTTGGTCTAAGGGCACTAAGCGGTCACGCGGAGGTAAAGCATATTGCTTGTCATCTGGCCGCAGAAGATGTTTAAAGCGGTACATATAAAACGCTTCAACTTTCTCTCTCGCCCAAGTGGTTTTACGTAAAAACTTAAGGCAAGACTGAGGGGTAGGATTGTTTTTAAAACAGTTCATATTCATGGCATAGGCCAGTGTTTCCCAGCCATAGTGTTCAACTATTTCATCCAACAGCACTTCAAGCTTGAGGCCATGCAAGGGGTTATTTTGCTGTATTTCTTTCATACGTAGATCCTGAAACCTTAATCACCACAAATACGGATGTCGATTATAAAGGAAAATTCACCAATACACGCTGTTAAAGCACTCTTGATGAACGAATACCATCTAATTCAATCAACCCACCTTTAATATTGGTAATAATGGTAGGCCTACACTCCACTAAGATATACAAACAACTCGCTGAACGTAAAGCTCAAAAATACCTTGTGGACTGACCACGGCTTGCGGAGTAAACTATCAGCTCGCAACACTTTACCAACCTAATGACACACTTTTGCAACATGCGGTTCGCTCAAATACAGGAGTAATTGATGAGCCCAATTCGAGAGTTTTACCGTAGTCGCCTTAACCGACAACTCTCTACACGCATCATATTAATTAGTGCCTTTGTCACTATTTTGGTGAGCATGTTAGACATCTTCATAGACTACAGAAAAGCACTTGATGACATTGACCAAGAGCACAGTCGAATTATCAATTCTGACTTAAACGCCCTTCAAAATGCCATGTGGTATCTCGTTACCGAGAGCATTGAACTGCAATTAAATAGTACCCTTGACCACCCTGATATCAGCTACATAAAATTGGTCACCAGCGTTGATCAGCAATGGGAACTAGGTAAACCGGTACCAAGCAACCAAGCCATTGAAAGCAGTATAGAAATAACCCATCAAGTTGACCATGAAACCACTACTTTACTGGGCCAACTTACTATTCAATCTGACTTAAACTCTTTATATAAGCGACTAGCAGAAAAAGCCTTGTCTGTTATGCTCTATAACGGCCTTGCGATTATCATTGTGTCGTTGCTGATCGTGTTACTTGTTCATAGAATGGTTACTCAGCCCTTGAACAAAATGACCTCTTTTTTTGACAACCTAAGCTTTGACAAACCACTGCAACCCTTAGCGTTATCCCCCCAACAACAAGCCCAGAAAAACGAAGTTAGCGAAACAACCGATGCGATAAACCGAACCAGTATGGAGCTGGCGGATACCTACGATAGGGTTCGAAAATCAGAGCGCGAATTATCCATTGCCCTCTCTGAGCAAGAACGTTTATTGCTCGTTGAAGTCGGCTTTAATAAAGCGCTAGAAAACCAAGTAGCCGACCGAACCGAGCAATTAAATGAAGCCAAGCTACGCGCCGAAGAAGGCAACTTAGCCAAGTCTGACTTCTTAGCAAAAATGTCTCACGAAATCCGCACGCCAATGAACGGCATTATTGGCATGTCGCACCTCACTTTAGAAACAGAACTCAGCGAAACACAGCGAAATTACGTAGAAAAAATTCAGCTATCTGGCGAAAACCTCTTGCGAATCATCAACGATATTCTTGATTTTTCCAAAATTGAAGCCGGCAAAATGGACTTAGAGCTGGCCGATTTTTCCTTAGAAAACGTGTTTGATCAACTCGCTAATGTGGCCACCTTAAAAGCCCAAGACAATCAAATTGAGCTGCTATTTCAACTTCATTCAGAGGTACCAAGTTACCTAAGAGGCGATGCCTTACGCCTTCAGCAAATACTCATTAACTTGGTTAATAATGCCCTAAAATTTACCACTATCGGTGGTGAAGTATTAGTAGACGTTACCTTGCAGGAGCAGCAAAACCAGCGCTATAAATTATTGTTTGCAATAAAAGACACTGGCATAGGAATGAGCCCTGAGCAGCAAAAAAAGCTATTCCAGTCATTCACTCAAGCAGACGACTCCACAACCCGAAAATACGGCGGCACCGGCTTAGGTTTAGTGATATCTCAAAAACTCACTCACTTAATGGAAGGTGAGATTTGGGTAGAAAGTGAGTTGGACCAAGGCAGCACCTTTTTCTTTACGGCCTGGTTTGAGCCAGCAGAGGACGAACACAGCTTTGCAGTACAAAGTGATATCGATTTCTCCTCTTTACGCATATTAGTGGTAGATGACAATGCCAATTCGAGAGAGATATTAAGTGCCGAATTAAGCCAATTAGGCTGCCAAGTAGAGCGAGCTAAATCTGGTGAAGAGTGTTTAGACATTATTATACGCAGTGACCAAAAGCACCCCTTTGATTTAGTCCTAATGGATTGGAAAATGCCTCAACTTGATGGGATTGAAACCATCAGCAAAATGCAGCAGCAACAGTTATTAAACCTACCCGCTGTCACCATGGTAAGCGCCTATGACCGCATTGAAGCTCAGCACTCTGCTGACAATGCAGGCGCGATACTCTCTGGATTCTTAACTAAACCAGTCACCCGTACCAGCCTACTTAACGCCATTGAAAAAGTCGTAAATGGCTATACCCAGCCCACCAGCTCAGTACGCAGCTCAAAAGAAGAGCAGCAACTTCTCTTAGACACAGTTGCCGCGTTGCAAGGCGCTCATGTTCTATTAGTAGAAGATAACGAAATAAACCAAGAAATTGCGATTAGCTTGCTCGAAGCAAAACAAATAAAAGTCAGCCTGGCTAATGATGGTCAGGAAGCCTTAGAGCTGTTGACAGAGCTCAGTGTCGACGGGGTGTTAATGGACTGTCACATGCCAGTTATGGATGGATATACCGCCACCAGAGAAATCAGAAAACAATCCCAATACGCTAATTTGCCTATCATTGCTATGACCGCAAACGCCCTTGCTAGCGACATTAAAAAGACATTAGATTCAGGCATGAATGCGCATATATCCAAACCTATCGATGTGACAGCCATGTTTGTAACAATGGCTGAGTTTATAAAGCCGGCCGGGGCTGTAACAATAAATGATTCCCCCAAAAACTTAGCCAGCCAATCAGAACCAAGCTTGCCTCCGCTAAGTGGCATAAATACCGAACAAGGCTTGGCTACAACTCAAAACAACCTAAAGCTGTATCGAAAAATTCTGAATAAGTTTAGCCACACCCAACACGACTTTGTGGATCGATATACAGCGGCATTACAATCCGATGAAGAAGGGCTTGCCGAACGTTTAGCCCACACCTTGTATGGCGTATCGGCCACCATTGGCGCAGAAACCCTAGCTATTGCGACCAAACAACTTGAGTTAGCCACCAAGAATAACCAACAAGATCCTGCGATTAAGTCTCTGCTTAATACGGTAGAACAGCATCTAGCAGAAGTGATAACCAGCTTAAGTGGCTTACAGAATCAAGAGCTTAATCAAGCACCGAGTGACCAACAAAACGCCAGCGTAAGTAAGCAGCAACTACTAGACTTACAGCGCTTACTAGAAAGCTATGACTCAGAAGCTTCTGAGCTTATCGAGACTATCGTCAGTTCCCCTCTAGAGGCGTCTCTAAAAGAGAAAATCATTCAGGTTCAGGATGCTATTAACGACTATTATTTTGATGAAGCCCTAGAGCAAGTGCAGCAATTAATCCAACAGAAGCTTTAATTGTTATTAATTTAAACCGCATGCTAGCAATGAGATGCCACTAAAAAGTAGGTTCTAATGTTTCATAAACCCATCGCTTTTATCGCATTGCTTTGCAGTTTGGTGTCATTGCCTAGTTGGGCAGACATAGAACTTAATATCCTCTGCTGGGAAGGCTATGCGCCAGCCGATCGGGTAAAACAGTTTGAACAATATATTGCTGATAAATATAAACAAAAACTAACGATAAACGTTGAGTATGCCGTTGAAGACAAGCAATGGTTTGAGGTTATTCGAGCGAAAAAGGCTGATATTATTAGCCCTTCTCACAATATACCAAAATCAACCACTTGGCCGATGGTTCAGTTTGGCTTATTACTGCCAATAAACTTAAACAATATCCCTAACTACCAACGTTTAAATCCTCATTTGGTGTTAGAGGAATACGCTCTTCATCAGCAGAAAACCTACGCGGTGCCTTTACTTTATGGCCCCTATGGTTTGGCATACAACACCGAAAAAGTAATGAATCCACCCACTTCATGGAATGTATTATGGGATCCCCAATACGCAAACCAATACACCGTCAGTGAAGTGTTTTATGAGGTTAACATATACCTCACTGCACTCGCTTTAGGGTACCCTGCATCCCAACTACAAGACTATGAAGCATTCAGTAAAGACAAACAGTTCATTGCCAAATTGTCTGAGCTGGCAGGAAACGCCAATAAACTATGGGGAGGAATAGACACAGCAGAAGACTTAAAAGGCTTGTCTTTAGCTACCTCTTTTGGCTTTGCTTTTTCGGAGCTAGAAAAACAAGGTGAGAAGTGGACATTTGCCACTCCTAAAGAAGGGCAAACAGCGTGGGTTGACCACTGGGCGATAGGCTATTCATTAAAAGATAGCCCCTTAAAAAAACAGATTGCCGAAGAGTGGATAAACTTTACGATTAGTGAAGAGCTACAACGTGAATATGCCCAAAAGCTGAGTAGTTTTCCGGTAATTTCTCAGTTTGACTCTGCGCTAAGCTCACAAGAAATAGATCGCTATCAACTCAATAATCCGAACTTCTTTCAAGAACAGTTTTTTTTACTTAAATTTATCGACCGTCGCCAGCAAAATGGTTTTAGAAAGCTCTGGGAGCAAGCCAAATTGAGCCAATAGCTGCTCCCTCAAATAACGCTGACGGCTAATTAACTCTTTTGTGCTTGGCCATCCGCTCGTTTAACGCTAAGGCCGCAATGATAATTGTGGCGCCAATGCTTAATCGCAATACGTCGGCATCATGATTCCAAATCAGCAAGTTTACTGCTATTCCTGCGGGGATAAGCAAATTGTTCGCCACTGCTAAAGCGCCAATATTCACCAAGGTGGCGCCTTTGTTCCAAGCAAAATAACCTACGCCAGAAGCTATCGAGCCAAGGTAAACAAGTACCCCCCACTGAATATTAGTCGTGGGTAACTTATTGGTATTCCCCAACATAGCAAAAGCGATTATGGCCACAATCAAGGCACCAATAAAGAACCAAGCAAACACGGTTTGTTGCGCAAGCTGCTGAGATTGCCTAGCCATTAAACGTTTGTAGGCCACTTGGCCGGTAGCAAAACACAGATTGGCCCCTTGAACCAATAAGAAACCAGTGACAAAACCTTGATCTATGCCTTCATAACGAATCGCCACTGCACCTAGAGTGGCAATCAAAGCACTTAATAAGAACTGAGAGTTAAAGCGGCGCTCAAAGGCATCGTTGACTAAAGTAACGTAAATCGGCGTCATAACAGTAAATAACAACACTTCCGGTACCGACAAATACAAAAATGACTGATAGTAAAACCCGTACATACAACCTAATTGGATAGCTCCAATCAGCATCAATTTAAGCGCCAAGGAAGTGCTAACTTGCGAGGTTTTAAGAAAGGGTAAAAAGACTAAGGTCGCCAAGCCCACTCGCATTAGAACCGAAAACCAAGCGTCAACTTGCCCCGCTAAGTACACGCCAATCAAACTAAAAGAAAAAGCCCACAACAGGGTAATAGACAAAAGATATGGCATAACAACTCAAGTTAATAACTAAAAGCTAGAGTGTAATGCTTATAGGGAGGAAACCAAGAGAATTTGATGAGAATGAAAGTACCAATACGTCACGTGCTAAATGGGCCGACAGTAAGTACGCCAAGAAAATCCTTGTTATAAGCGTACTCACAAGTTCACAAACTAGAAACGGTAGTCAAAAGATATTGTGTAAGCATTGCTATGTGGTAATGAGAAACTGGTTTTTTCACCGGTCTCCCAATGAATGTCATTGGAGTAGCTTTCAAACATATGTCGATACTGAACATCCATCGACAAGTTATCCAGTATTTTGTATTGCATACCTATTTGTAAGCCATAGGTGAAATCGGTCTGATTCGCTTGGTGAGAGTAACTTGAAACACCGCCACCCACAGGCTTTTCTTCTAACCAAAACTTCCCTTTGTTGTGAACAGCTCCAATGGTAGCGCCTCCAAACACAGAAAACTTATCACTGATTGGCTGAATGTAGTCATAAGATAACAAATATTCATTCTGAGCCAACTCAATCTGAGTATCCACTCCACCTAAGTTATTGCGATAAACGTTTGCGTCACTCATGTAATTTATCGTAGCCGTTAAACGATGGTTTTCGTTCAAATAGACACCGCCTCGAATATGAAATGCAGCACGACCTGCGTCAGTTGCTCGGCTTCCATATTCTGAGTCTGAAGCTTCAACGTTTACCTTTTGATAACCCGCTCCGCCCCCTACAAAAAATTCAGTTGAATATGCAGAGGAAGTAAATAAAGTGGCAAAACTTAGCGCCAAAAGTGCTTTTTTCATAATCGAGCCTAAAGGATTAAAAAATTCGCCGAGAGTATTGTTGTAATTGAAATTTTGATCCAATTAGTAAAACAAATTTCGATAATAAGCCAAACTTATCATTGAATCCCATTCACTAAACTTGATTAAACACAGAGCTTAATCTTGCTGCATACATTGTCTGATTAAGTATTACTATTTTGGGTAGTTTTACTTATTCATTCAGCGCTCTTATTTGAGTGAAGGCGATGCAGTTTTTAGTTGAGAACGTATTGTTAATCAACCGATTCAACTTAAAGTTTGAAAATATTCAAAGACAAGATGACTTCATATTTCCCCAAATTTCTGCCACAGTAACGCTCTAATTTTTGCTGAGGTTAATCACCATGTTTTACAGCCCATCAGAGGCATTTTCGGCCTATCTTGCGATGCCAGAGCGACTGCCTGAAAGTGTTCCTGTTTCACATACCCAACAACTCGATAGCATTACCGATTTAGTCGACGATATTGATGTATTTTTATTTGATGCTTACGGCGTGCTAAATGTGGGTGGAACCGCCATTGAAGGGGCCAAAGAGCAAATAGCTAAACTGCGAAGCGCAGGTAAGAAAGTGATGGTAGTGACCAATGCTGCTACCCAAAACAAACAGCAATTATTCGATAAATTTGTCGGCTTAGGTTTTGACTTTAGTGACCAAGAAATTGTAAATAGCCGTGAAGTGCTATTGCAGTACATGGATTTACAGAGCTCAACAAACTTAGGTGTTATAACACTGCCTGAGTTTC
This sequence comes from Agarivorans sp. 1_MG-2023, assembly GCF_030548385.1. Lineage (NCBI taxonomy): Bacteria > Pseudomonadati > Pseudomonadota > Gammaproteobacteria > Alteromonadales > Alteromonadaceae > Agarivorans > Agarivorans sp. 1_MG-2023. Next base: position 357,642 of record NZ_JAUOSJ010000002.1, on the reverse strand, counting down.
GTTTAGATACCCAGCGCCCTTGTGTTTACCCAGAAGACGATAACTTTTGGCAAGCAGACGAGTTTTTGTTTTTGAGTGGCCAAGCCTGGAATGAAGAGCGTCACCAGCGCTTTATTGAAGAGCTAAGAAACAAGCCACGCACAGTTTGGGTAGGAAATTCAGACCTGATCGCACCGCTAGAAAATGGGGTATCTCAAGAGCCAGGTAGTTACACCTTAACCCTACCGGATGAGATCTATCCTCAGGTACGTTGCTTTGGTAAACCCTACGCGCCGATTTTTGAAGAAGCACTGAGTCGAATTAAACTCCAACTTGGAGAAGTTGCACCACAGCGCATTGCGATGATTGGTGATACCTTGCACACCGACATACTTGGTGGCAACGCGATGGGATTTAAGAGTGTACTTGTCACTCAGCATGGGTTCTTACGCGGTTTAGATGTGGAACAGCATATCCAGCGCAGCAAAATACGGCCTCATTACCAACTGGCTTCTATCTAATATGTTGCAGGTTTCTCTGGCTTTGTTTGGTTAAGAAAAGCCTGCAAGTCTTGGCATTTTTGCTGGCGTTGAGAACTATCCATTTGTCCCCACTCTTGCTCGGCAACATGCACTAAATCAGACACAACTGAGTCCATGGTTTTATCCATGGTGGCGGCAAGGTCGGCAACTTCGATACGGCCTTGTTTAATACTATCTTGATAACTTACTCGCCACTTTTGATAATCGGAACTCAAGCTCTTATTCCCCGCCACATTGGTACAAAACCCACTCAAAGAATGGTAAATAATAGATTGGGCAAATAAATGCTGAGACTCGCTCACTTTTGACTTGGGAAATGCCGCAAGTGACGCACTAGTAAGCAAGCTAAAACTACATACCGTGGCAATAACAAAATGTTTGTTCATAAAGTTTTCCTTACTTATTCTGAAAAAACACACTTCGTCTACACTAGGTGATTCAGAGTAATCTTGCTGCACTATGTGTTGTTAAGATGATGTAAATCAACTCAAACTCTGTTGCAGAGCCGCTAACTTAACGGCAGCCTCTTCAAAGTCATATTCAGCCGCCGCTCGATTAATACTCACTAACTGTTTTTTTATCTGTTCGGGGAACGCTAACTCTACCAATTCATCAATCCGCTCAACCGCATCGGCGTCGCACTCTTCTAACTGAAAATTGAGCTGAGCAAACTCAGATTTAAGTTGCGCGATATTTTTATCGAACAATGAGCTATCGTCAGTGGCTGAAGGACGGTTTGCATTAGGCAACAATAGAGCTATCTCCCCCAAAGCCAAATGCAGTTGGGTAGCAAGGTTAGCGAGCAATGTTTGAATGCGCTCAACGCTATTTTCGAAACTATCCCCTAGCTCACCTTGCTTAATCGAGTTAGCGACCGCTTCTAACTCTGCGGCTGCATCTTGTAAGGCCAAAGCACCAATATTCCCAGAGTTCCCCTTTAAGGTATGAACAAGTCGAGTGGCGAGCTCCCAATCTAACTCGCCAACGGCCACTTCAAACTCTTCGACAAATTGCTGCTGACTAATGCTAAATTTTGTTAGCAGCTTCAAATATAAACCGCTATTGCCATTACAGGTAGCTAGACCAGCGACTTGATTAATCAGTTCAGGGTTCAGGCTTTGGACTACCGGCATGTCACTGGTTACTAACTGATCGCCGGAAGCACTTGCCCCTTTTATACCAGACGCTTGAATCCACTGAGCCATAGTAGTGATCATGGTTTCGACATCAATCGGTTTACTAATGTAATCATTCATACCAGCGCTAATTACTTTTTCTCGATCACCACTCATGGCGTTGGCGGTCATCGCTATCACCACTATTTCCAAATCAAATTCGCGGATCTTTTGAGTCGCAGAGTAACCATCCATTACTGGCATTTGAATATCCATCAATACCCCGTCGTAGCGATTAACACGCAGTTTATCTATCGCTATTTGGCCGTTTTCAGCTAAGTCACAACTCACATCAATACTGTTAAGTAGCTCTAGGGCTAAGTCTTGATTCAGCTCGTTGTCTTCAACCAGTAATACATGGGCACCACGTAGTTTACGCTTGGCGTCACTCAACTTATCACTGAGTTTTGCAACCGGTGTATATAACTCAATGTCTCGTCCGCTAATTCGCGCAATGGCGTTAAACACTTCAGAGGCGGTAATCGGTTTGGATAAATAAGCACTGACTCCGGCATTTTCACTTTGTTGTTTGAACCGAGCGTGGTCATAGGCTGAAACAATAATGAAGCCAATAGGATGACTACCTGCTTCTTGGCGAATTGCTTCGCAAGTTGCGACTCCGTCCATATCTGGCATATTCCAATCAACAATCGCCACATCAAACAGCTCTGGTTGCTTCGCGACCAACTGTTGAGCTTCGGCTCCTGAGTGCACAACGCTGACAATTGGGCCAAAAGAAGAAACAATTGAAGCCATAATATCGGCGGCGCTTTCATTATCATCTACCACCAATATTTGCATATCGCCTAGTCTGCTAGCACCCAAGGCATTACGTAAACTAGGGCGACTATGGTTGAGCTTAAACCATGCGGTAAACACAAACTCGGTGCCCTCGCCTAACACGCTATTTATCCATATTTCGCCTTCCATTAGCTCAACCAAACGCTTGCAAATGGTTAAACCTAATCCGGTGCCGCCATATTCTCGGGTGGTAGACGTATCCGCCTGAGTGAAAGATTGAAACAGCTTTTGTTGCTGCTCGGGTGAAATACCAATACCACTGTCTTTTACTGAAAACTGCAACTTGGCTTGGTCGCTTGCTTGCTCCAGTAATTTCACTGTAAATACAATCTCACCCTGATCGGTGAACTTAATCGCATTGCTGGCCAGGTTGGTAAAAATTTGCCCCAAGCGAAGCGGGTCACCCATCAAATTATTAGGCACTTGTGGCTCAACCATAGTGACAACTTCAATGCCTTTTTCTTGCGCTTTAAGCTCAATTAAATTCAGTTGGTTTTGCAGAATATCTTGAATACAAATATCCAAGCTTTCCATATCCAACTTGCCCGCTTCAATTTTTGAGAAATCGAGAATGTCATTGATAATGCCCAGTAACGAAGCCGCAGCATGAGATACTTTGTTTAAGTAACTGCGCGTTTTACGGTCCAAGTCAGCATTTAGCGCAAGATGCGTCATGCCAATAATGGCGTTCATCGGCGTACGAATTTCGTGGCTCATATTGGCTAAAAAGTCAGACTTAGCACGATTTGCATGATCAGCTTGGTCAATGGCGAGGGTTAACTGAGTATTAAGCTCTTTAAGTTCACTTATGTCGTAACACCAAAACAATACCGCTTTGTGTTCTTTAAATTCGGTATTGAGATAATTGGCTAAGCCAGTAAAACGTGAACCATCGGTACGTTTAAAATCAATCTCCTGATTGACCACCGGTTCGCCTTTACTCAGCTGTTCATAACAAGCCTCTCGCTGAGACTTGTCATTGTAGATATCGCCAACATTAAAATTATCTAAATCTTCTGCTTCAACGCCAAACATGTCGCGAGCGGTTTTATTGGAGAAAAAGGTTTGGTCATTGGCAACAATAGCCACGCCGATAGGTGCAGAGTTGAGCATGTCAAACAGCAGCTGCTCGCGAGCTTGTAGTTTTAACTCAGCTTGCTCGCGCGCCTTTATATGGGTTGCTAATCGGCGGTTCCAAAATAGCGTTAGTACCACCAATATTAACGCCCCTAACCCCACCTGCCACACCAAGCTGTAGTCGATTTTCTCAACCACTTTATGCGGCGCCCATTTAGATACAACAGTGTCTTTTTGCTGCTGAGTGACTGCAGCAATGGCTTTACTCACAATAGACTGTAATAAAGGCTGGGTTTTAAGCACATATAAGGTAGAAGAGACATTTTTGTCAAAGTCTCCGGCCACCGATAAATTGGCATAACCACGATGATGGATAATATAGTTAAGCACCAACACAGTATCTACCATGCCGTCAATTTCACCTTGCTCAACCAACTCAATGCCTTGCTCGGTATTATTGGGAAATATCCAATCTACATCTAAGTGGCGCTCAACAATCTCGTCGGTTTGTGAGGCGCCTTTAATTATGCCAATGGTTTTCCCTTCTAACTGGTTGAAGGAATCAATTAAATTTCCACCTTTACGCCCTACGTAACTCACCTCACTTTTGGTTATAGGTAAGGTAGCGGTGTAATCCAACTCTAAGTGGGTATTGCCAAAAGCAGCCGAAGCCAGCAACACTTCGCGTTGATGAATCAAGTCTAACGACTGCTCCCAAGATTCAACCTTCACCGGTTCAAACACAATCCCAGTACTGGCAGAAATAAGCTGTAGGTAATCGGCAACAATACCAATGTACTGGCCGTCACTATCAAATGCTTCGTATGGCAGCGCTGCTGGGTCAACCGCTACTTTTACCAATGGATTTTCAAGTATCCATTGCTGCTCTGCTTCACTTAAGTTGAGCAGTTGCCCAGATAAACCATGCCGTTCATAGGCCAACCTCATATCAGCCAATTCAGATTCACTTAACATGGCGAATTGGCTTAAGTCTGGCACGCTGGCAGAGATAATAGCTTCAGGAGTATTAGTCTCGGTATAAAACGTAATATTACCCACTTTATCGGTGCTGCCGTTTTGTACCAAAAAGCTCTCTTTTGATAGGCGGCTAAGATTACTCACCTGCATAAAATCTACGCTTTGTAATTCACCGTCTCGCTCTTGAAGCTGCAAGATGACCTGATTCGGTGAATCAGAACTGACGGTCACTCCTTGAATGTTTGAGTTTTTATAAAACACTCTAAGAATGTTTCTTAGCTGTTTAATATCGTTATTAAAAATGTAAGGTGCAACAACATCGGCGATGAGGTTACCCCGCTTTATCTGGTTGATGAAGCTAGACGCCATGTAAAGCTCAACCAGTTGCGAATAACTATCGCTTTGCTTTAACCCTCCAAGCGCTTGATTAAAAAAATCTCGTATACGCTCATCTCTAAACGCTACTTTATAGCCCACTTCAGATTGGGCAAAAATATCGTGAAATTGATAATCAACCACTAAGCCATTGGTAGATTCACCGTAACTAATCGCCCATTTAACCAATGCTTCATCGGCCACCAAAATATCGGCCTCTCCAGCAAAAAACTCAGCTAACGACTGTTCTTGAACCACATGTTCTCGATAACTAGAGGACGGCTTTTGTGAGTGATTGATTTGCGAGGAATACAAACGTTTTGAACCATCAAACCCCGTTACACTATATTCGCTAAGCTGGCTGGGGCGAGTCAGTTCCAATTCATCGATAGCTCGGCTTATTGCCACATTGTTAAACACCACAATGTCATCGGAATAAAACAACCCTTCAACTTCTTCAAGCACCCCCGCTGAAAAGTCTAGTGCTTGGTCTTCATTGAGGATCTCTTCGCCACGAAAGGTAGGCAACTGTTCAATATTACCTAACTGGTAACCCATTGAAGAAAACACCCGCCGAACTATTTCATACTCTAGGCCTGCTTCCGAGCTTTGGTCGTACATGTACGGAGCACGCCCATAACCAAAAGCGCCATTCATAATATTTTGCGATGAGCTGTCCTTAAGCCATTGCCCTGAAATGCGATTGCGCGTTTCTATATCTATAGATTTAAGGGTTTTATTAATCACAGACAACAAAATAGGAGATTGCTTGGCTAAGCCTAGAGATATTGGAATGTTTTTACGCCCAGTGACCACGATGTTCTTTTTGATCTTGTTTAAACGCAGTTTATTTTTTAGATATAGCGAAGAACTCAGCTCGCCAATGGTGGCGTCAACCTCCCCCTTCTCCACCGCTCGCAAACAATGTGACAACTCGGTATAAGATTTAAGTGTAATGGTGGGGTAACGCTGTTTTAACCAAGCGGTTTGCTCAAAACCTTCTACTACCGCTAAAGTTTTTCCCGATAACTCATCCAAGGAGCCAAGCACCGGCGTATTGCTTTGCGTAAACAGATACTCGGTATGCAATAGGTAGGGCTCAGAAAAATTTACATAACTGGTTTTTTCTTGGTCAAAGAACATCATTGGAATAATGTCGAATCGCTGCTGCCTAAAGCCTTGCAACATCTCCAACCACGGTAAGCCGATTTGGTAGCTAAAGGTTAAGCCGCTTAGCTTGGCGATTTCGTTTAGGTAGTCACGTGAAATACCGTCATATTCACCCGCATCATTAACAAAGGCATAAGGGTAAAAGTTAACATCGGCCACTACAGAAATAGCCGATTGCTGGTCAATCCATTGCTGCTCTTCTTGACTAAAATTGAGCTCGTTTGCACTTGCCTGACCAAGCGCTAAAACAAACAAGGTAAGTGCAATCCTTAGCACTAAAATGCGGGTCCACATAAATAGCATCGTTCACCAATGTATATGTTTTATCACTAAATTAAACAGCCTAGATATCTGCGAGTAGGCAAAAAGAAAAGACTCATTTGCTATTAATGATAGTAGACCATGAAGTGAAAGCAGGTGATTTATGAGTGAGGGTTTTGACTTAGCTCCAGCTTTAAACACATTGAGACATTTTGTCGTAAACAACCATAAAGCTGTCATTTATGACTAAAGATATCCTCTGCTCTGCTCATTATACTAAATCAAACCAATAACACGGCGAGCCAAACCATGAACATGTGCGCAGAGATAACACTGTTAGACGAGATATTAACGCCCTATAAGGCAGAAATAGGCGAAGACTATTTGGCTTATAAAAACCATGTATTACGGATGCTTAATATTTGCTTTTACTTAGCCAAACCGGATCAACAACAGACCCAAAAACTGATTATTGCTGCGGCTTTTCATGATATTGGCATATGGACCAATAACACGGTGGATTATTTGCCGCCTTCATTGGTTCATGCTGAACGCTACTTACAGCAACAGAACTTAGGCGAATGGTCGGAAGAGATTGCACTTATTATCGATCAGCACCATAAAGTGAGAGCCTTTACTGATCCTCGTTACCCATTGGTGGAATACTTTCGACAGGCCGATTTAGTGGATTTTTCTTTAGGTCTTGTAAAACATGGGGTACCGGTGGATTTTATAAAGCAACTTAAACAAACATTGCCTAATCACGGCTTTCATAGAATGTTACTTAAACGCACTTGGCAGCGAATTAAACAAAAACCATTTAGCCCTGCGCCAATGATGAAATGGTAAAAAAAGCATGGCAATACAGCTGCCATGCTTAACATCTAAAGCCTAAGGTTAAGGCTTAATTCACTGGAGTAAACTTAATCCAATTAAGGTTAAAGTCACCTTGAAGGATATTAACACGTAGTGTTTGGCTACCACCGTTAACCACAACGTTATTAATGGTTTGGCTTTGCCAGTTTTGCCACCCGCCCGTTGCGCCTACGCTGGTATTACCAACAATTTGCTGACCAGCTAATTCAAGGCTATAGCTGCCGCCACCAGGGCTTGAAGCAACTCGAACATCAACAGTATAAGTGCCAGCGGCTAAATCTACGCTGTACTCTAACCATTCGCCCGCTGCTGTCCAGCCTACGTTGTAACCGCCACCTACATCAGAGGTCATTTGCAAATCAACATCGTCACTACGATGGCTGCCACCCGCATTACCACTAGTGGTATCGTAGAACTGGGTGTAGTCCTCAGCTTGTACTAGCACTTCGCTTGGCGTGCTAGGATTACCGCCGCCAGTATCACCACCGGTGCTGCTACCGCTGTATAGCTTGTACCAATCAAGCAAGGTATCGTTTTGGCCTACATCACTTTCCAATACAAACTTCAACGCGCTAGCGTTGCTGGCTAAGCTGAAGGTAACTGTTTGCTCTGTACGAGTAGTACCACTAAAGGTAGCCGTAGCCACTTTTTGCGCATCAGCATAAATGCTGATGCCCGCAGCAGTGTTGTTACTTGAAGAGCCGTTAATCACCAAGCTATAGTCACCAGCAGATAAATTACTGCTGTTTACCGTTACCGATTCAGCGTTTCCATAAAGAATTACACCTGCATACGGCGAAGTAATAGGCTGGCGATAAGAAGGTGAAATAACGCCATCTTCAAACTGCGCCTGTTCAAGCAACTCACCATCAACCGGTGGGTTAGTTGGGTTACCGCCACCATCGTTAGCGCTAACCGTAACAGTTACCGTGCCGCTAGCACTAGCTTGACCATCACTAATGGTGTACCCAAAGCTGTCGTTGCCAACAAAACCACTATTAGGCGTGTAACTTAGTGCGTTGCCAACTTGGCTAACACTGCCGTTACCCGCTTGGGTATAGCTAGTCAGTGACAATGAGTCACCGTCGGCATCACTGTCGTTCTGCAATACAGAAATACTTACTGCAGTATCTTGAGTGGTTGAAGCACTATCGTTATTGGCTTTTGGTGGGTTATTGCCACCAGTAGGTGGAGGCGTCACCACGTCACATTCGCCCGCAGGACAAATAATTCGGTAGTTACCACTTAATGCCAAGAAACCAAACATGTACAAGGTACCGTCGTAATAACGGTATTTACCACTTGGTACAGGGGTATCCCAAAGCGCTTGAACAAATTCCCACGAACGCTGATTATCTGAAGCTAAACTCGCCACCGCATTCATTGATACTAAACCAGGAGAATGATCCGAGTTGTTTTCGTATGGTGTGCCATTTAGCTCATACAAGCTTGAGTAGGAGTCTATGCCTTCGCTCTTGAAGAAGCTCTGTAAGGCATTTACATAAGTGGTTTGCCATGGGTCATTCTGCCACCAAGCAAAGTCCATTGCGGCATTACCTACGGTGCGCCAAGCATCGTATTGGAAGGTATCTTTCCAATGTTGAAAATCAGCATGGGGGCGACCATCAAAGTAAGCATAATCAGGGCTTAAACCGTTAGAAGCATTCACCGTTTTTTTAAGGAACGCGCGGCTTGTCACTGCTAAATCGGCCCAAAAACTGTTGTTGTTATCTGCCCAACGTGCCCAAAGCTCATAAAAAGCAGGCAAGTGATAAGACGGATCAGTCCAGTTTCTGTCGGTAGGCGTAGCAGGTGAGAATACAATTTGTTTTTCCGCATGGTTAAACAAGCTGAATTCTTCTAACTGGCCTTGGTTGTTATAGCGAGTTTGGCCGTTGCCATACATATCTTTTAAGATTTGGTTGGCTTGCTCTCGGTAGTTATAAATACCATTGCCATCACCCCATAAGTTTGAGGCAAAAAATAACGCCGTAACAAAATACTCTTCGCCGTCTGGCGCAGGGTTAGCATCTTGAATATTGCCTGAAGTGCTTACCTTCCAAGCAAAGTACCCTTTGTTATTACCTGATTTGTTCAGAGAGTAAGTATGCGCCCACTTCCACAACTTGTTGAAGTCATCTTGACGGCCCATTTGCACCGCCATCATCATGCCGTAAGACATACCTTCACTACGAACATCGTTATTACCAACGTCCCAAATGTAAGCCATATCGTTGCCTACTGGGATGAAAATGGCTTTATCGGCAGTATCGCTACTATGGAATAGTTGGTCGTAAACAGCTTGAACTTTGGCATCTACTTCGGCAGCAGAGTAGCCTAATTCTTGGAACATATTACGATACACGCCAGTGTCGTAGGCACCGGCACTTGGTAGCGCTGGCGCACCAGGAAGTGCCGCTATATCACCCACTCGGTGTAACTCGTACCAATCTAAAAAGGTATCGTTACTGCCATTATCGGTTTCAAGCTTAAATTGTAAGGTTGAGTTAGCAGGTTGGCTATCAAGCTTAAAGGTAATGCTGTTAACTGAGGCACTGGTTCCTGAAAACTCTGTAGCACCCAGTTTTTTGCCACCTAAATACACGCTAATACCCGCAGCATTGTTGGCACTGCTAGCTCCGCGAATATCTAGGCGAAATTGCCCAGGTACGTTACTCAATTGGGCTTGCGCTTCTACGCCATCGTTATTGGCATAAGCGGCTACGCCGTTAAAGGGGCTGTCAACAGCGCCCGAGTAGCCCGGCAATAAACTGCCATTTTCTAGCTCAAATTTTTGCAATAGCTCGGCCGAGCAAATAGGCGACAATAGCCCTAAGCTCAGCACTGCTAGCACTGTTTTGTTAAAGATCATTCCTTTTATCCTCATATATGGTGTCTTGCATAGTGAGCAACCGCCAAAATAATATTTGGCTTAAGCTGCTGTTTAGCTCTTAATTTGGAAGAGCTAGCTATTATTTGTTTTATATGCAGCACAGACTTTAGCAGTGACTAAAAATACGCCAAGGGCAAATGAAAACTATCGTTAGCAACAAAAGAAAGATCGTACAAAAAACACCCAGAAATGTGAGCGACATTAACAAAATGTTAACGCTAACAATTGGCAGCCTTACTCTAAAAGAAAAGATTTGAAAGGTATTTGTAAGCGGTATTGTGTTAAATAAAAATAATAAGGGTGACTGCAGCCACCCTTACTTCATAACATGATTGTTACAGCTTTATGTTAGTTACATACCGTACCATTAACGATAACTAACTCTGCTGGCGTATTCGCTACGCCTTTATTGCCTTGCATTCCAAAACTCACCGTTTGACCCGGTTGAATAGTTGAATTCCAAGATAATGAGCTAGCGGTGTAGGCGTCTGTGCCAACAAGTTGGGTATTCCAACTGTTGGTCACTGTTGAGCCGTTTGCATAAGCCCAGTTCACTTCCCAGCCATTAATTGCCGCGCTGCCATTGTTAGCAATAGTAATACTGGCAACAAAGCCACTATTCCACTCATTATCAATGCTATAGCTACAATTTGCGCCACTACCTGCACTTGTCACAGTAATGCTAGAAGTGTAAGTATCGCTGCCACCATTAGCATCAGTTACCGTTAACCTTGCTTGGTAAGTTCCCGCGCTGGCGTAACTATGGCTAGCAGTTGCACCGGTTGAGCCATTGCTGTCGCCAAAGTCCCAGCTAAAACTTAAGCTGTCATTGTCTACATCGCTAGAACATGCAGCATCAAAACTCAAGGTTTCGCCAACAATTGCGGCTTCACTACTAACACTAAAACACGCGCTTGGCGGGTTATTTACGCTAGAATCTTGCACCGTAATGGTCACATTAGCGCTAGCGGTTTCTTCGCCATCAGTGATGGTATAACTAAAGCTATCTTCGCCAAAAAATCCACTATTAGGCGTGTAACTTAAGGTATCTCCCACTTGGCTTACAGCACCATTACTTGGCTGAGTAAAGCTAGCAATGCTTAGGCTATCGCCGTCTAGGTCACTATCATTGTTTAGCACCGCTACCGTTACTGGCGTATCCTGCTGGGTGCTTGCGCTATCGTTAACAGCCACTGGTGGGCGGTTACCCACTGGCGGTGGTGTTACCGCATCACACTCTCCTGCTGGGCAGATAATTTGGTAATTGCCACTCAGTGCCAACATACCAAACATATAAAGAGTGCCGTCGTAATAACGCCATTTACCACTTGGTACTGGCGTATCCCAAAGCGCTTGTACAAACTCCCAAGAGCGTTGGTTATCTGATGCCAAACTCGCCATCGCATTCATTGCCACCAAACCCGGTGAATGGTCTGAGTTGTCTTGATACGGTGTGCCGTTTAATTCATACAAGCTTGAGTAGGAATCAATACCTTCACCTTTAAAGAAGGTTTGTAAGCTGTTCACATAGGTGGTTTGCCATGGGTCATTGTTCCACCAAGCAAAGTCCATGGCCGCATTACCCACGGTACGCCATGCATCGTATTGGAAGGTCACTTTATGCGCTTGAAACTCGCCATGTGGGCGACCATCAAAGTAAGCATAATCAGGACTCAAGCCATTTTCGGCATTCACGGTGGTTTTTAGAAACGCGCGGCTAGTAACCGCTAAGTCAGCCCAAAAGCTGTTGTTGTTATCTGCCCAACGTGCCCATAACTCGTAAAACGCAGGCAAGTGGTAAGAAGGGTCAGTCCAATTTCTATCGCTTGGCGTGGCAGGAGAAAATACAATTTGTTTGTCTTCATGGCTAAACAAACTGAACTCTTCTAGCTCACCTTGGTTGTTGTAGCGAGTTTGGCCGTTACCGTACATATCTTTTAAGATTTGGTTGGCTTGCTCACGATAGTTGTAAATACCGCTTCCATCGCCCCAGCGATTAGAGGCAAAAAACAGCGCGGTAGCAAAGTATTCTTCACCATCTGGTGCAGGGTTGGCATCTTGCACATTACCTGCAGTACTCACTTTCCAGGCAAAGTAACCTTTGTTATTGCCTGATTTATTGAGTGAATAGGTATGGGCCCACTTCCATAATTTGTTGAAGTCTTCTTGACGGCCCATTTGTACCGCCATCATCATGCCGTAAGACATCCCTTCACTGCGCACATCGTTATTACCGACATCCCAGATATAGGCCATATCATTGCCTACTGGGATGAAAATAGCTTGATTGGTCGTATCGGTGCTGTGGAATAACTGGTCGTAAACCGCTTGGACTTTGGCATCCACTTCGGCTTTAGAATAGCCAAGCTCTTGGAACATGTTACGGTAAATACCGCTCTCATAAGCGCCAGTATTGGGAAGAACCGGTGCAGCAGGAAGCGGCGCGATGTCGCCAACCCGGTGCAGTTCAAACCAATCTAAATAGGTGTCGTTGCTGCCGTTATCGTTTTCTAACTTAAACTGTAAGGTTGATGAACTGGTTTGTGCATCTAACTTGAAGTTGATACTGCTTACCGATGCGGCTGTACCCGAAAACTCGGTAGCCCCCAGTTTTTTGTCGCCCAAATACACACTAATACCCGCGGCATTATTAGCACTACTCGCCCCGCGAATATCCAGCCTAAACTGCCCTGGAACATTGCTTAATTGAGCTTGAGCCTCTACGCCGTCGTTATTAGCATAAGCCGCAATACCATTAAATGGGCTATCGATGGCACTTGAGTAACCAGGCAGTAAACTGCCATTTTCTAACTCAAATTTTTGTAAGACTTCCGCTGAGCTTAGTGGCGATATTAATGCAGCGCTCAACACAGCAAGTCCGTAAGGTTTAAAGATCATTCCTTTATCCTCAAAATAGTGGTTAACAATGAGCGGTAAAAGCCTGCTAAAACGCGATAAGCGCCCCCACAAATACCTTCTCAAAAATATCAGTAATTTTGCTGTTGTTAGATTTTTATGCAGCCAGAACCATAGCAGTTGAGCGATAAAGCCCAAGTTAAAATGCAATCTATCATTAGAGGGTGAGGGAAATTGTACGGATTTGAGTCAAAACTGTGAGCAAGCTTTCAAAAATGTGAGCGCTAACAAACCTCCATAAGCAAGATTTTGAGGGAACTTATGTGCAATGAACTGCTATCGTCATGCTAACTAGCGTTAGCAAACTCATTCATAGTGAGTGTTTATGCACTCGGCAAATCAAACCAAAGCGCTTCTAAAGGGTAATTTTCGGTCGTAATAGTTAACGCTTGCTCTCCTGATACCCCCACTCCGTCACCAGGTCGAACTGTGTGGGCAGAACCAGAAAGCTGCTGCAAATTTGCCGCGCCACTTATTACCTGCAAATAACCACAGGCTTTCATCACTTCAAGCTCAAAAGATTGGTTCGGTGCTAGCACTAAACGATAAAGGGCTGCATCTTGCTGCATCACCAATGAGCCATCGCGGCCGTCTGGTGTCACTAGCGCGGTAAGCATTGAATCTTGCTGAATAGTAGCCTGCTGATAACGGGGGGCTAATCCATTGTGTTGTGGCTTTATCCAAATTTGCAGAAACTCCAAGACATCAGAGCTACTGGCATTGTATTCGGAATGACTGACACCAGTGCCTGCGCTCATCACTTGAATGTCTCCGGCTGGCACCTGGTACTTGTTACCCATACTATCGATATGCTCAACCGCACCTTTGGTAACGTAAGAGATAATTTCCATATCGCGATGCTGGTGAGTATCAAAACCTTTTCCAGGCGCGACTTGATCCTGGTTTATCACCCGTAGCACTGAATATCCCATATGCTGAGGATCATGATAATTAGCAAATGAAAAGCTGTGTTGGCTTTTAAGCCATCCCAAGTCTGCAGATCCACGCTCATGCGCAGCTCGAAAATAATGCATAGTTAACGCTACTCCTCTTTTGCCCGCAATATTTGCTAAGGCTTTGCTATTTATACGCATTTACCAACAAAAACGTTTTAAACAGCCTAAGTATTTTTGGTTCCTCTTTGCCTAGACCAGATTTATCCCAATCACCATTCAAGTAATTATGGGTGTAGCACTCATTTTTTGATATTATTTAGCCGATTTTTAGTCAATAGCGAGGATACAAAATGATTGTAATCAACACTCCACGGGCTCAGGAATAAGCGTAATAACTCTCTCCTGCTCAGCCCGGTAATCACCGGGGCGTAATAACGACCCCTATATCATTTTTACATAGCACCAATGTGCTTGGGGTAATCTCAATGGGTAATTCTTTTTCTCTATCTCAACTTGGATGGAAACCCTTTTTTCAACAACAACTTACTTTAGACGAACTTGATTCGTGTATACCTGCTCGCGTATTTGAGCAACACCGCAGTGAATACGTGGTAGCAACTGAAACGGCCATGCAACGTATTGGCATTACACCTAACATGCCTAAGATGGCAGTGGGTGACTGGCTATTGATAGATGAAAACAATGGCGAGCCTAGGTTTTGTAAACACTTAGATCCGGCGACCTTGTTTAGTCGAAAGGCAGTAGGTACACGCGCAGAGTTACAGCTGATTGCCGCTAACGTTGATACGGTGTTTATTGTTTGTTCCTTAAACAACAACTTTAACTTGAGTCGTATTGAACGCTATTTAGCAATGGCTAACGACGCTAACGTTGACCCAGTAGTGGTGTTAAGCAAAGCCGATACTTGCAACGACGTACCGCATTATGTTCAACAGGTACAACAGTTAGACCCTATGTTACTGGTTGAAGCGGTAAATGCGCTTGATACTCAAGACGCTGCCAAACTAGAGCCCTGGTGTAAACAAGGCCAAACAGTGGCGTTTATGGGGTCTTCTGGTGTTGGTAAATCAACCTTAATCAATACCCTGTTAGGTGAGCAAAGCAGTGAAACCGCAGCCATTAGAGAAGCAGATAGTAAAGGGCGTCACACCACTACGGCTCGCGCTATGCACTTAATGGCCAAAGGCGGATTACTGCTAGATACACCGGGCATGCGAGAGTTACAACTTAGCGATTGTGAAGAGGGGGTAAACTCCACCTTTAATGACATCACTGAATTAGCTCAACAGTGCAAGTTTGGTGATTGCCAACACAACAGTGAACCTGGCTGCCAAGTTAGGCTGGCGATTAACAAGGGTGAATTAGAAGAGCGCCGACTGGTTAATTATCAAAAGCTAATGCGCGAACAACAGTTTAACGCCGCTAGCATTGCTGAAAGGCGATCTGCCGATAAAGAACTAGGAAAGTTTTACCGGCGAGTTCAAAACAGTAGCAAGCAGTTTAAACAAGGCGGTTAACCCAACCAAAGCGATAGCAGCTTGCTATCGCTTTTTCTTGATACAAATATAAATAACCCTATTAAAACTGTGCTTTAACGCTGATTTTTTCTTTTTGCTGTTAGCTAATATTAGCTAATATTCAATGCGCTAAAGGGGTTAGCCTGTGAAACGAGTATTACTCAGTGTCTGTTTGTTGGCGGGAGGAAATGCCCAAGCAGCGAATAACGCCATTCCTTCCCCGCAACGTTGGTTAGACAGCGTTGAAAACGAACTCGCGCCCTTTTGGCTTCATCAAGATGCTGCTGGTGAGCCCATGGGCAACTTCCCTACCTTTCGCTGTAACGACGGCTCCTTGTATCAAACTGTAGACCCTTGCAACGATTTGGCTTTTGCGCCCGCTTGGATGAAACCTCATCTCGCTGAAAGCTACACGCGAATGCAAGCGCGGCACACTTTTGTGTATGGCGTAATTTTTCACTTAACTGGCGATAAACAAGCCTTAGAGCTGGCTAAAGCAGGCGTAGATTATTTACGCAATCATTTACTCGAAGAGCAAGGCTCGGTGGTTAGCGTAACTGAAAACGGCCAATCTAAATTCTCTGCCAAGCAGCGTACCACCCAAGATTTAGCCTATGCCCAGCTTGGTATGGCCTTTTATTATTACTTAAGTGGCGACAAAAAGGTGCTTGCCGATTTACTTAAAGTTAAGGATTATATTTTTAAGCAATACTGGGATGAGCAAGCTCAACGGCTTCGCTGGGTAAACGCGCCGTCTAATAATGGCAGTGGTGAAGAGATAGAGTTAGTGGCTCAATTGGATCAAATCAATGCGTATATGTTGCTGATTGCTCCACTGTTACCAGAGCCACACAAAAGCCAATGGGATGCTGATTTAGGTAAACTGTTAGACACCATAATGAGTCAGTTTTTACGCCCTCAAGATCATCGATTTTGGGGGACTAAACACGGTGAAGACTATCAACTAGACTCCTCTCGCCATAACGATTATGGGCACACGGCTAAATCGTGGTGGATGAGTTGGCTAGCCGCTGAGTATTTAGGTAAACAGCAACTTGCCAAACAAAGCCAACAAGGCTTACAAGACACCTTAGCCGCAGCGTTTATTGAGCAAGGCGACGGCGGTTGGCGACGACTCCCTAATGGCGCGCCCGCTATCTGGTGGGAATATGCTGAACTCGACCAATCGGCAGCCAGTTTAGCCTTGGTAGATCCCAATGCTCAGCAGTATTTAGCCAGCACTTATCCGCAATGGTTTGACCGTTTTGTTGCCAAAGACGGTGGCACCTACCCAGTGGCTAATCAAGGGCTGAAAATCCACCTTTGGAAAAGTGATTATCACGCACTGGAGCATGCATTAGTCGCCTACCTTACCAGTGCACAACTGAGCGGAGAAAGTGCTCGTTTATACTTTGCCATGCCCGCTGACCAAGCAGCCTTGCGCCAGCCTTATTTCTATTATGCAAAAGAGAGTAAAGCTGAAGCTTTAAAGAGCTGGCAAGGCTTAGCCATTAGCCAAGTTACGTATAAAAATATAGGAATTAAAAAAGCTAAATAGCCAATAAATCAAAAGCCGAGCAAATTCTGCTCGGCAATTACTGCCTGAACATAAGCATTTTAAGTGGCCACATATCCACTCATGTTTTTTCCCCCCTCGTTACGCAAAACCATCATTAAAAACATTATTATCACTAAAGTGAAAAATTGTTAAGCCTTGTGAAATTTTGCACGTTGTTTTCTCTCTCTGGCTCCCTCCACTTTTAATAATGATTTGCTAAAGCCCTGATATGAGTGGTCAATGAATCAAAACTTCATCTTTAAAATATCATCATTTAATTAATAATAAACCTCGCTTTTTCGTGAAGCAGATCGAAGTTTAATCCCGCCCTACCCGCTTTGTTCGCATTAAAGCTCCACTCACAGTCTTGACCCTTTTAAGTACCAGAGCTTTAATCTGTAAGCGCTTAAAAATCACTCACATCAAGAGTGAGCTTGGACTTTAATTGTCTAAACCAAAATATATGGGCCTAAAACCAAGCAGAAATGTTAGCGCTAACAAAACACATGAAGTGAATAGTGTAAACAATGACTAAATAATGTCTCACCGCAAACGGTGAGCTGGACAGCCACAAGTTGCGTAACCACGAAACAAGCGATGTTCGCAGCAGTATTACTTCGCCTAAGGAGGAGATGGCTCAATCCAATTTAGTTGAACACTAAACCGAAGCGTTGCAGATAAACCAACGCCTCTAAAGACATGGATGAGCGAAGCCTTGCAGTTCTTCGATTCATTTGGGCAATCCCAAGAGGAATAACAATGAATACAACCATAGCGTCAACCTTGCACCTAGCCGCAAAAGAAGTGCTAAGCATTAAAGGCCTAGTAACCGCATTTGCTTGCGCCACCATAATTTCAGTGTCACCGGTTCAAGCACAAACACTAACGAGCAACAAAACCGGTTATCACAATGGGTACTTCTATTCATTTTGGTCAGAAAACAATGGCAGTAATGAGGCCTCGTTTACCTTAGGTAACGGCGGCAATTATTCGTCACGCTGGTCGAATGTAAAAAACTGGGTTGGCGGAAAAGGCTGGAAGCCAGGCGGTCGCAAAAATGTGACTTATTCGGGCAGCTACCAAGCCAATGGTACCAGTTACTTGGCATTGTATGGCTGGACGCGTAACCCACTGGTTGAATACTACGTAGTGGAAAACTGGATTGGCTATAACCCGAGCACTGGTGCTCAAAACTTGGGCACTGTCACCACCGATGGTGGCACCTACGATTTATATCGCACTCAGCGTGTTAACAAACCCTCTATCGTTGGTAATGCGACCTTCTATCAGTACTGGAGTATTCGCCGTAACAAACGCTCAAGCGGAACCATTACCACCGGCAATCACTTTGATGCCTGGGGTCGTAGTGGCCTACAGCTAGGCAGCTTTGACTACATGGTAATGGGTACCGAAGGTTACCAAAGCAGCGGTAGTTCAAATATCACCGTTGGCGAAAGCGGCAGCGGAGATAACGGTGGTGGTGACAATGGCGGCGGCGATAGCGGCGGTGGTGATAATGGCGGCGGCAACGGTTCTACCGTTACCCCTCCTAATTACGCCGTTAAGTTACAAGCTAAACACAGTAAAAAATGTTTAGACGTAGCAGGTGTAAGCAACAACAACGGCGCAAATATTCAGCAATATGACTGTGGTGGCGGCAACAATCAAAAATGGAAGTTTTACAGTCAAGGGAACGGTTGGTACACCGTTCAAGCCCAGCATAGCAGCAAGTGTTTAGATGTGGCGGGGCCTTCTACTAACAACGGTGCCAACATTCACCAATATGCTTGTCATAACGGCGGTAACCAACAATTCAAACTGTATGATCAGGGTGGTGGTTGGTTCACTATGCAAGCTAAACACAGCAGCAAATGTATTGAAGTGGGTAGCTCCAACCAAAACAATGGCGCTAACGTGAACCAGTACAATTGTCATAACGCCAGCAATCAGCAGTTTAAATTCAACTAAACTCGACAAGTTAGCATTACTCAAAGAAGCGGCCTTTGGCCGTTTCTTTATTAATGCTTCTTGAGTACTTCGCAAGCAACTAGATTAATAAGGTGGATTGAATGCGCATATTAAAAACCGCAGTATTGATCATCCCTAGCCTTGTTCTCATCTTGGTACTTTTTTTAAGCCCCGCAGAACACACCGGCTATAGCAGTGAGGCCGAACAAGACATCAGCGCACTGGAAGATGACCTCGAGCGGCTGCGTGAAAAACTACACCTAGCGGAAGTTCAATTACAGCAAGTTTATTATTCACCGCAGCAAGCAGAGCTTTTACTCACCCACTATGAGCCAACTACTGGCAATATTACCGTCCAGGCAAACCTACCAAGCAATGCCCAACAAAACGCTGCTCAAACAGATAAGGCCGCTATTGGTATAGAGACTAATGCCACAAGCAACCAAGCGGCCAGTGATACGGTTGCCGCCTTACGCCAGCTTGCAAGTGATAGCCCGTTTGACGTAGAAGAGCAAATAAACACCTTGCTGCTTAGCGAACATCCCAATGATCTGGCTGCGCTCTCCCGCATCATTTACGAATGGCGCCAAGAACCACAAAGCTTACCTGACTATTTAGTCACCGCGATTTACGACAATGGACATAACGATAACCTTCGTAGAATTAGTGCTCAAGTATTAGCCCAACGTGGTGACTATAGTTTGCTTGAAGACTACGTAGCCGCGCAATCAGAAGCCATTAACAGCAACCAAGATCAACAGCGAAGCCAAGCCTTATATGCCCTTTCACAAACCAATAATTATTTGGCGGTACCGTTAATCCAACCCTTACTTAACGATCCTAGCGCATCGATTAGAGCCGATGCCTTAATGGCCTTACGTGCTACGGGTAATGGTTCTCATGTAGCGATTGCCCAAGAGTTAGTGGGTGATAGTAATCAACAAATAAGCGCGTTAGCCAAAGAAGTGGTGAACCTACTTAATCAGTTGCCAGATGATGCAAGACAACGAGTAAGCCAAGATGATATTAAACAAAACACTCCTGAGTTATAGTACACAAAGCGTACACTTTACGTCACTTTTAACGGTTAGTTAACTCAACCAGCCACATTTAGTTCTAAACCTCGTCGGCTACTATATATTGCGCCACCTTTTGCCAACGTGACTAGACTTGCCACTATGAATGCCCCTTTATACCTTGCCCTCTTTGCTTGCTTTACTTTATGGGCCAGCACATTAAACGCTGAAGAACGCCAAAGCTCTAGCGAAAAACATATTGAAGACCCCACTCAAATTGTAACGCGCGCAGGCGTGGGTTATGACGGTGAACTTACCGTTAATGCCTCAATAGGCTTAGACGATAGCCGCATGTTACGCGGTAAAGTGAATGCCAGTGGTGACGATTGGTACTTAGGAGGGTCGTGGTTATTTGAAAAAGGCATTGTTAATTTATATGTAGACGGCAATACCGATCGCATTAGTTACAATTTAGGCACCTATGTGCCGTTATCAGAGTTTGGTGTGAATACCGGAAAATGGATGGTTTTTCCAACGGGCGGAGTGTCGGTGATTGATCCTAAAAACACCAGTGAGCTCAACTATGGTGGTTATCTTGGTGGTTTTGCCATTCGTCCCTTTAATGAACAATGGTCGCTAGTATCGTGGTTAGGTACAACAGTCGCATCTAATAATTACCAGTCAATTTGGGGCGGCATTGGTGCGAGCTATCGCATCAACCAAGAGCAAAGTATTCGCGGAAATGTCAATTTATCCAACGACGATTATGGCCATAACACCACCTCAAGCATTTCTTATACTTATCAGTTTTAAGCCACAAAAAAGCCAAGCAAGGTTGCTTGGCTTTTTGTTTCAAAGTGTTGTGTTTAGTCTTGCTTGGCCTTCATGGCTCTAGCGATACAAAAAGCCGCCCCACCCCAAGTAAACCCTAAACCAACAACCATCATAATAATTGCACTTAGTTCCATGTTGTTACTCCTGTGTTGCTGGTGCTGTAGGCAGTTTTCTTACGATGATAGATAGCACTACCATAATCGCAACAAGTCCCCAACCAAAGGTCATTAAATCAAACTGATTGTAGCCACCGTAGCCTTCTGATATCAAAGAGATAAAGTTGGTCACTAAAATAACCAACAAAATGGCCGGACTAACAAAACGTAAACACACATTAAACCAAGCCCCAATACGGAACTCTGAGCGTTGATTACTGTATTCACGTAAATCAGGTAAACCTTTCAGCATCCAACCCACTATGATGAGCTCAAGGAAACAACTACCAAGAATACCCACGTTATTCATGAAGTAATCAACCACATCTAATAACAATAAGCCGCCATTGGTAGTAAAGGCTAAAGAAACAAATAGGGCTACGCCACATACTGCTGTAGCCGCCTTTTTACGGCCACAACCAAACTTGTCAATTACCGACGATGTTACCGCTTCAATAATAGAAATCATTGAGCTTAAACCCGCTACCGTTAGGGCTAAGAAAAATAATGGCCCTAAGATATAAGGAGCAGGCAAGAGATTAATAGCAGTAGGAATAGTAACAAAAGCCAAGCCTACGCCAGCTTTTACCACTTCGGTAATAGCAACACCTTGCTGATCAGCCATGTAACCCAAAATACCGAAAATCATGATGCCAGCCATAATCGAGAAACCGCAGTTAATTAACACGGTCATGAAGGCGTTATTAGCAATATCGGAATTTTTTGGCAGGTAACTAGAGTAAGCCAGCATAATGGCAAACCCGACACTTAGGGTGAAGAAGATTTGCCCGTAAGCGGCAGACCACACCGATGCGTCTAAGATTTTGCTAAAGTCAGGTTTAAATAGGTAGTTCAAACCTTCTACCGCTCCAGGTAAAAAGGCCATTCGAACAATTAGTCCCAACACCATAACAAATAGCAAAGGCATCATTATTTTGCTGGCGCGCTCAATACCACCTTTAACCCCGGTAAATACCGCTGAATAGGTAATTAGCCAAGCAATCACTACAGGGACTAAAATATGCAGCTGAACACTCCCCAAATTGCTTGGGCTGTTGTCGCCCAGCTTTAGGTATTCGCTAAAGAAGAAAGTATTTGGATCTGCGCCCCAGCTTTGGGTAAATGAAAATCCCAGGTAAGAAATAGACCAGCCAATTACGGCGACGTAGTACACCGCAATCGCAAACGCGATAAATACTTGAAACCAACCCAACCACTCTAATCTTCGCCCTAGTTTTGCAAACACTTGAGGGGCTGCGCCACGCATTTTATGGCCAAGGCTGAACTCCATGATCATAAATGGAATACCCGCCGATAACATAGCGAATAGATAAGGAATAAAAAATGCCCCACCACCGTTCTCATACGCCATATAAGGGAAGCGCCAAATGTTGCCTAATCCAATTGCTGAACCCACAGCGGCCATAATAAAGCCAACCCGGGAGCCCCACTGCTCTCTTTGCATAATTATCTCCTCAATACCTTCAGGGGAGAGTAAAACTTAGGCACTCAACATACCGCTCTACTTTCCTTGTACAAAATACTCTTTACATCTAGCTATTCGGGATTTAACAGCACCGATAACTAATAGAGAACAATGCTACAAAACAAAGAACTAACAAAATAGAGCAACCCACAGGCACATTGATTTAAATCATTAATTTTACTTGGTTTTTTCACTAACAAGCCAAACAAAAAACAGCATTTAACTTTGCCAAAAACGAATAAAAAGGAGTTAACAACCACACATAAACCAAAGAGCAAACACTACCTCTACCAATAAATCCAAAAACAAACAAATACTCTACCCATGAATCTGTATTTAGCTTAATCCTCCAAACAGATTCCACATCCTCGTGCAAATCCAAAACAAACAACTTTTAAGCTTCGTATTCATCAATGAAGGTATTGTTGCTTTGTCTGTAATGCTAACCATAAACAAGCCAGCACGGTCGCCTTCCTTAGAAATGCTCTTTACGCCCTATTCTAACTCGCAAAAATGTAGAAAACTGATGAAACAAATCATCCCCTAATTAAGAAGTGTTACCATCGCTAACAAACGAATTGAATGAGAAAATGCTCGCTTATAAGGGCATTTAGTAAAGGACATAACGATGAACAGTAACCCCAAGGTAGAATGTATCTGGCCAGCTCAAGCGCGTTTAGGAGAAGGGGTTATCTGGATTGAGCAAGAACAAGCTTTGTATTGGGTCGACATATTAAAAGAAAGCCTGCATCGTTTTCATCCAGCCAGCGGCCAACAGCAAACCTGGTCACAAAAACCGATGATTAGCGCTATTTTACCCACTCAAATACCTGGTGAACACAGTACTTTTGTCGCCACTTATGCCGACGGCGTAAAGCTGCTAAGCAATAACATCAGCTACCCGTTAATAGACCCAGAACCTCAGCTGCCTAACAATCGCCTTAATGATGCATGGGTAGCGCCAAACGGCGACCTTTGGTTAGGTTCAATGGATTGCCAACTCAAACAAGATTCAGGCTCGTTTTACCGCTTAAGTCCAGACCTTAAACTGAACTCGCTGGCTGGCAAGTATTGGGTGACCAATGGTCCAACGTTTAGCGCTTCTCAAGCTTATGGCTACTTTGTAGACACTGAAAATTTCTGCATCTTACGCAGTAAACTGGCTGAAGATGGTAGCCTCATTAATTTGGAAAACTGGCTAGAAATAGATCGCAGCTTTGGTAACCCCGATGGCATCACCATCGATGCAGAGCAGCATATTTGGGTAGCTCACTACAATGGCGCGCAAGTAAGCCGTTATACGCCAGAAGGAAAACTAGAACGACAAATAGCAATTCCAGCACTTAATGTGACCAAGTGTGCTTTTGGCGGCCCCGATTTAAGCACTCTCTATGTAGTAACCGCTAGCGAAGGCATGAGTGAACAACAACTCCGAGACTACCCGCTAAGTGGCGGTGTATTTGCTGTTGAGCTTGAAGGTATAAGAGGTGTGCCTACGCCGACCTTTGCCATGACAAGTTGGCCTAGCGATCTATAAATTATAAGGCTGAGGCCAAGGCGTCAGCCCCTTTAATAAGGTAAAGAATAATTAGATATTTTCGCAATCTTTATAATTTTTTAGTTTACCCACGAAACCGTTTTTCCCTTCGAGATTAACTAACAAGCCAAATCCGTATTTAAGCGCCTCGTTTTCATCTTCACAGACTTCTCTAAGAGCCAATTTTGTAATAGTTGAAGCTGCTTGTGGGCTCCACTCAATACGGTTATTAGTTATATTAAACTCGTAAACTATTACATCGCTAGATAGATAGCAGCCACCTTCTAGATCGTTATCCTTATAACGAACTAGAGAACAGCTATCAACTATCTTCTGACGGATAGTTTCTTTATGTGGAGCATTCAATTCAGTGTGGTAAGTAGCTACAACTTCTTCCACTGTAGGCCCTGTCATCGCACAAGCGCTTAAGCCAAGCACAGCAATAAGACCCAACATACTATTTTTCATACTTCATCCCTGAAAATAACAAAGTCGGGATTTAAGCATTTAGTATTATAAAAATCAATAAGATGTGAAACTACATTTCCAGTAACAAATAAATCGTAATTCAAATAGAGATTTATAAGGTAGTTCACAGCGCCTGAATACCGCAATTACAAATTATAAGCTGCCGACAGTGGCTGAAGATTAATACTTTATCAAACCATAGTAACAATTGGTTGCTATGCAGCCCCAGCCCAATAAGGTGTTAATAGATCGAGTAAAAATGGCCTAAAAGTTCAACTTTAGGCCATTGCAATTAGTTCACTGTTGTAAAATAAAAAAAGCAGCTTAATGGAACAAAATCACAGACTGTGAGTAGCTATTATCTAGCACTTTTACCGGTGTCGTCCAAGTGACTAAATCGGTGCTGGTAGACATCCAAGTGTCGTATTCATTCTGATTGTGCCAGTTGACGATCCAAGTACCCTCTGGGGTATAGGTTAACATCGCCGATTCTTCTATTTGCGAATCTGAATCAGCGTTAGGATTCAACGCCACTTCTTCAGACCAATTAAGGCCTAAATCGGTAGAAACGCTGTAATACACATCATCTTCTCCACCAAAGGTAGGGTTTTCACCGTGCCAAGTGATTACGGCAATGTTATCAGGAGTAACCACTACGCTGTCGGCATAATCTTGGTCACTGGTACTGTCTGTTGCTCCATAGTTGTTAATGCGTTTAGCATCAGTCCATGTTTTGCCAAAGTCTGATGTTGTTGCAGCCCAAATATCTAAATCGTCAACACCCGTTCCTTTACCAGCCCATGCCGCAACACCAAAACCAGAATCGTTCATATCCACTTTAACGAAATAGTCGGTACTACTATCCACTGAGGCTTGGTGGTTCAAGTAAGCGGGTACACTCCATGTTCCACCTTTATCCTCAGAATAACTATACAAAATGTCTCTATCGGTACTAGCACCGCCATCGAGGTCAAAATTAGAGTACCAGGTCACTAGCCACAATTGCTCTTTAATGATGATGACTGGGTCACTATTTCGGCTAGAGGGCGTATTTTTACCAAATGCGTTGAGTAAGGTTGTATCTCCCCAAGTTTTGCCATTGTCTTTAGAAATTTGGTAGGCAATATCTGAGTCGCCAGCACCTGAGCCTTGTATGTCTTCTTCAGTTCCCCATATCGCCACCCAAGTACCTTCTCCGTCAGTCGCAATATCTGGACGACTTGCGTCTAGGTTATCAATATCACCATCAGGATTAAGCTGCGCACGTGGCGACCACGTTGCTCCATTGTCATGTGAGTAGCTATACATCACATCATAAGCTGAGTCGTAAAACTCCCAAACTGCGACGATATTTCCTTTGTTGTCAGTGGCAACTTCAGGGTAATAATCTTCATCTCCGTTATTGGGTAGAATGCTTTCACTGGCCAACCAAGTGTCACCTAAATCTTCTGACTTGGTGATATACATTTCATAACCATCAGATGACACCATTAGCATCTCAGGTTTATTTTTAACAATAGTGTTAGCGCTAGAAAACGATTCTTCAGCACCTAAATCATCAATAAAACTAACTTCTACATGGATATTTTTGCCATTGTCAGAAGGCTGTAAAGCCAAAGAGTTAGCAGTTGCACCATTAATTTCACCGCTCTCATCAAACCATTGATACGTCACTGACATATTCTCAATGCCATCGGCGTCGTTGGCTTGCAACACAGCCGTCACCGTAGACTGCTCTTCAACATCTCCACTGATACTCACACTGCCAACCGCAGGATGGTTAACATGCACAACACTATTAGAAAAATCTGACTCTACAACAACGGTTTTTCCATTCACTGTGTAACTAAGCTCTACCGAAACTTTCTTGTCAATGTCCTCGGCCGTTAATAAGTAAGTATTAGATGTTGCTTGAAAAATTTCTTCGCCAGCTCTACTCCACTGATAGCTATATTCCCCTCCCGTAATCGAAACAGTAGGGACAGCAACCAAAGATTGATCTTCAAAAGAATTGCCTTCTAATAACACTGATGCGCTGAGTTTGGCAGAAACCGCATAACTAGAACTGGTAAGTAACTCAGAGAATCCAAGATCATCTACAAAGCTAACAGCAAGATAAATAGCCTGTTCAACATGCTCATTAGTTAATTGAATAGAAGGGGTAGTTGCACCGCTAATTTGTCCTGTTTGGTTATACCATTGGTAAGAAAGTGTGGCATTTTCAATACCATTTACATCATGTACAGCCACTGTTGAGACTATCTCTTGACCAGCTTCAAACTGACCACTAAATGAAAAACTGGCTGATGCTTGGACATTCTTAACAAGCACTTCACTCGCTTCATCCCCTCCGCCACACGCACTAAGCACCATAGTTGACGCTAATACCCACAAAGGGGGAAATACAAATTGACTCTTTTTATACATAAAACTGCTCTTCCTAAGCACAACAAATCCATTTAACAAAAGCATCTAAAAAATAACATTATTTACATGCTGGCGTATCTTCGGTGAAACACACTGAATAAGTCAACTTAGAATGAAAGCATGCAAAGTATTGCATAACGAAACTAGCCCCAAATATTCTATTTACTTGGCCTCGAAAGATCTCAATATTAAAACCATCAATATCAATTGATGCCTTGGCTTATCAATGATTTAATAAGCCCCATTTACCTCTTCCTAAAGTTGAAGCATGAAGCGTTTCAGCTACAGGTAATCAACGATTAATACATGGAGTTTTAGATGAAGAACGTTCTTATCGCCGGTGGTTTACTGGCTATTGGTGCTGGAGCCGGCGGATATTGGTATTCACAACAGGCTGTTCAAACAACAGCCGACAGCGGTGTATTGGCTTATGTGCCTGCCGATACGGCTATATTCTCAGCCAGCCTTAAGCCGTTTCCGGTGAAAAACTACATCAACTCTTTATCTGGCTCTTACCAAAGCTTGCCAGTAGACGCCTTTGACGACGCTGAGATTAGCGATCCTCGTGGTAAGTTCTTTGTCGCGTTATTCAAAAGCTACAGCGAGGCACTTAAAGACGGCCAAGCCTTTGTAGATACCTTTGGTTTAGCCGATGAAATACGCAGCTACATGTATACCCTTGGCGCCGTGCCAGTGATTAAAGTTGAAGTGGCTAAGCCAGACGCCATTTGGGCGTGGTTAGACAATGCCGAGCAACAAAGTGGCTTCAGCCATAAAGCTGCAAACTTAAAAGGGCTAGATTACCGCACTTACCCATTAAGTGATGAAGGCGACCAAGACAGCGCCGAGCTAGTGGTAGCAGTAAATAATGGCTTGTTAACCATTACCCTTAATACTTCACTTAACGATAGTGAACTGTTAGAAATGGCCTTAGGAATGACTCCGGCTAGCCAATCAATTGCCGATACAACACTGATTCAAGACAGCTTAACTAAACACAACTTTATCGACGACGGCATTGGTTTTATAAACCACCAAGTAATTGCTAAAGCGTTAACCACCAGCGACGGCAATTTATTGGCCAAACACCTAACTAAAATTACCCAAGCCAGCGGTGATGAGAATGCCTTAGCAGATTTACGAACTCCTGCCTGTGACCAAGAATTTAGTGCCATTGTTAGCAACTGGCCTAAAACCGTGATGGGTTTTGACAACTTGAGCATTACCGAGCAAGAAAGCAGTTTTGGCGCGCGCATGGTTGTTGAGAGTAATAACAGCGTATTGCTTAAGGCTTATCAATCGATGAGCGGCTTTATTCCTTCATATGCATCAAATACCGAAGATGCTGTTTTCAGCATGGCCTACGGGATTGATGTTAACCAACTAGTGCCGTCGCTGCTGTCAGTGTGGGAAGAAATGCTCCAGCCAAGTTACCAATGTGCGCCTCTACAAGAGATGCAAATGGCCATGGAACAGCAAAACCCTGGCATGGTGGGCATGATGACTGGCATGGCCAACGGCTTAAAAGGTGTTGGCATGGCGGTATTTAGTTACCAATTGGCCGATATAAGCCGCCCAGAAGATCTGGAAAGCCTAGACGCGATTTTAAGTGTATCGGCAGATAACCCAGCAGTGTTGTTTGAAATGGCTAAGCAGTTCTCACCACAATTGGCCAGCATCACCTTACCTGCAGACGGAACCCCGGTAGACCTAACAGGCCTATTACCCATTCCGCCAAGCATGAACATTCAACCTCAACTCGCCGTTAAAGGTAACCACCTTGTATTGTTTAACGGCGAACGTGCAGCCGAAGTTAGTGAACAACTCGCGGCAGAGCCGGTGGCAAACAATGGCTTAATCAGCATGTACATTGATTACCAGCAAATGTTTGAACCGATCATAAGCGGCATTGAAATGAGCGGTGAAGAAGTACCAGAAGAGTTATTAGACTTAAAGGACTACCGCATTAAAGCGCAAATGAATATGGCAGTGAATGACCAAGGTATTATCTTTGGCTCAAGCATGACTAGCCAAGCAGATAGCGCAACCAACTAATTAAAAAAGAAACTAAAAAGGCTCGCCACGGCGAGCCTTTTTTATTGATACCGTTAACTCACTCGATGATACACCCGCTCTGGCCTGCCTACTGCACCGTAAGCCACTTCTGGGCTTAACTCATTACAACTCACTAAGTATTCCAAATATCGCCGTGCGGTAGTTCGACTACTGCCAATTTCTTTACCCGCTAACTCCGCGGTTAACGCCGGATGCTCGGTAAACAAGCCGCGCACTTTATCTAGGGTGACCGCGTCTACCCCCTTAGGTAAACGCTTCTTACTTTCAGCCGTGGCGCCTTCGCTCATCGGCATTAACTTATCTACGTCTTGCTGCTCAAATGAGCTATTTTGGTCCAGCCTACGCAGGTAGTTTTTATAATTATTCAGTGATTCCTGCAGCCGCGGAAAAACCACCGGTTTAAGAATGTAATCAAACACGCCGCTGCGCAGGGCTTCTTGCAAAGTGGATGCTTCTTTGGCGGCGGTAAGTAGCATGACATCAATCGCCAAATCTTGGCTGCGAATATGTTTAAGTAACTCTAAACCTGTGCCATCCGGCAGATAGACATCCAGTAACAATAGCTGTGGAGGCTTGGCATTAATATGAATCATTGCGTCTGCAATACTCAAGGCGATACCCGAGACGTCAAAGTCACTGACTCGCTGCAAATACTGGCGATGAATTTCAGCAATACCCGCGTCGTCTTCAACAATAAGAACCTGAATCAAATCGCTACTCCTGCTTTAACTGCTTGGGAATATATACGGTAAAACGTGTTCCCGATTGATCACTACTAAACTCTACATTTCCCCGTAAAATCTGCACCGTTTCTTTCACTAAATATAATCCAATACCATGGTCGCCTTGGGTTTTGGTGGTAACGCCCTGCTTGTAAATATTGGGCTGTAAAGCATCTTGAATACCACCGGCAAAATCTTCTACTTCAATGATGATATCGTTACCTAAATCAGTCATTGATAATGTTACGGCTTGTTGATTCTCACTATGCCGAGTGGCTTCAAAGGCGTTATCCAGCAAATTAGCCACTATGGTAACAATTTGCTCTGAGCCACAATGTTCGGGCAAATCTCGTAAACTGCTATCAGGGTCAATGCTTAACTCCAACCCCAGTTCTCTCGCCCGATGAAACTTACCTAAAATACAACCTGCAATCACCGAATCATCTACCGCTTCAATTAAAAAGTGAATCAATTCTTGGAATTGATCATTGGCTTGGCCAATAAACGCTAGGGCTTTATCGCCCTCTCCCAACTGAATTAAACCAGCAATGGTATTGAGCTGATTAGCATGCTCATGATTTTGCACCCGCAAGGCTTCGGAATGGGCTTTAATTTGCGAGAGTTGTTTGGTCAGCAGGGTAATTTCATCCTTACGCCGAAAACTCGATACCATGCCAATAAAGCGTTGATTGTGATCATTCATTGGCACCCGGTTAGCAATTACCAAGTGGCCATTGAGTAGCAGCTCTACATCGCTTTGCGCCTGTGGCTGGTCAAGCAGTTCCACCATATCGCTATCAGGCAACCAGTCACGCAAAGCCATGCCTACGGGGTTGGCTGGCTGGCCGAGTTCATCTTTACCCAGTAAGCGCATGGCATTGGCATTTACGTTAGTAATTATGCCTTCACGGTTAATCGCTATAACGCCTTCGCGAATGGTATTCAAGGTCGCTTGCAGCTCGGCATATAGGCGGGTCATTTGTTCAGGTTCAAAACCTAACAAGGTGTCTTTAATCCGTTGGGCCAGCCACCAGCCAATTAACATATTTAGCGATAACACCCCCATCACTAGCAGCGCCATAAAGTGCAAATAAGGTTGTAGCTGCACATCTATTTTTTCTAGCAGGTAACCCACAGAGACAATGCCAATAATCTCATTTTGGCTATTGCGCACCGGTACTTTACCGCGCACAGATACCCCTAAAGATCCTTTGGCTTGAGATACATATTCTTGGCCAAGCACCAAGGCAGCGTGGTTATCTCCCCCAACCATGGGTTTACCAATCCGCTCACTTTTGGGGTGGGCTAAACGAATACCCTTGGCGTCTCCCACCACAATAAAGCTGGCGCCCATGGTGCGGCGTAATTCTTCGGCTAAGGTTTGTAGGCTAGCACTATCTTTGCGTGCAACCGCGCTCACTACATCGGGCAGTTTAGCCACCACTCTAGCAACATCTAGCGCCCGCTCACCTTTGTCTTGGTATTCAGAATCACTGACATACCAATAGCTAGTCACCACCACAATGCTCAGCTGAATCAAGCTGTAGATCAGCATTATCAGCAGTAATCTTGCGCGGTAGCTGGGTAAGCGAGCTTGTTGATACATCGAAACATTTCCTTGTTAACTCAATCCAGCTTAGCACGAGCACACTCGCCTACTCCCGTGAACAATATGAACTTAATCACCAATATGGACTTTAAAGCCATTACTTGGCTTTCATTCCCAAATGCCAGCGATTGATTAACATTAATTCAACATTATTTGCCAGCAAGCCGTTTTCAGTTTTGGCAACTATCACTTCCAGCAACGCTGGAAACCCTATGCAACAAGGAGAGCAAGCATGTTAGCCAAGATTAAGTTGGTAAAAACATTAATAGGGGCCGCTGTATTGGCCACCGGCCTAAGTGGTGCCGTACAAGCAGATGAAGTTCACTTTCTTATTCCCGGTGGTGCTGGCGGTGGCTGGGATGGCACAGCACGTGGTACCGGTGAAGCCTTAATGAAATCAGGCATTATCGATAAAGTGTCTTATCAAAACATGAGCGGCGGCGGTGGCGGCAAAGCGATTGCCCACTTAATCGAAACCGCTAAAACCCAAGAACATACCTTAATGGTGAATTCCACGCCGATCGTGGTTCGCTCGCTAACCGGGGTATTCCCGCAATCATTTCGCGATTTAACCCCCATTGCCGCCACCATTGCAGATTACGGAGCGCTGATCGTTCGCAAAGATTCAAAATATACTCACTGGGACCAAATTGTTGCTGACTTCAAAGAAAACCCCAACAAAGTGAAAGTGGCAGGCGGTAGCGCTCGAGGTAGCCTAGACCACCTAATTGCAGCGGCAGCCATTAAAAACGAAGGCTTAGATCCCATGAAGCTTCGCTACGTTGCTTACGACGCTGGCGGTAAAGCCATGGCAGGTTTGCTCTCTGGTGAAACGGCGCTGTTATCTACCGGTTTGGGTGAAGCGCTTGATATGGCCAAAAATGACCAAGTACGCATTCTAGCCATTACCGCTGAGAAACGAGTAAAAGACGCACCAGAAGTACCAACCCTAAAAGAAATGGGCAACGATACGGTATTTGCTAACTGGCGTGGCTTCTTTGCCGCTCCAGGCACCAGTGAAGCGCAAGCTGAAAAGTTTTCCGACATGCTAAAAGAGATGTACGCCACTGGCGAATGGGAAACCGTGCGCTCACGTAATGGCTGGGTAAACAACTTTGTGCCTTACGGCCAGTTCTTCGGTTTCTTAGAACAACAAGAGAAAACCGTAGGCAGTCTGATGAAAGAACTTGGTTTCTTATAATTTCATAAGCCAGCAACTCCCTTGCTGCTTTCTTTGCTTACCGCAGTAATAGGCTAAGCACCGGTGTCGAGTTCGGCACCGGTATTTTTCAAACTTGGAGCTAACAATGCAAATTAGCAATCAACGAATTGGCGGCCTCATTTTTCTGCTGTTCTCTTTGTTTTATGGCTACTTTAGCTACGACATAGCGCTATTCCCCGGCGCTGAGTATGAGCCCTTCACCCCGCGTACTTTGCCGCAGTTTTTGGCGCTGAGCGGAGTGATATGTTCGGTAATTTTGGTAATCACTGGAGGGGCAGATTTTCGAGCCAGTATTAAGCATTTAGTTTGGCAACCTGTGGCTAAGCTGCTGGCGGCCATGTTCGCTTATGGCCTGTTGGTGAATTGGTTGGGTTTTGTATTAGCCACCATTATTTTTCTGGTGGTCAGTTTTCGCATTATGGGCGAAACCAAACACAAGAAAGCTGCCGCAATAGCCGTGATCTTCACCCTCGTGTTTTGGGCGCTATTAACCCAAATATTAGATATTTATTTAGAACCTGGGCAGCTATGGCACTGGTTTAATGGCTGAGCGTAAGCGAATCAAGGAGTAAACAATGTTAGACGGAATTTTAGCAGGGCTTGGCACCGCAGTAATGCCAATGAACCTGATGATGGTAGTGGTAGGTTGCTTAGTCGGCACCTTTATTGGCATGTTGCCAGGCCTCGGCCCCATTACAGCTATTGCCTTGATGATCCCGCTCACTTACAGCCTAGAGCCTTCGTCTGGTTTAATTTTAATGGCGGGTGTCTACTACGGGGCCATTTTTGGCGCTTCTTCGTCTTCTATTTTAATCAATGCGCCGGGTTGTAGCGCAACCGTAGTCACCGCTTTTGATGGCAACCCATTGGCTAAAAAAGGCCAAGCAGGTAAAGCACTAGCGGTGGCAGCTTACGCTTCGTTCACCGGCGGTACTCTTGGCGCAATAATGCTGCTGATTGCCGCGCCTGCGTTAGCCTCAGTATCTTTAAGTTTTCAAAGCGCAGACTACTTCGCACTCATGGTATTGGGCTTGTCAGCGGTGGCTGCATTCTCGGGCAAGGGCCAAGTGCTTAAAGCGATTATGATGACGATTCTCGGCTTAATGCTCGCTACAGTAGGTACCGATAGAAGTGAGGGTGTAGAACGCTTCACCTTTGGTCAGCTAGATCTCATCGACGGTTTCAGCTTCTTGCTACTGGCCATGGCCACTTTTGCCTTAGCCGAAACGTTAATGTCGGTGCTAAAACCAGAAAACCCAAACAACAGTGCCACAGAGCAAAAAATGATGTCGGAGCTGGGTAGCCTTAAGCTCACTAAAGAAGAAGTAAAAAGCGTGGCCGCGCCTACTTTACGCTCCTCTTTCTTAGGCTTTTTTGTGGGCGTATTGCCCGGTGCTGGCGCAACTATCGCGTCGTTCCTAGCCTATGGTGTAGAGCGTAACTTAGCCAAACCAGAAGATAAAAAACAATTTGGCGAAGGCTCACTGAAAGGGCTCGCCGCGCCAGAGTCGGCTAATAATGCAGCCTCAACGGGCTCGTTTGTGCCACTGTTAACACTGGGTATTCCAGGTTCGGGCACAACTGCAGTATTACTCGGTGCACTGATTGCTTACGGGATTCAGCCAGGGCCTAGAATGTACATTGAGCACCCCGATTTATTCTGGTCAATCATCATCTCTATGTACTTTGGTAACGTGATACTGCTTATTCTTAACTTGCCACTCATCCCCTACTTAGCCAAGTTATTGAATATACCGAGACCTTACCTGATACCGATGATTTTGCTGTTTTCTATTACCGGCGTGTACTTGGTTTCTTTCAATAGCATGGACATCATGATAATGGTGGCGGTGTGTATGGCGGCCTTGGGTTTGCGCTTACTCAACTTCCCTATGGCGCCCATGTTGCTGGGTTTTATTCTTGGCGGAATGTTAGAAGATAACCTGCGCCGAGCGCTACTTATTGGTGATGGCGAACTGAGCTTTTTGTGGGAGCGACCACTCACACTAACCTTTATTAGCATCGCCGCACTTGTATTGTTTAGTCCTTTGCTACGACCAATTTGGGAACGCAGTAAAGCAAGAGCCGAATACGAACAAGCGAAACGTAAATCGGCAGCAAAACTATAATTCAATGATGTTAAGCAATATTGGGATGCCCACTCCCCTCGATATCAGGGCATCCCAATTCCAGCATATTCAGCAAACAAAAAAGGATGGCCTAAGCCATCCTTTTTACTAAATAATTAACAGACAATGTTAGCCTTTACGCATAAATAGCGCTTAAGCTTTTTCCTCTGCAGCCTTACAGCATGCAGCAGTAAACAATACATCAGTAGAGCTATTTAGAGCGGTTTCTGCAGAATCTTGCAGCACGCCAATAATAAAGCCTACTGCTACCACTTGCATGGCCACATCGTTAGATACACCAAACAAGCTACACGCTAATGGAATCAGCAATAATGAACCACCCGCTACGCCAGATGCGCCACAAGCAGAAACAGCCGCCACTACACTCAACAACAATGCCGTAGCAAAATCGACTTGAATCCCTAAGGTGTGCACTGCCGCTAGCGATAGCACAGTAATAGTAATAGCAGCGCCCGCCATGTTAATGGTGGCACCTAATGGAATGGATACTGAGTAGGTATCTTCATCCAATTTTAAGCGTCGAGCTAAATCCATATTTACTGGAATATTAGCCGCTGAGCTGCGAGTGAAGAAGGCAGTAACACCACTTTCACGCAGGCACTTAAATACCAACGGGTAAGGGTTACGACGGATTTTGTAGAACACCAAAATTGGGTTCATCACCAAGGCAATCAGTAACATTGAACCAATAAGCACCATCAGCAATTGGCTGTAGCCTAGTAATACAGAGAAACCGGTTTGAGCAATGGTATTTGCCACCAAACCAAAGATACCAATTGGCGCCAGGCGAATCACAAAACGCACAATGCTTGATACCCCAGCAGCAACATCGTTAAACAAAGTTTTGGTGGTATCTGACGCGCTATGCATGGCAATACCAAGGCCGATAGCCCAGGCTAAAATACCAATGTAGTTGCCGCTCATAATCGCGTTAATTGGATTATCTACCACCTTGAATAACAAGGTATGTAGTACTTCGCCGATACCTTGCGGTGGATTTGCTGAGGTTTCAGTACTCACTAATACCAATTCAGTAGGAAAGGCAAAACTCATTGCTACCGCAGTTAACGACGCAGCAAAGGTGCCAAATAAATACAGGTAAATAATCGGGCGTAATTGAGTATTTTGTCCACGCTTGTGGCTAGCGACCGACGCAGCGACTAAAACAAAAACCAATACCGGAGCAACCGC
This sequence comes from Agarivorans sp. 1_MG-2023, assembly GCF_030548385.1. Classification (NCBI taxonomy): domain Bacteria; kingdom Pseudomonadati; phylum Pseudomonadota; class Gammaproteobacteria; order Alteromonadales; family Alteromonadaceae; genus Agarivorans; species Agarivorans sp. 1_MG-2023. The sequence goes on along the minus strand of NZ_JAUOSJ010000002.1, from coordinate 321,746 downwards.
TTTTAGCGCGCCTACAAACAGTTCGCCCAGTAGTCCAATAGACATTGCCGCGCTTGGCGCAGCCACCGCAAGCAAACTACCGGCAACAATACCGATAAGAATTTGCAGCACTAAGCTACCTTGAGTGATAAATCGTAATATGCTGTTGTTTGATTGTTTCATGCTTCTTATTGTCCTTCCGTGAAGCTATATAATTGGTCAAGGCGTAACCATATAGGATGAAACACTAACTTTAAACCCAATATCGATATTATATTGATGCATCACAATAAGTTTTTTTGCCTAAGTGTGATTTAGCTTTATGAAAAACTACTTTGTTGATAAAAAAACGATCGCTAAGGGTTTTAATGGATTAGTTTTCCCATACACTGGCTCACAAACGCAGTTATTACTTACACTTCTATTCAGTAATACTGTAGATACCATAGAACAGTGATATAAAATTAAAATAAAACTTGAATATCAACTTCCTCAAGCGTATAAATTGACGAATCGTCACATTGTGACGATGGGTCAACAAAGAGACAAAATGAATACTAAAACCAGAAAAGCCCTAGAAATAGCCGATCGCGAAGAGTTACTGCTGGATATAGCCTTAGAGCTAATGGCAGAAACCGGCTTTGCCGGATTAACAATGGATAAAATCACTCAACGCTCGCAGTATTCCAAAGGCACTGTGTATAACCATTTTGGCTGTAAAGAAGATGTATTGTGCGGATTATGCTGTCGCTCAATGCGCTTACAAATTGACTTGTACCAGCGCATTAATGGCTTTGCCGGTAGTACTCGAGAAAAAATGATTGCGATGGCCTATGGCTACCGTTTGTTTAATCGTCTTTACCCTACCCTTTCAATGGTAGTGTTAAGTATGAAAACACCCAACATCATGGAAAAAACCTCGAGTACTCGTAGCGCCAGCGTTAGCGAATATGAAAACAAAATTGTTGGCGTAGCGGTTAAGTTAATCGAAGAAGCGGTTGCTTTAGAGGAGATCCCCGCGAGTCAAAATGTGGATGCAAATGCAGCAACTTTTGCCGCTTGGTCAATGGCTTTTGGAACCAACGCACTCAGCAGCACAGTAGTAAATAAGTCGAGTAAGTTTTGCTCTGCTGGCTTTGATAGCCAATATGCGCTGCTTTATAACATTAACTTATTGTGTGACGGGCTAAATTGGAAGCCGTTATCGCAGGAACAAGACTACCTAGCAACCTGGCAGCGAATAGGCCAAGAGCTGTACTCTGAAGAGTTAGCAATGCTAGAACAAAACGAAACACTGTATTAAGCACTTTACGCAAGCTGATAATTAGCTAACTAAGTTTTGTCAGCTAGGTAAGAAAAAGTAACAACTTGTTCTACCTTTTGAAGGTAGTTAAAACAAAAGCACACATAGCAAGCAACGAAAACCGCGGTAACTAGCGGTTTTTTAAACAACATAAGTGACGATTCGTCAAATTTAGACTAATCGTCATAATTCAATTTCAACCAATTGAATGGTGCAATTGGTAAAGGACAGGGCCATGGAAAAGAAATTTTTTAGTCAGGTAATTGCTCGACCTTGGTTAACGCTAGTTTTATTACTATTAGCGGTAATGGCAATGACATCGGGAGGACGCTTTCTTACCTTTGTTGGGGATTACCGAATATTTTTTGGTGAGGATAACCCGCAGCTTCAAGAATTTGAAAGTATGCAAAAGGTGTTTAACAAAACCGACTCCGTCACCTTTGTTATCGCCCCAGAGCAAGGCGATGTATTCAACCAAGAATCTCTCACGTTAATTAAAGAACTTACCGATGAGTCTTGGCAAATACCCAACTCCACACGGGTAGATTCTATTACTAACTTCCAGCATACCGAAGCGGTAGAAGACGACTTGTGGGTAGAGGATTTATTGCTTGAGCTGGAGATGTTAGATCCGGAAAAAGTAGCCAAAATAAAACAGGTGAGCTTAAGTGAACAGCTACTCGAAAGCCGCTTGATCAGCCTAGATGGTCGGGTTGCCGTAATAGCGGCCACCATCACCATCTCCGAAGCCGACATGCAGGCAGAAGTGCCCAAAACCTCTCAATTTGTGCGCGATCTACAAGCTAAGTATCAGCAGGCTTATCCGCAACACAAAATCTTACTCTCTGGCATGATCATGATGAACAATAGCTTCATCGAACAAAGCCAAAAAGACATGTCTACTCTTGTGCCGCTAATGTTTCTGCTGATTTTAGTGATGTTAGCGCTGCTACTTCGCTCAGTGCTTGGTATGTTAGCCACCTTAGTGGTGATAGTAGTAACTATTGCCAGCACCATGGGCATGGCCGGTTGGATGGGTTATGCATTAAACACCGTAACGGTAAATGTGCCTACCATGGTAATGACCTTAGCAGTGGCCGATTGCGTGCACGTTATCGCGTCTATGCTCTATGAAATGCGCCAAGGCAAATCTAAAAACGAAGCATTAGCCTTTAGTTTAAAAATCAACAATCGGGCTATTTTCTTAACTAGCGCGACCACCTCCATAGGTTTCTTAACCCTAAACTTTTCCGACTCGCCGCCCTTCCAGGCTTTAGGCACCATTGTTGCAGTTGGGGTAATGCTAGCTTATGTGTATGCCTTAACCATTTTACCGGCACTGCTAAAAATCTTGCCGATTAAACAAGCGCCAAATGTAGAGAGCCGCTCTAACTTCGACCGCTTAGCTAACTTTGTAATTGATTCACGTAAATGGCTAATGCCCGTGACCATTGTGGTAATTGTTGGCTTTTTAGCGATGATTCCCAGAAATCAGCTCAACGATGTGGCCACCGAGTACTTCAGCAAACAGGTGGACTTTCGGCAATCTACCGACTTTATGGAGGAGAATATATCTGGGATTACCACCATTTCTTATGAAATAAGAAGCGGCGAAAGCAGCGGCATTAACCAGCCAAACTACATGCAAACAGTAGCCGACTTTAGCGCTTGGTTACGCGTGCAGCCAGAAATAGACAATGTGAATAGTATTTCCGACATCATGCGCCGTTTAAACAAAAACATGCATGGTGATGATGCCAATTACTATTTAATACCAGAGCAGCGAGAGCTCTCGGCGCAATACCTATTAATGTATGAAATGAGCCTACCCTATGGCTTAGATTTGAATAATCAAATCAACGTTGATAAATCAGCTTCACGCTTAACTATTACCACTAAAAACATGGGTTCTGTTGGCATGATAGCCCTAGAGCAGCGCTCGCTAGAATGGTGGCAAATAAACGCACCGGAATACCACGTAATTGCAGCTAGCCCTAACCTTATGTTTGCTCACATTGGCGAACGTAACATGCCGCAAGCCTTAAAAGGCGCATTTTGGGCCTTAGTGCTTATCTCGGTACTGATTGGAATTTCACTTCGCTCGTTGCGACTCACCTTTATTAGCTTACTGCCAAACTTAGTGCCTGCAGGTATTGGTTTTGGCATTTGGGCATTAATTGATGGCAACATTAACTTGGGTTTATCTATCGTGATTAGCGTCACCTTAGGGATTGTGGTGGACGATACGGTGCACTTTCTCACCAAGTACCAATACGCCCGCAGGCTAGGAAAGAGCACTGAGGATGCAGTGCGTTATGCCTTTGTCAGTGTGGGTAAAGCCTTGGCCATTACCACTGCGGTATTGGTAGTAGGTTTCTCGGTACTTATAGGTTCAACCTTTACCATCAACTCAAATATGGGTTTATTAACCTCAATCATTATCGCCGTCGCTTTAGCCATCGACTTCTTACTACTACCATTACTTTTGATTAGCTTTGACCGCGCAAAGGGAGCAGAACATGCAGCAGCACTTCAACAAAAAACCGCTTAAATTATGGATGACTCAAGCATTAGTGCTTACGGTGGCTATGCTCGGCAGCCAACAAGCCTTAGCAGAAACCGAACAGGAAAAAGGTTTGCGCATCGCCACCGAGCGTAAAGCCTTTGATCTGGGTTGGGTTGACTCTAAAGCGGAAACCGAAATGATTCTGTACAACGCTCAGGGTGACAAAAGCACTCGCTCGATTCGTATTCAATCCTTAGAAGTGGCAGATGATGGCGACAAAGCACTGAGTGTGTTTGATCACCCAGCCGATGTTAAAGGCACTGCCTTTTTAAGCTTTTCTCATGCCTTAGAGCCTGATGAGCAATGGCTGTATTTACCGGCACTTAAGCGGGTAAAACGCATCGGCTCGCGCAACAAATCGGGCCCTTACATGGGCAGTGAATTTGCCTTTGAAGACTTAAGTTCTTTTGAAGTAGAAAAGTACACCTACACCTATTTGCGCGATGAAACCGTAGCCGGCTTCGACAGCTACGTAGTTGAAAATGTGCCTGTCGATAAGTACTCAGGGTATACCAAACAAATAACCTGGATGGATAAAGAGGCCTACCGCGTTCATAAGGTCGAGTTTTATGACCGCAAAGGCCAACTGCTTAAAACCCTCACCATGACCGACTACCAAGTTTATGCTGATAAACATTGGCGCCCCTCTAAAATGCTAATGGTGAATCACCAAACTGATAAAAAAACTGAAATGTTTTGGAATAACTATCAGTTTAAAACCGGTGTAAAAGAGTCTGACTTCAACAAAAATAAGCTTAAGCGAGCCCGCTAATGACTGTATCTAACACTAGGCTAGCGCTTGCTTGCGGCTTGGTATTTGCCAGCTTTAGTAGCGCAGCCATGGAGCTGCGCGGTAATGTTGCCGTGCAATATCGAGGCTTTTTTGAAGAAGGTGCATTTCCTCATCAAGACCAGCAACACCAAGGATCAATTAGCGCTGAGCCCGAGTTGTATTGGGAGTGGAATGACGGCGTAGATAGCATTACTTTTACTCCCTTCGCCCGCGCCGATTCAATGGATAGCGAACGCAGCCATGCCGACATTCGCGAACTGAAGTGGCTGCATTTGGCTGATGAATACGAGTTAGAAATTGGCATTGCCAAAGTGTTTTGGGGCGTTACCGAAACCCAGCACTTGGTAGACGTGATTAACCAGACCGACTTTATTGAGTCGCCCGATGGCGACGAAAAGCTCGGCCAACCAATGGTGCATTTCAATACCTATCAAGACTCGGGCATTTGGGATATTTTCATTTTACCCGGCTTTAGAGAGCGCACCTTTGCCGGCGTTGATGGTCGCTTTCGCCCGCCCTTACCGGTAGACCAAGATAATGCCCAATATGAATCGGGCGCTAAAGACAAACATGTTGATTTTGCCCTACGCTGGGCGCAAACCTTTGGTGATTGGGATGTAGGTACGGCTTATTTTAGAGGCACCAACCGCGACCCCTTGTTGCTCCCCAGTAACGGAGGTAGCACGCTCACCCCTTACTACGAACAGATGGATCAGCTTGGTGTAGATCTTCAAGCCACCATAGGTGATTGGTTATGGAAATTTGAAGGTTTGTATCGCAATACTAACAGCAATAATTACACTGCAGCGGTTGGTGGTTATGAGTACACCTTAGTGGGTTTATTCGACAGCATTGCTGATTTAGGTTTACTCACCGAGTATAACTGGAATAGCGACGGTAAAGAGGCCACCTCTACCTTTCAAAACGATCTCTACCTAGGCGCTCGCTTGGTATTAAACGACGCCCAAAGTACCGAGTTTTTGTTAGGCGGAGCCATTGATTTAGACTACAACACCAATGTAGTGACACTAGAAGCTAGCCGACGTTTTGGCGATAACTGGAAAGGAGAATTGGACCTTTGGTACATTGATGCCGATGACCTCGCCGATCCCACTTACGCCTTTAGCAAAGACAGCTTTGTACAAGTAAACATGGCCTACTTTTTCTAAAAGCTAAACAGAAAAGATATTGCAAAAAGCCCTCGTTGTTGAGGGCTTTTTTGTTGGGGTTAGCAAATGCGTTAGTCGAAAAGTAAGGTCAAATTAAGGTGTGAACTACGCTAAAACCTTACCTAAACCATTGTGCTATAAACACTAAACCAACTTGAAGTGAGGGCGACAAGCATTGTAAATCACTCATTGTTATGTAGTAAGCCTAACCTTTCCACCGACACTCTAAGTCTGGAAGCCCTTCTTCGTTTTCACTGCTTCCAGGCAGAACAACAAAACCATGTGCACGATAGAACCTCTGAGCTTTTTCATTTGCTTTAAACGTCCGTAAAGTAAGTGAACCGCTAGATTGTTCTTTAGCTTGGCTCAGTAAGTACGAGCCAATACCTTTTCCTTGGACTTTAGGTGAAACGTATAGCTGGCTTATTTCTGTTTCTGAGCAGGCCATAAAGGCGACCGGATGAGAGCTATCAATACGGACAATAACTAACACCTGATAGCTACTAGGTAGGATATGTTCAAGAAAGTAAGCCTGTGACTCAAAGGAGTGAACGGGCTGTATGCCTAGAGCTTCCATCATTGATTCACGCCAAAGTGACGTGACTTCATTGATATGCTCTGAAGCTAAAAGCTCAATTTTGTAGATGCTTACGTCCATTTTTTTCTACAACATAACGCCGCCATAAACCGCGCGAGCTTGCGAGCGTCGGGCGACCGAAGGGAGCTGATTTGATGGCTTTGTTATGCAATTTTACCAGCCTCTAATTGAACGTAGCCTTGACTGTAGTGATGCTGACAAATCGGCAAGGCCTTCCTGATTAGGCAGGTATCTTATGTAGCGTATATGCCGAAGATCAAAAGGAATATCGTGCTCTGATTGAGTTATAAGGATCACCTCTTTACCGATAGCGTGGGCAACCCCAGCCTCGTAAAACACATTAGGATTTTTCCCTGAGCAGTCACATACTACAACTTTGGCTCGAGCTATTATGTTTACGATATCTTGGATTATCGTATGGTGCTCCCATATGTCGTCAGCTCTTACGCTCTCCAAACCGACAGCACTGATTGATTGTTGAAGAGCTGCGTGTACCGAATTAAATTCAGCCCCAAATGGCATCATGATCGAGACAAGATTTTCATCTTGCGAGTAAGCAGCTTCAAGCGAGAATACCTTCGGACTGATAGACCTTTTTTGTTGGTTTTGCAATAAAAGCTTAAATAGATCAACGTCGCACACAGACCAACAGGTATGAGATAAACCAAATCGTCCTAATCTCAATTCTACTGAATGCCCTTCTAGCTCAGCATTGGAAATTGGCTGAATGCTATTATCAATGGCATATTGAATGGATACCTCATGCCCCAAGGTGATATTTGTAATATACGCTACCCTTGCGAATTGCGGCCCGTTGCCCCCAGTTTCGGTCACTAAAAGTACAGGGTATTCCTTTAGTTTGGCAACATCGAGTGTACCGTTTGAAAAAAACCTACTACCAACAGGGTCATCTTCTCTAATATATATGCGGCTCATTGACATGGTTCCGCCTGAGTCAGGCCACCCTTGGTAAGATACTAGCAAGTGAAACATATTTTTATCTACCTCCTCTTTGGCTCAATGCTTGTCCTGCATAACAGCTTATTAAAAGGAAAAATTCCTTGTTTAAACAAGGAGCCTTTCCTCTTTTTACGCATTTTATAATACAAAGGCTATCACCTTTCCTAAGCTACATAAGCTACCTAGCTCTAAAATTAACAAAAATATCAGCAAAAAAGATGCAAGCCTTTGTGGAAAGAATGAATCGCAGATTGCTTGTATAAAATCACTGCAAATACCTGCTTTTTTGCGCCTTTAGCTAAGCGCGCGTTCTACCGTTGTATTCGCGAACAAATGCAGATCTAAGGCCTAAACTCAGCAACGCTAAGTACCACTGAGTTTACGCCCTAGTTATTACTAAAAGTACATACTTGCCTGCAGCCAACCTACGGTGTCTTTTTTAGATACTTTGCTATCTGCTGTATGTTCAACCTTAAAGCCTACCGATACGTTGTCTAACACCATGTAACCATCGCCTACTTCTACCTGCGGAATATAGTCTTTAGCACGGCTTACATAAGTGGCTTTAGGGTTAGCGTACAAGCATTGCCCATCATCAAAAGCATACATCGCATATAACCCAAGCCATCGTTCACGTTGAAATAGCGAAGGCTATAGTCAAAATCAACTTTTTTATCAGCGTCTTTTTTATCTGCTGCGCCAAAGTCAGCAAAGATCATATTTCCTGCGCCCCAAAGAGCCAAGTATCACGGTGGGAACACCGTAGTTAATATCATCAGCTTGCTGTTGGTTAGGCTGTCCACTTTAGAAGGCCGAAGGCCTGAACAGAAGAACCAAGAACCCAACCTAATAAAAACCCTGTAAGCACAACTAAAAGGCGCTCGTGTGTCCTCATTGCTGCGCGCTCATACAATGCCCCCCAAGAAAGAACAACAAAGTGATTTCTAAAAACGTAAGCAAGCCAACTAAAAACGTAGATCTAACAGAGCTATTAAAACTGTTGGCTTTCGTATTTATCGCTTCTCTTGTGATTGGCCCAAAAGGCCACGCGAAAGCAGCGGAACTTAGCGAAGAACAACTTAACGAAATGTCGCGCTAAGCGCTAGCCAACTCTATAGCGCAGCCGGACAAGATATTAAGTGTGGCGACTAGCGGTGCTAGTGGCACACAAGGGCAACTAAATTTTTAATCTAATACATAAACAGGAAACAAAATGAACAAATCTATTTTAGCGCTTACTTTGGCAGCTTCTTTCACTTTCGGCGCTCAAGCAGATGACTACGACTTCGACCGTCCGGGTAACGGTACCAAACAAGACAATGAAATCATTGAAGCTAGCGGCGCAATCATTGGTGCAGCGTCAGACAATAAAACTGTTAGCAAGTATTTCAAGGCTGAAACTCCTGAAGCAAAGAAAGAAGCAGCGGCAGAATACGCAGCAGCGGTTATTGAAAATGACGGCAAGCCAATCGGGGGCGCTGACGAGTTCGCATCTAAAGCCGACAAAGACGGCACACAGTCTGCGCACGACCAACTAATGACTGAAGGGTTAAGCGCTATTCGTAACTCTGATGAATTCAAGAACGCTAGCGACGTTGACGCAGTAAAGCTAGGTTTCCAATCTAAGTCTGATATGCGTATCGCTATCGACGACACGATTGCAGAACATAATGAAAATCGCTGGGGCGTAGAAAACGCAAAAGACGCAAACGGACGAATTATTGCCGACGACCGCCACGATACTGATGGCGATTTCGGTGTTAAGGCTCCTACAAAGCCGCAACCACCTGTTAAGCCCGCGCCACCATCACGCAGCGAACGTAACTCTGGTAACATCGAGCGTAACAGCGGCAGCATTAGTCAAAACGCTGTGGGCATTCAGAAGAACAAGCAAGATATTATGGCGCTGAACGAAAAAGTCGAACGCCAGAGCGAAGTCTTGAAAGAGCAAATGGACGGTGTTAAAGCTATGACCCACGCCACAGTAAATGCTCGACCATTCGCATTAGACGGCGAGTTCGCCATGGGCGTTGGCTTGGGCCAAGCTGGCAACGTTTCAGCGGTTTCGCTTGGCGGTTCATACGGTATTAGTAACGGTTGGGCCATTTCAGGTACGCTAAGCGCTGAGACAGGCAAGCAATACCAAAGCAACGACGTATCAGGCGGCGTTGGCGTCCAAAAACGCTGGTAAGAGCTAACTCACAATAATAAAGCCCGCCCTCGCGCGGGCTTTTTTATTGTAGATTTTGACGTTAACACGATGCACTTCGAGGAACTAAACAAAGCACTTAACAAGATGGTAGAAATACTAGCTTATAGAGAAACGAAAAAACTCGTTTTCCCCCTACCACTATTAGCCCTAACAACTGGTATACAAGCAGCACCAAACAATACCGAGGAAACAATTAATCAAGATGATGAAGTGGAAATAATGGTTGAGTATACGCGCTAACTAGAGGAACTATGCCGAGTGTTATCAAAGTCGAATTAACACGGCGCAAGCCAAGAGCAAGAGCTCTAGAACTTCAACACTACAAGCGCTACGGCAGGTTAGGTCTTCGGCTGGTGAAGTACCACGCAAACCAACGAGGCTTTCAAAACGGAAAAAGAAACGTATAGGACGCTTACTTTCGCGGCACTAATCGTGATCCCTTGTTGCTCCCTAGTAACGGAGGTAGCACGCTCACGCCCTACTACGAGCAAATGGACCAGCTTGGCTTAGACCTACAAGCTACCATAGGTGATTGGTTATGGAAGTTTGTATCGCAATAAATAAAAAGAATAAAAAGGGTCAGAGTAAAATTAAACTGCTTATGCCTTTAAGACCGCAACTTAAGCGGACTATTGATAACGAGGAAACTGCGCGCCCCCTACCCCAGAGTAGCAGTACATATCATTCAACAAGGCAATAACCGCTAGGCTATCGATTACTATCAAAATGACAGGTGAAAGTATATAACCCAGCGAGTTAAAGTGACTCTGACCCCTTTTATTAAGGTTTATATCGCAATACCAACAGCAATAATTACACCGCGGCAGTGGGTGGTTATGAATACACCTTGGTGGGTCTATTCGACAGCATTGCCAATTTAGGCCTGCTCACAGAATATAACTGGAATAGCGACAGAAAAGAGGCCTCCTCTACCTTTCAAAACGATCTCTACCTAGGCGCTCGCTTAGTGTTAAACGACGCCCAAAGTACCGAGTTTTTGTTAGGCGGAGCCATTGATTTAGACTACAACATCAATGTGGTGACACTAGAAGCTAGCCGACGTTTTGGCGATAACTGGAAGGGCGAATTAGACCTTTGGTACATTGATGCCGATGACCTCGCCGACCCCACTTACGCCTTTAGCAAAGACAGTTTTGTACAAGTAAACATGGCCTACTTTTTCTAAAAGCCAACCAGAAAATAAATTGCAAAAAGCCCTCGTTGTTGAGGGCTTTTTTGTTGGGCTTAGCAAATGCGCTAGTCGAAAAGTGACGCCGAAATAAGCGGACTAAAGCTGCGGGTTAAAATGTAGAGCCAAGCAGAACGTCTCCCTACCTTGTCATATTTACATTCGATCAAATACAGAGCCTATGTTTGGTGTATATAGTTTGTGATAAAGCTTAGTAGCATAAGTATCAGTCATACCAGATACGTAGTCACAAATAATACGCTCTTTATTCTCGGATTTTTCGTATAACTCAAGGGTATTCTTTGGCAATAAGCGAGAAGGATTAGAGTTTAACACCTCGAATAGCTTTAAAACTATTTGCTGGCCTTTATACTCAAGAATTTGCACCTCAGGGCTTTTAATTACACGTACAAAAATGAACTTTTTTAAAGCCTTAAGAATAATTTCAACATCAGCCTCAACACATGCGTTATATTTAAGCAAGTCAGTTTTAAATCCATCTATAGTTTTTACAGAAACATTTGAAATAAAATACCCTATAAGCTTACTGATAGCATGTTTCCGCTCTTTCCCTGACCCAGAAAACAACTTCGCATTATAAAAATCAATATTATCAACAATCACATTATTTTTTAAGTGACAAATTTTATCTAAAACATCAGTTTCCCACATTTTGAATGTAACTAAGCGTAATGCTAGTGCATCCTCTAAATCATGCACACCATAGGAAATATCATCCGCCAATTCCATGATAGAAGTATCAAATGATTTAAAAATACAGTCGCTATGCTCACCTTTATTTTCTTTTATTGTAGTGAACTTTTTTGCATCACTTTTATCAACACCTTCAAAAATCCATTTAAAAACACCAAGTTCATCATCTAAAAAACACTTAGGTGGATGTGAATAATCAATGCTAATTTTAGAAAGCTCTTTTTTAGGCGATTTATAATTTATTAATTCACTGTAAGAAGAAGGATACTTAATTAAACCTAACTGTGTCCTTCTCGTTAAATCCATACCATGATCAGGAGAGTACTCGCCAAGTTTGGAAGCAATTCGCAATGTCTGACCATTGCCCTCAAAGCCACCAAAATTAAGCATTGAATAATTTAATGCAACTTCACCGCCATGTCCGAAAGGTGGATGACCAATATCATGACATAGACCTATCGACTCAATTAAACTTAAAGAGGGAATCCATTTATAAACATCATTGTCAATATACTTTTCTTTTAAGGACTCACAAATACCAGAACCAATTTGTGCTACTTCTAGTGAGTGAGTCAAACGAGTACGATAAAAATCACTATCACCTAAGCCTAAGACTTGAGTTTTTGATTGCAAACGTCGAAATGCGGCAGAATGAATAATCCTAGCTCTATCTCTCTGAAACTGACTATCAGCTGTTTCTGAGTTAAAACGCTTTTGAGCGTAACCTTCGTCGCTATTTCTCTTAGTTTGTAACCAGTAATCCATTTTCATACCTATTAGTGATTTTAAAAATATACATTGAAAATTGTAGTAAATATAACGCCGTATAAACTGTATAACATGTTGGGCGCCTTTTTTATTATTTTACTTTAAGTAAAAAATCGTACAATGTGAGACGTAATATTCGATGAGATTGTTAGGTTTTTCATTTAAAGAATGAGTGTTTTTTTCGGTAAGAACAATCTAGCCAACTCACTCACTGATATATCATTTAAATAATTTTTGGTACAGTAGCAATACCCACACTCTCTAACTTCAATTAATCTCCGTAGAGCAGGTTTTTCCTCAGTAGCAGAGAACAATGCATGTTGTAATTCTGTATACAGGTTGATACCCCCCTCATTTATAATTGTTTCAGGGTTATCAATTAATATCTTTTCGAGATATTCAAATAGAATTGGCGCCTTTGGCTTTTTAATAGTAAACATTTTCCTTTGCGTATCGAATTCATCCCATCTTTTTCTTAGTTCATCAACACTTTGAAAGTATTTATCATCCATAGTTAGATGCTCCCCCCAAAACATTGGATTATTTTTGGTCACCCAAACATGTAGGTCTTCTTTTAGCAAAAAGTCCAAGTTAAGTTTGAACAATACAGGACCGTATAAGTTTTGCCTTGGAAAAAAACCATGAAGGTCAACCGTGTCAATGAAAACATCACCAAAAACATCGAATTTAACATCTTCTTCATCTGAAGCTTGCGGTGTTTGAAAAAGTTTATTATCAACAACATCTTCACGAGACAATAATCCATCATTTTCAATAAAGGTTATAGAAGTAGAAAGTGTATTTGCATGATGAAAATGAGTCACCTTCTTTTCATGTAATAAATCATATAGTTCTTTATTATCTAACCTCATTTATAACCTTATATAAGTAAGTATACCCAACAATGAATATATAACAGATTATTAAAAGGAAAAACTCCTTGTTTAAACAAGGAACCTTTCCTCTTTTCACGCATTTATAATACAAAGGCTATCATCTTTCCTAAGCGACATTAGCAACCTAGATCTAAAAATAACAAAAATATCAGTATAAAAAGATGCAAGCTTTCGGGGAAAGAAGGAATCGCAGATTACATGTATAAAATTACCGTAAACACCTGCTTTTTATGCCTTTAGCTAAGCGCGCTTGCTACCCTAGTAATCGCGAACAAATGCGGGTGTTAGGCCTAAACTCAGCAACGCTAAGCACCACTGAGTTTACGCCCTGGTTATTACTAAAAGTACATACTCGCTTGCAACCAGCCTACCGTGTCTTTTTTAGATACTTTGCTATCTGCTGTATGCTCAACCTTAAAGCCTACCGACACGTTGTCTAACACCATGTAACCGCCGCCTACTTCTATCTGCGGGATAAAATCTTTAGCACGACTTACATAGGTAGCTTTTGGGTTAGCGTATAACCAATGCCCATCATCAAAGGCATACATGGCATATAAGCCACCTTGTACTAAATTTGAGTCTTTAAAGGTTTCGGTACTGTCTTTAATCGGCATATCTATTTTACTGCTCATTTTGCCGGCGTAGAGCATTGGGAATAGCGAGATATTGGGCGTAATGTCAAACTTGTACATCCCCCCCACTAAAGCAGTTGTGGTGTTTCGGTCCCCCATAACATCAACTGAATAGCCCAAGCCGTCGTTCACTTTGAAATAGCGAAGGCGATAGTCAAAATCAACTTTATTATCAGCGTCTTTTTTATCTGCTGCGCCAAGGTCAGCAAAGATCATATGGCCTGCGCCCCAACCAAAAGTGCTATTTATTTGAGTGCGGTCATTGCTGCGAGATACACCCAAAGAGCTAAAAGTGGCTGTAGGGTCGCCATAGTTAATATCTGTTTCCGCTTCACTAGTTTGCTCCGCTAAAACAGTAAGAGGCAGAGTTAAGATGGCTACTGCTAGAATCGTTTTTTTCATTTTAATTACCTTAAATATATGAAATGCCCTTTAAAAAAGAGCGGCGATCCATGGCCGCATAAGCTGCGAGAACTTAAACTCATTATCAAATAAGCTAAACGTTGCTCAGTCTTGCTTTACCGATTATCTACTCGTTATGGCGCTCACTTTAGCGACTAAAGGCTTTAGTGTTAAACGTGGACCTTTCAGTTCAGCTTACAGGGAAATACTCAGCTTGGGCGTAAACTCTAAACAGCCTTATTGGGAGTTTGAAGCAAGGTTATAAGGTTTGAATTAGTCACTAATACTGTTAGTCTTCGCTAAGTTTGTATCTAATTTGGTGACAATTTATTATGCGAGTTGAAGATCTTTCTCTATTTATTAAAGTGGTGGAATCGGGCAGTTTTAGCGCAGCAGCTCATTCTCTCGACCTTCCCAGAGCCAACGTGAGTCGCCGTATTAATGAATTAGAACAAAGCTTAAGTACACGGCTGTTTGTACGCACCACTCGCAAGCTAAACCTGACTAGCCAAGGCCAGCAGTACTACGAAAGTGTGCAAGACATTATTCGCCGGCTAAACGACGCTAATGGCGCACTACACAGCCATACCACCAGCCCAAGTGGTTTAGTAAAAATGGGGGTAAACGTAGGCAGCGATCACTATGTTATCGACATACTAAAAAGCTTTAGGAAAAGCTATCCAGACATTGATGTAGAAGCCCGTTACTCTAATGAAAGTTACCAAGGATTATTTGAGCACGGCCTTGATATGGCGATGTATGTAGGCTCTCTCGACGACTCTAGCTTTGTTGCCAGAAAAGTGGGCGGCTTTAGTAAAGTTGTTGTCGCCAGTCCAGAGTATTTGCGCCACAATCCCGTTCCCAATACCCCGCAAGACTTACTGCAGCATAGCTGCATTATTTATCGAAGTTATGGCCAGAAACTGGAGAATCGCTGGCAATTCTCTAATCAAGAAATTGAAGTGTCTCATCACCATATTAGTAATAATTATGCCCATATAGCCCAGGCGGTAGAAGCCGGATTGGGTATAGCGCTAGTGCCTTATATACTGGCCTATCCAATGATTGAAAAAGGCACAGTGTGTCACTTAATGAAAGACTACCTTTCTTCATCGGAAGAGGCATGGATGGTATACCCAAGCCGCAACGGCCTCACCCATACTGCGCGTTTGTTACTCGACCATATTGTTTCTCGTGTACCTGAATACATGTGATTGTCACGATATACGTGACACATAAGAACAGAAGCGCTAGCAGATAGCGCACTTAAAACTGTTTACCATGCCTGCTCTCAACCTAGTCACCGGAGCACGCAATGAAACACTCCTACCTCGCCATTGCACTTAGCGCAACTTTGCTAAGTGCTTGTAGTAATGAACAAGCAGTAGAAACAACCGTTAGCAAATTACGCCCCGTTAAAGTAATTAGCTTAACCGCCAGCAGCCAAGCTGTTAGCCAGCATTACAGCGGAGTTTTGCAATCAAGCACCAGTTCTAAGCTGGCGTTCCGAGTGCCTGGTACTATCACAGATGTTTTTGTCACAAGCGGCGAAGCGGTAACAAAGGGCCAATTGTTAGCGCGCTTAGACCCGCATGATTACCAAGTGAGTCTATTAGAACTGCAAGCCAAACTCGCCGAAGCTAAATCTGCACAGGCACTGGCTTACAACGAATATCAACGAATAGAACAAGCCAGCCAAGACAATGCGATTGCCCCGGTTAACTTGAATCGAGCATTAAGTGGTAAGCAACGTGCCGACGCAACGGTAGAAGTGGTTAATCAAAACATTCAACGGGCTAAAGACGCCTTACGCTACACCGAGTTACGCGCGCCTTTTGACGGCGTAGTAGCACAACGCTTTGTTGATAATCACGAGCAAGCGGTTCCTGCGCTGCGCGTGTTTACCTTGCACAAACCAGAGCAACTGGAAGCGGTGATAGACGTACCAGAAAACCAAATCGTTAATTTTAAAGTAGGCCAAAGCGCCCAAATTACTTGGCACAAGCACCCCGAGGGTATCACCGCCACGGTAAGCGAAATTGCCACCGTGCCAGATCTTATCAAGCAAACCTACACAGTAAAGTTTGACCTCGAAAACAGCACCGTAGAAACCTACCCAGGTAAAGCGATTCAACTCGCTTTAGCCCAAGTGCAGTCAGAACAAACGCGTTACTGCCTGCCTCATTCAGCATTGGTATTAAATGGCGCTAAGGTCAGCGTTTTCCGCGTCACCGCTAACACAGTGGATGCGGTTGCCACCAACATTGTTAATCAAACCCAGCAACAAGTGTGTGTAACGGGTGACTTTTCCCCTCAAGACAAAGTGATTGTGGCAGGAAGCCGCTACCTCAAAGACGGACAACCAGTAGGCGAATTGCTAGAAACGAAGGAAGGGTGAGATGAACTTAGCTGAATTCGCCATTAGGCAACGTACCTTTGTATGCTTTTTTACCGTGTTATGTATCATCGCCGGTATTGGTTCATACATCGGTTTAGGGAAGCTAGAAGATCCCTCGTTCACCGTAAAAAGCGCCGTAGTGTTAACCCTATATCCTGGCGCCTCAGCCGAGGAAGTGGAGCTGCAGGTCACCGACAAAATTGAGACTCGACTACAAGAAATGGGCTCAGTGTGGAAGTTACGTAGCCTCTCCCGCCCTGGTAGCTCGATGATCTTTGTTGATCTTAAAGAGAATACCTCTTCAGAAGAATTGCCTCAGCAATGGGATTTATTGCGCCGTAAAGTAAACGACGTAAAACTCGAACTGCCAATGAGTGCGCAAATCAGCATTGTGCAAGATGAGTTCTCTGAGGTATACGGCATGCTGTTTGCGGTTTACGGTGAAGACACCTCCCCGGCAGAGCTAAAACACCACGCTAAAGAACTTCAGCGCCGCTTAAAAGCCGTTGAAGGGATTAAGAAAGTTGAGTTACATGGGGCAGCCCAGCAAATCGTAACTATTGATTTACCCAGCGAACGCTTGGCCGAGCATAAACTGTCTAGTGCGCAAATTTTTAATCAGCTTACTACCCAAAACATGGTGCTCGATTCTGGTAGCTTCAAGCTAGGCGAAGAACGAATTAGAGTGACCCAAAGCGGTACTTTTAGCAGCGTTAGCGACATTCAAAACTTTTTGCTTAAATCGGGTGTGGCCGACTTAGGCTCAGGCCTAATTCGCCTTGGCGACATCGCCGATGTGTACCTTGACTATCAAACACCCGCCCTTTCGCAAAGCCGCTTTAATGGCAAACCAGCCATTACCGTTGCAGTGAGTCCAGTGAACGGTATCAATGTTGTAGAGCTAGGTGATGCCTTAAAACAAGTACTGAGTGATTACACCAACGAACTACCAGTAGGCACCGAGATTGGCACCATCGCATTTCAACCAGATGAAGTGCAAAAATCTATCAATAACTTTGTGACTAACTTAGTTGAAAGTATTGTGATTGTGGTTGCCGTGCTGTGGATTTTCATGGGGCTTCGCAGTGCAGCCATTGTAGGCAGCAGCTTGCTTATTACCCTGCTGGTTACACTGATTTACATGCTAATTGCTGGCATTGATTTACAACGCGTTTCGGTTGGATCATTTATTTTGGCCCTCGGTATGCTGGTAGATAATGCCATTGTGATTACCGATATGTTCAAATCTAAACTTGCTCAAGGTATGGAGCGCTATCAAGCGGCCACCAGCAGCGTAAAAGAAACCTCGGTGCCACTGCTTGCAGCTACGGTTATTGCCATTATGGGCGCGACGCCAGTATTGCTTTCGCAAACCGATGCGGCTGAGTTTTCTATCTCGGTATTTCAGATATTGTGCAGCTCATTGTTGTTATCGTGGCTAGTGGCAATGACCTTAACACCATTAATGTGTTGGGCCTTTATCAAAAACAAACCCGGCCAAGAAGGCCAAGACGAACCTAAGATAAGCAAGCTGTCTCGCCGTGCACTTTCTTGGGTTGTGGCCAAACCTGTTAGCGCTATCGCCTTAGTGATACCAGCTTTGCTAGTCACCGCATTAGTTGTGCCTAAAATTGCCATTAACTTTATGCCTGGCTCGGACCGACCCATCCTATTTTTGGATTATTGGCTGCCTAACGGTGGGCAAACTGAAGTAGTGTCGCGCGACATGCAAAAAATAGAACAATGGTTATTGCAGCAACCTGAAGTCACCGGCATTTCAAGCTACATTGGTGCCAGCGCGCCACGGTTCTCGGTAACTGTTGAACCAGAACCGTTCGACAGCAGCTACGGCCAAATTCTAATCAACGCACGCGATTTTGACTCTATTCAAGCATTGGTAGAGCGTGGCGACCGTTGGTTATTAACGCAATTCCCTAATGCAGAGCCACGCTTTAGAGATTTAAAACTTGCCACTAAAGACAAGTTTGCGCTTGAAGCTCGTTTTAAAGGGCCTGATCCGCAAGTATTGCAAGGCTTATCTGGCGAAGCTCAAGCCATTTTTGCAGCTCACCCAAATACCAAATATGTAAGGGATGATTGGCGTCAAACGAGCAAGCAGTTAGTGCCTATTACTAATCAAGATAAAATGCGCAGAGCCGGCATCAACCGCAGCGATATTGCAATAGCGATTCAACGCGCCTCGAGCGGCGTAGTGGTAGGTGCATTACGCCAAGGCGACGAAACCTTGCCTATCAAACTACAAAGCACTAATACCGATATTGCTCAACTAGAAAACCTACCAGTTCGCTCTTTGTTAGGTTTACACAGCGTACCACTAAGCCAAGTAGTAGACGGCTTTGAAATGCGTGAAGAGCAAAGCCTTATTTGGCGTCGTAACCGTGTGCCTATTATCACTGCTCAAGCAGCGGTATTTGGAGAAACACCATCAGACGTGCGTAAAGACCTAGCAGAGCAAATATTGGCGATAGAACTGCCATATGGTTATAGCTTTGAATGGGGTGGTGAATACTACGATGAGCAACGAGCGCTTAACGATACCCTAAAGCAAATCCCAAAAGCAGTGTTAATGATGGTAATCATTATGGTGGCTTTGTTTAACGGCCTTAAGCAACCTGCAATCATCCTCATTACCCTTCCATTGGCTTCCATTGGCTGTGCTTGGACACTGTTTCTCTTCGATAAACCTTTTGGCTTTATGGGATTAACTGGTGCAGTTGCCCTGTCGGGAATGATCATCAAAAACGGCATTGTGCTGATCGACCAAATTGAATTAGAGCGCAAACAAGGCCGCAGTATTGGTGATGCGATTATTGAAGCGACCCTAAACCGAACAATGGCTATCTCTATGGGTGCATTAACCACTGCATTAGGTATGGTGCCGCTATTAAGTGACCGCCTGTTCGACCAAATGGCAGCCATTATTATTGGTGGCCTCGTCGTAGCTACCTTCTTATCGCTAATTATTATGCCTGCTTGGTATCGCATTTTTTATCGTGAAGAGCCACAAACTCAAGCACAGCTTGAAGCTAAACCTTGTTCGGAGCTTAATCATGAAAACAACTAATCTACCTACTCATAAGCTCAGCAAGCTGTCTTTATTGGTAGTATCGGCAATGCTGAGTGCGTGTTCTATGGGACCTGAATATCAGGTGCCCGATCTTGAAATGGACAGCAGCTACTCTAAGCAGCAAGCGAATCAAATTGACAATCAGCAAACGGTGACCGCTGGTTGGTGGCACCAGTTTAATGACCCCATCTTGAACAGTTTGGTTGAGCAGGCTCAGCAGCAAAACTTGAATATAAAAATGGCGGCAAACCGTATTCAAGCAGCGCAAGCTTACCGCAGTGCTGTAGCCTCGTTTAAAGTGCCCACTGTTAGCTTAGGCGGCGGTTACACCAGTTATCAACTGAGTAAAAATGGCCCCTTAACCGGCCCAGCCTTTGGCATAGACAATCCAATAAGCGGTGGCCAACTGGATTTACTTGAACGGCAAAACGGCGGCTTTTTTGCTGGGGCAAATGTGAGCTGGGAAATGGATTTGTTCGGGCGCATTAACAAGCAAGTTAGCGCCGCAGAAATTCGTGGAGAGCAAGCCAAAATATACCACCAAGGTATGCATACCTTGGTTAGCGCCGAAATCGTTAATAACTACTTACAATATCGCGGCGCGCAACAGCGTATAGCCATTGCAAAACGTAATATTAGCGAACAAGAAACGGTGCTTAAGTTAGTGAAATCGCTGACCGCGAGTGGTTATGGCTCGGAGCTAGATGTAGCCAAAGCGCAAAGTGCCCTCGCCTTAAGCCGTGCTGCTTTACCGCAGCTTAATAGTGCTGAGAACGTGCATTTAAATCGTATCGCACTGGTTCTGGGTCAAAGCCCTTCGCAACTTACTGCGCAACTTGCAGAGCCACAAAAGCTGCCAACATTTGATGGTTTAATCCCGGTTGGATTACCATCAGATTTACTCACTCAACGCCCAGATATTAGTATTGCAGAGCGAGAAATGGCAGCAGTAAACCAAGAACTGGCGGCAACAGTAGTATCAAACTACCCGCGCTTTTTCTTAACCGGTGGGCCAGGTTTAAGTGCTAAAAACTTTGATGATTTATTCAAAGCCGATTCCGGTGCTTGGTTAGCCAGCGTAGGCGTGCAATGGACCCTATTTGATGGTGGACGCCACGAGGCAATGGTAGAAATGCAACAGCAGCGTTTCAACAACAGCGCTCTTCACTACCAACAATCGGTAAACTCAGCCTTTATCGAAGTTGAAACCATGTTAATGGCCTATGGCAATAGCCAAGAGTTTGCTAGCAACATAGAACAGGCGAGTGCTCAGGCAGATCTTGCATTAAGCAAAGCAAATTCGCTCTATCGCGCAGGGCTAATTGATCACTTAGCAGTGCTTGATGCACAGCGCCAACAAAACCTACTAGAAGATGCGCAGATACTGGCAAAACTTCAAACCGCTAACACCATTGTGGGTTTACATAAAAGCCTAGGAGGCGATTGGTCACTTAACTAATTAAAGCTGTTTTGACGCCTTGGTATCACTCCTGGAGTAGCTGTTCTCGATTTACTCTCTCTTCCCAAGGCGTCCTTTTTCAAGGGCTGTTAAAGCCGTTAACCAAGAAGGTTCCAATGCTTGGTCAAAACGCCAAGCCGGTTAATCCGTAGAAAAAAGATCAACTTCCTGAGAAAGATAAAAGCCATTATTTAGTTGAGTAAGTTGGTCTTCAGAAAAGTTAGCTGGCGTATATTCATTAGAGGGTTTATCCCCACCCAACAAGCCCATACATTGGTAGGCGGCTGCTACTAATTCACTACAAAACAACGACGATAAATCTTCTTGGTTTTCACCAAAAGGCCCCTGCCAGCCAGCGCGTGCTAACTCCCAAAAGCTTTGTTCGTAATGCCGACCTTTTAAGCGCTCTAGTAAGCTCATGAGTTCAGCAATTGCTACATCTGCTAACTCGCCACCCATCAGTTGGCGAACTGAAATACTGCCAAAGTGTTTTTTCACTCTTTCATGTAAAGCTACCACTTGCACCCCATTGCTGAGTTGCTGGCTATAGAGACATTGCTCGCCAGTGCCGGGAACCGCTTCCCACATGGTCGTAAAGTCGTATTGGTCTAACTGCAATACCATACCCACGTGGCTCCACTTACTAAACGTGCCGTAACGAATAATGTCACTGCTTAAGCCTTTACCCGAAAAAAAGACTAAATCCCCAGTTTTTAGCCGCTTAGCTAATTGCTGCCGCTCCAGCATATTCCATGCTCTCCAAATCATCCTTAATGCAGATTTATATGATAAAAATAAAAAGCCTGCAATGATGCAGGCTTAAATCAATAAATCTAAAGGTGGAGCTAACTAAATACTCATTAAGTGCGGCGACGCAACGCCAAACCCAATAAACCACACAACATAATTGCTAGGCTTGCTGGTTCACTGACTTGTGCCGCTAACGGGATATTGTTAAAACGAACCAATAAGGTTTCTTGAAAACTGCCGTTTGGTAAGCGTTCGATAGGGTTACCGTAGTCACAGTGGCTATATCTATTATCGAAGTATTGCGCTGCACATTTATCATCAACGCTAAACAAGCTTTTGGCTGGAATATTGGCAAATTCCTCTACACTGGCAAAACGCCAAATGCTTACACCTAAAGCTGCATTTAAGGCATCATCGTAAAGCCCGCCTGCATATTCCCAGTTATCGACTAACTGGCTACAGCCACCTGAACAAGGTGAAGCCCATACCCAATCAAAAATGTCGCTGGTTACAATCACATCTTCCAAAGGATCTAGTGCGATCACCGTGGCTGCTGATTGTTGAGAAAACACCATGCTTAATAAAAGCATGCTCGATATTGTTATTTTTTGTAATAATTTCACTTTCCGCTTTCCTTGCTATTTTGGTCATTGCCCGCGCAGGGATGCAAAAAATAGTCCTATATATCAACACCTTTAATTACAAAGACTTAAATCTAAAAGCAATAATCTAATGTTGATATATGTAAAAATAGCTGACACTAAAATGTAAACCTAACTAAACAAAATGCTTATTAATCAATAATTAATAGTTCAACTGTTGAAAAAAATACCGCTTAAGGTGAACGGGCACCTAAATGTGATGTAAGTCACTCTTTGTTCAACTTGCTTAGTTATCGTTCGCTGTTAAGCCCTGCTGCATAATTTGTGACACCAAGTTAAAACGGCTAGCCAATTGCTGATAACGACGCTGCACTAGGTAAATGGTCTCATCTACTGGCTTAGCTAAGTGATGAATGGCTATTTTACTGGGCTCAGCAAAAGCGGCCACGGCATGGGCTGGTAATACTGTGAAACCTAAGCCTCGAGACACTGGTTCTAAGATCAGGGAAATTTGGTTTGAGAAGCCTTGAAGTCTAAATTGCTCAAGTTGTTCAAACTCGGGATAGTTAGCCGACAACAACAAATTTGCATGATGAGCACCATCTGGATGATCAATGTAACCTAAGTTTTGTAAGACTTGCCAGTTGGGCTTATTACAACTGGCTGGGGTCACCAGCAGTAGTGCTTCTTTGGCAAAAACTTGTGCGCTTAACTCACTCAACTGCGAAGGGCGGGTAATAAAGCCTAAGTCTAACTGGCGTTCTGCCAATAGCTGCTCAATTCGTGCGTTAGGCGCAAACTGATAGTCAAATACTAACTTAGGATGCTGCTGTTGTAAGTCCAATAAACTGGGGTATAGCTTTAAACCTAAGCTGCCGGGGCTGGCAATTCTACATAAGCCAGTATGTGGATCATCTTGCTTTAGGCTCACCTCTAATCCACTCAGTTGGGCCAGAGTTACCTGCGCTTGCTGATAGACCTTGTGGCCCGCTTCCGTTAAGTTGAAGCTTTTGCCTTCTCTTTGCAGCAAAGGCGTTTGAAAATGATCTTCCAGTTTACGTATTTGTTGGCTAACACCTGGCTGTGTCATCGCCAGCTTCTCGGCCGTTCGGGTAAAATGCCCTGTCTCAACCAACGTACAATAGGTTTGCAACCAGTCTAAATTAATCATAATAAAATCTTATCAATTTAATAATTAAAGATAATTTAATGTTTTTATTATGCCGCACTAAACTTAAACCATCAAATCACTGGTGGAGCTAGACATGCAGTTAACTAACAACCCTTACCCACGTACTTTTTCGCACATTGGTATTTCAGTGCCAGACTTAGAAGCCGCTGTAAAATTTTATACCGAAGTATTGGGTTGGTACCTAATTATGGAACCGACCGAAATTACAGAAGACGATAGTGCGATTGGTGAAATGTGTACCGACGTATTTGGCAGTGGTTGGCAAAGATTCCGTATTGCCCACCTATCTACGGGTGATCGTATCGGTGTTGAGCTGTTTGAATTCAACAATCAAGAAAACCCTGAAGACAACTTTGAATACTGGAAAACCGGTATCTTTCACTTCTGTGTACAAGATCCAAATGTAGAAGAATTGGCCGAGAAAATTGTTGCTGCGGGCGGTAAAAAACGCATGAAAGCACCACGTTTCTATTACCCAGGTGAGAAGCCTTACCGCATGATTTATATGGAAGACCCGTTTGGTAACATCTTAGAAATTTATAGCCATAGCTATGAGTTAAACTATGCCGCAGGCGCTTACAAATAAGTGAACTTGAATCGACTAAGGCCTTATCTTCTTGATTAAGGCTTTTTTATAGCGCGAAGATAAACAGCAACATCGCCATCGCTGACGCCACCGTTCGTAGATGATTCCAGGCAGTCCACGACTGCAGGTAAGTCCGCCAATATTGCGCATCTTCGGTACTCACAGCGGTCTGGCTAGAAATAAGCGCTAGAGCCTTATTACGAGGTACGTTAGCCAAAGCGGTAACAGCAAAACAGCCTATTAAGTAACTTAAGCTCGCCGCAACTGCGTAATAATTAATGTTTACGGCAAGCGTAAATTGCCAAATAAGGCTTGCTAGGCTTAACAGCGCACTCCCGATAAACACCATAAAAAAGCCAGGGTTTAGCACGGTAACATTAATACTTTGCATTGCCGCTAAACCCTGCTCATTGGTTAGTCTTGCTAAAGCTGGCATCACAAAGTTGGAGAAAGCAAAAAAGATCCCAGCTACTACGCCGCTAGTTATTGCTGCTAACAACAGCAAAAAGTATTCTCCGTTTGTCATGTTCTTCCCTTAGCTGTTTGCTTTAAACTGACACCCTAGGCCACCAATTTTAAGCCAATCACACTCAAGCACACTAGGCTCATCATCAACCATTGTTTAGTGCTTGGTTTCTCCCCCAATAGCCATAAACCCAACACCATACTAAATACCATCATCGTGCTTAATATTGCCGCAGCAATGGCCAGCGGGCCGAGAGTCATCGCTAATGCGTAGCACCCCGTGCCGATCACTGTAGGTGACGCATAAATAAGAATCTGTTTAAAGTGGGTAAAACTAATGCCTTGAAAACCGTTGTTTACGGTAAACAAACCGCGGCCAAATGCCATTAACATGGCCATGACCCCAATCATCACCTCCCAAGCATAACCCACTAAAAAAGGATGACTAGAACGCGACATACTGGCCACCAATATCAAGGCGCAAGACATTAACGCGCCGTAACCGGCACTCGCCAATATTCCCACTAACGGTTTGTATTGAAGGGAAGCCTGCAGCGCAACGTGTTTAGCTCGCCGAGCTTGGCTAGCGCCCAATAGCAACACTGCCACCAAGGTCAATCCGCCCACTAACCATTGCTGAGCACTTAAGCGTTCATCAAGAAAAACTTGCCCCAGCAAGGCCACAAATAACGCGGTGAATGCCATAGATAAGGCGCTAGCAATGCCAACAGGTAAACGCACAAAGGCAATGGCATTCGCCCAATTACCTAGGGCAGCCAAACTCGCCGCCAAGACTAAATATCCCGTTTGACCAACAAAATCTGCATAAGCCGAGCGCGGTACTAATAACAATAAAGGCGACATGCTAATTAATAAACTTAGCCCGCGATAGGCTACTGCGCTAAGTGGGTCTGACTGGCGATATACTTTGGCCATTAATACGCCTTGCAAGGCGTAAGCGAAGGTGGCGCTTAAGGCAATAATAAAAAACACTATGGCACTCAGTTGTTAATGTTAGCTAAAGCCTACGCAACTCGCTTAGCCGCAACAAGGCTTTAAACAAGCATCAACATGGCGCAACTAAAAATCATTATGAATAGTGTTAGCGAGTTGCGTACTCGCGCTAACTTTATTGCAATAAATTGCTGGTTTGCTCCTGCTTGGCTAAATACTGCTTTAAATAATCAATCAGTAAACGCAGCTTTTTAGAGCTAGTGGCCCCTTTTGGAAATACGCAGTAAACATCAATATCTTGCAACTGATAATCACTCATCAATACTTCTAAATTGCCCGTTTTAATCTTTGGCAATGCATCATATAAGGGCACCCGCCCTAAACCGTGCCCACCTTCAATAAAAGCGGTTCTGGCTGCTGCATTATTGGTGCTAATACCACCCTTGGTTTTGATACTAAAAGACCGAGACCCCTTAGTTAGCTGCAAAGTATTAGAGCCTGCGGTATAAATGACCCATTGATGGGCGTCTAAATCTGCTGGCTGCTGGGGGCGCCCCTGTTTGTTCAAATAATCAGGCGAGCCACATAAGCAGGTCTTTAAAGTCGTGAGTTTGGACGCTTGTAAACCAGAGTCTTCTAGTTCGGCGCCGCGAATGGCTAAATCAAAACCATCTTGAATGACGTTTACCACCTCATCACTTAATACCAGTTCAATGTTGATTTTGGGGTACAAAGCTCGAAATAGATTAAGTGCAGGCACAATGGTTTGCAGGCCCGCATTGACCGGGCAAGAAATTTTAAGCGAACCTTCAGGCTCTTGTTTAATGTTTTCCATTTGCTGGTTAGCAGCTTTAGCTTGCTCAGCAATATTGTGGCATCGCTGATAATACTGCTCACCCGCTTCGGTTAAATGCAAACTGCGGGTAGAGCGGTTAAGCAAACTCACACCTAAATGCTGCTCCAGCTTTTTAACGTGGTAGCTCACTACTGCTCGAGTAATGCCTATTTGCTTAGCTGCAGCACTAAAGCTGCCCTGCTCCACCACTTGGGCAAACACCACCATGCTTTTCAATTGCTCAAAAGAAACGCTCACATCAAACCCTCACCAACTACATCAGCTGCATTGTATCAATTATTCTACCAATCATGTCTATTTAATCTGCATTGTCGCATTCAAACTTGGGGTCTACACTGCTTCCATCGCTACCGTATTTGGCGGTAGCCAATCAGCTAAAAGCAAATTAAGGAATAAACAGATGAGCGCAGCAAAAAAGATTTTGATGGTACTAACTTCTCACGATCAACTGGGTAATACCGAACACAAGACAGGCTTTTGGGTAGAAGAATTTGCCGCCCCTTACTACGTGTTTTTAGATGCTGGTTCAGAAATTACTTTAGCTTCTCCAAATGGTGGCCAACCACCGATTGACCCAAGCAGCGAACTTGCAGATTTTCAAACCGACGCAACACGCCGCTTCGACAACGACGATGCTGCCAAGCAACAGCTTGCAACCACCCTAAAGTTAGCAGACCTTGATGCGAGCGATTACGACGCAGTATTCTACCCTGGCGGTCATGGCCCGTTGTGGGATTTAACCGACAACCCACAATCTATCGCTTTGCTTGAAAGCTTTATCCAGCAAAACAAACCGGTTTCTGCAGTATGTCACGCTACCGCTGCACTGCTTAACGTTAAACAAGCTGACGGCCAATTACTAGTTAAAGGCAAGGCTGTAACGGGTTTTACTAACAGCGAAGAAGCCGCCGTGCAACTCACCGAAGTTGTACCATTTTTGCTGGAAGACGAATTGAAGGCTCGTGGGGCTGATTACCAATCCGTTGCCGACTGGAGCCCATTTGCGGTACAAGATGGTTTAATGATTACCGGACAAAACCCGGCCTCGTCGGAAATGGCAGCAGAAAAATTACTGCAACAGTTCGCCTAATTTCCCTCTCACCTTTTTAAGGAATTATGATGTTGAACTTTTCGTTTCAAAACACCACCCAGATTCATTTTGGTGAAGGACAAATAGCGTCTCTAAGCCAAGAGGTTCCCGCTAACGCTAAGGTGCTCGTCACCTACGGCGGTGGCTCAATCAAAAGTAACGGGGTCTACGACCAAGTTGCTAAAGCCTTAGAGAATCATCAATGGTCTGAGTTTTCTGGCATTGAACCTAATCCAAGTTACGACACCTTAATGCGCGCGGTTGAGCAAATAAAGGCTGAAGGCTTAGACTACATTCTGGCAGTAGGCGGTGGTTCAGTGATTGATGGCAGTAAGTTTATTGCCGCAGCTGCTGAGTATAAAGGTGACGACCCATGGGACATTATTGCCAAACAACACCCAGTTGAATCAGCGCTGCCTTTGGGGGCGGTGTTAACTCTGCCAGCAACAGGCTCAGAGACTAACCCTGCCGCGGTAGTAACGCGCGATGGTACTAAGTTGCCTTTTTACGCCTTAGCGGTGCGACCAAAGTTTGCGGTACTAGATCCTAGTGTGACTTTAAGTTTATCACCTCGCCAAGTAAGCAATGGTGTAGTTGATGCTTTTGTCCACGTGATGGAGCAATACCTTACCTACCCAGTAAACGCAAAAATTCAAGACCGTTTTGCTGAAGGGATTTTGCTAACGTTGATTGAAGAAGGGCCAAAAGCACTCGTCGCTGAAACCTCTCAAGATCTAGAAGTACGCGCTAACATTATGTGGGCAGCCACCATGGCTTTAAATGGCCTAATTGGCGCAGGCGTGCCGCAAGACTGGTCTAGCCATATGTTAGGCCATGAGCTTACCGCCGCCTACGGCGTAGACCACGCGCGCAGTTTATCTATCACCTTACCAGCAGTGATGAAGATTCGTCGTGAAGCCAAAGCCGACAAATTACTGCAATATGCCGAGCGTATTTGGGGCATAAACGAAGGCGACAGCGAACAACGCATCAACGACGCAATTGCCGCTACCGAAGCGTTCTTCCGCAGCATGCAAGTACCAGTGAGATTAAGCGATATTGATTTAGGCGCTAGCGACGTAGAAGTATTGTTGAGCAAGTTGGAACAACACCAAATGGTAGCCTTGGGCGAAGACAAGCAAACGACCTTAGAGGTTAGCCGCAACATTCTTAACGCGGCTTTATAAAAACAATCCTCATCACTTAAAAACAGGGCGCTAGCGCCCTGTTTTTTTTGTATTTATTAATCGGTTTAAAGCGTTTTAAGATACTCAATCATCGCGTCACATTGCTCTGCAGTAAACGCCGTCCCTATCGCACCAGTCACTTGATTCAAATAATGTTTTTTCGGATCGTATTGGTCGGAAAAGTGGTGGCCACTATTGTGATTGCCCGGTATCGATGTATCCAACACAAAGTAACCGTCTTGCGTGTATTTCTGCCCGCGTTTAAGGGTAAGCTTTGCCTCTTCTGCAAAACCTTTCGGCTGCAACAAACCCACGTTTATCGAGTCAAAAGCAATATTGCCCATTTGTAGGTATTTAG
Source organism: Agarivorans sp. 1_MG-2023 (assembly GCF_030548385.1). NCBI lineage: Bacteria > Pseudomonadati > Pseudomonadota > Gammaproteobacteria > Alteromonadales > Alteromonadaceae > Agarivorans > Agarivorans sp. 1_MG-2023. Next base: position 292,577 of record NZ_JAUOSJ010000002.1, on the reverse strand, counting down.
CGCGCTGACCACCTTCCGGGCAGAGCAAATCTCGCAATGTAGCCACTGACCCATTGTGTAAAAAAGGCGCGGTGGCCCATACCCCATTTAGTGGGCGAGCTTTATATCCTGAAGTTGCGCGAATGCAGTTTGGTCGGCCACCTTCAAACTTGGCTTGTAACGCAGGATCATTCAATCCATTTTGCTTAAACCAAGCATCAATGGTTTGCTGCACAATTGCCCCCAACGCAAGGCCAAACAGTATATTGCCGCCGTCTTTAACGGGCAGATCCACCAGCGTTGTTAGCGAGAGCTCTTGCCCTAAAGGCCCGCGGTATGCCCCGTGTTCGCCATAGGCAAATTGGTCAGTTTGTTGCGCCGCATAGAGCTGATTAGGATCTTCACCACAGATCACTTGGTCAATACCTAAACCGGGAATAACCTCACCAGCGGGTACATTTGCCACGCCAGCAGTGCCCAAGGTTCGCCGCGCTAATACATCTGCCTGCGCAGAATCTGTCCCCACTTGCGACAGTTGAATCAAATTAAGCTTTAATACTTTTTCTTTGGTTTCTCGCGGCACACCTTGATGCTGATAAACAATGGGAGAAAAGTATTGTTCCTGCCATATCTGCTCCGTATTTAAGGCAGGAAGATGACAGCCCTGACACTTTGATTGATACAAAGAAGCACCAAGCTCAGCCTTTGCTTTATCAATTGCGCCAAACTCCCACTTGGGCCCTTGCAAGCCAGAGAATCCATCAATCGGATTAGGCTGACTCCCCCCTAAAAAATCTTCTAACCACACTAAGTTTTGCATAGGAATCGACGAGGAGAAACGCTGGTCATCAAGCGAACTTTGCATATCGACATAGGCGTTAACGCCCATGGCTTCACCCGCATTCCTAATCAACGGCCCCATGATGGAAGCATCGTATTGCACCCAATCAAACCAAGACGCAGTCCATAAATGGGGATAGTTAACCGGCGCATTGATGGCGTGGTAATTATCGCGACGATTCACATTTTCGGAGAACACTTGGTTGCCAATGCGATTTAGTGCATCCAAGCGCATAAAACCTTCATCAACATCAATAATATCGGTATTCCCAGCACTGGCACTAACGATACTGGCCAACTCATCGGCTAAATTGAGTTTAGTTGCAGGGCTGTATGCGGGGCCTAATACGCGACGAGCGAAGCGATCAAAACGTCCATCAAAAAAGGGAATTTTACTCGACAGCGCGGTTTGGCCAAGCGCCGCGGCAAGTGTGCTGGTTAACAAGGTTAAATCGGTAGTCGCTGGCGCCCCATCAATCACGTACTCAACCTTATGCTCACCTTCACCGTGGATAAAATGCCCGGTGTGGCAAGCTGCGCAGGTAAAGCCGACTCCTACAGTTCGTGTGGGGTAACCCGGCAAAGTAATTGAGTCAGAGCGCGCAAAACCAATAGGTAAACCATCGGGGTTAAACTTGTCTGCTTCAGAGCGAATAAAACCAAAACGAAGTAAAAACTCATTGGCGGTAAATAAGCCCTTGTCGGAGAAACTGTTGAGAAGCAAAAAAGACCAGATAGAGCTACTGGGTTGCTCTAACTCAACAAACCAGTGATAGGGAATAGGAATGGTGCGTGTGCCTTGAGAGATATGATGATATTTCTTGGCATCTTCACTCACATACTTCCCTTTGCTTCCCCAATTTTGATCAGGCCAATATTGCTCAAGCCAAGAGCCGTCACGATGAGTAACTTGTAATTCGGGTAAATGAGGCGGGGTTAAGGTATCTACAATGCTTTTCACTTTGTCGCTGCTTAACACTGCCAGAACAAAGATAAACACAACAATAATAGCGGCAACAATAAAACGAATAATCCACTGACGAGTAATAGCAGGGGCAACAACACTCATGACCTGATTCCTTTCTTCCTTGAAGGGCTCTAGTCCATAAACCATAGAAGATTTAACTTAATATTGTAAGCTTAATAAGCGCAGTGTCAGTATTTGCTACTTTCGTTGTGTAACGCTGCTTGCACAGCGCTACCGCAACCTTAGCATTTCAACAACTCAGATAAGGCTTGGCTCACCAGCTCCAAAGTCACGCGTTAACGAGTAATGCGTTTTTTGAGCGCAAAAAAAGATTGAGTTTTGCTGTACTTCTCACTGCTCCGCTTGGCCTGAGTACCACTTTGCCAAAATGCTTTATTTCCCTCGGCATACGCTTGAGCACGGGTAATCCCTATGTCGCGTAACAGCTCATCACTTAAGCCTAATAATGCTTGGCGACTGCGGCGGCGTGCGCGATACAGAGCGAGACATTTAACTAGACGACGAATACTCAAATTTACTTTGTTTAACACCAACATTGGCTTGCTCCTTATTCCGTTAACGGCCTAAACAGCTTAAATTTTGTGCAAGCAAGCGTACAGATTCAGAATAACAATGTTTTAGCATGACAGACGCGCCAAAAGTGCATCTGTCATGCTTGGTCTAGGTTGATCTGTACTGCTTAATTTGGTTTTTTTCCAATCTGTATTTTGATGTGTTATTACTGAGGGATATTGCGGCTAAGGATGCGCCCATGACACTGTATGAACAATTTGCCCAAGAACTGAAAGATCAAATCAATCAAGCTTATTACCCTGTGGGACAAAAGCTGCCTTCAATTCGTGAAATGAGCAAAACGCGAGGGGTAAGTATTTCAACGGTACAAGAAAGCTACCGACTGTTAGAAGATGCAGGCTTCGTGCGCAGCAAGCTAAAATCTGGTTATTATGTTCAGCAACCGCCTAATACCTCACTACTACTAGAAACCAGCCAACCAGAACAACGGCCAGTCCCTATTGATAATTGGCAAGCAGTGTTAGACCTAACCATGAACGAAAGCAACAGCCACTTTTTAGCCTTGGGCCGTGGTTCGCCAGACACCGAATTTGCCAGCTTAAAACCCTTACAAAAACTGCTAATCGACAGTGTTAAATATCAAAGCAAGCAGGTATTTAGTTGTTCCAAAGGGAATGGGTTATTTGCCTTAAGAGTACAAATTGCCCGCTTAATGCAACACTCAGGCTGTCATATTCACCCCGACAATATTCAAATAACAGCAGGCTGCCAAGAAGCCCTATCATTGAGCTTAAAAGCGCTCACCCAGCCTGGCGACATTGTTGCGATAGACTCACCCAATTTTTATGGCTGCATGCAAGCGATTCAGTCTAATCAGCTTAAAGTACTAGAAATACCCACTCATCCGGAAACAGGCATTAGCCTGCCAGCACTAGAGCTAGCGTTAGAGCAATGGCCAATTAAGGTGCTACAGCTTATTCCTACCTCTAATAACCCTTTGGGTTATGTGATGCCTGAAAAGAACAAGCTCAAACTTTTGAAGATGGCAGAACAATACGATTTTGCCATCATCGAAGATGACATACTCGGTGATGGTTTTTACCAAACGCCGCGGCCGCGTAGCTTAAAATCTTACGATACCCAAGAGCGTGTGTTGTTTTGCTCATCCTTTTCTAAAACCATTGCGCCAGGCCTTCGAGTTGGCTGGGTGGCACCTGGGCGTTACGGGCAGTTACTTACTCACTTAAAATTTATCACCTCGCTGGGGGCGAATAGTTTGCCTCTGCTAGCGGTGGCCGACTTTATTGAGCAAGGTTATTACGAGAAACACTTAAGGTTGTCTAAGCAGCAATATCAGGCGCGGCGAGATCTTATGTTGCACTGGGTACAACGCTATTTTCCTAACGGCAGTAAAATGAGCTTCCCTAAAGGTGGGTTCTTTTTATGGGTAGAGCTACCTGAGCAGATAAACTGTTTAGAGCTAAACGACAACTTAAAGCCGTTTCATATTGGTATTGCGGCGGGCAGTTTGTTTTCGGCGGCGGGAAAATATAAAAACTGTTTGCGATTAAGTTATGCCAACCCTCCTAGCGAACGGATTGAGCAAGCCATTAAGCTTATTGGCGAGCAAGCCAAAATATTGCTTAAGCAGGCAACAACGCGAGGTTAAAGGGCTTAACCTCGCTGCGCATAGCTTACAGTTTTTTCCACTGTAACTTAGTGCATTTGCCGTTTTCGTCGTGTACACGACAAGCGAAACGGTAACCATCTTTCACTAAGCTTTTGTGGTAAAACTCGGCGTTTTTGTCGAATTCACTTAAGGCCGGTTTACTACTAGGTTCCTCTGCCGCAACTAGCGGTAAACTTACACTTAACGCCATTACTACTGCTGATGCACTCACTAAAACACTGCGCATGATTTTCCTCTTACAATTATTGATAAATCCAATTTCTGCGGTTTTATACCATCTAATTGAATCAGTTCAATCTACGAAAAATCATCCTAAGGCCTCATAAAGACTAGCAAAAACAAAAAGAAAGACGTTACCACTTTATTCTTTGCCTGTTTAAATTAACTATTTAGCGATATATATAAATGACATCGATTTCAACAGCGGCAAATTTTTTATTAAAAAACAGGTTTAAGTGACTACTATTTAATCAAAAAAGCTTGATCTCAAAAAAATCGAACAAAAAACAATTAAATCATATAAAACAAAAGCTTAGATGAATTTAAACAAGTAAACGTTTTCAGAGGGGTAGTCATAAATAAATACTTAGCAATATTTGTACAGTAATCACTATAAGCATTAACAAAAATACAGAAATTATAAATCTAAGTAATCACTTATTAATTAATCCTGCCTATTTAGGGCTTCTCAATTTGACAAGATCTTAGTCTTAATATAATTTTTCAAGCACTTAAAATGGAATTGAATGTTATTTAGTGGCTTACGCGACTAAATACCTAAGGTAATAATGAATTTAAAGCATATTGTAAGTGCCACACTGGTATTGCTAAGCGCAAACACCAGCCTCGCGGCAGAAACCTTCGATGAATCAGAGTTACCCGCCCTTAAAAACTATGCCTTTGCTGCGTGCATGTACCATATTCAAGCCAAAATTGAGCCTACACCAAGCATTACGCTCAATGGTTTAAGGGAAGAAATGGACGTGTTTTACCAATACAGCGTATTACCCACTAACTTTTTTGAAACCGTGTATGCCCAAGTAGAACTAGGCACCCAAAACATTCCGCCTTCTGGCTCTATTCGTTACTGTATTAGCTGGTTACAAGAAGACAAAGTTGAAGGTGTGGTTGCCTCTTTAGCTAAGTAAAGAAGCCCACTATAATTTTCTGGCAGTTGCGCTGCACACATCGCATAATCGATTTAACTTACCGAATGGGAAACAGTGCAATGCAACGCGCCTTAGTAACAGGTTTACACGGTCGACTCGCCCCTTACTTAAAAAAAGCCTTACTGGCTAAGGGCATTGAAGTATTCGGTTTTGATCGCCAACAGCTCGACATTAATAACCGTGACCAGCAAATCGCTTATATTCGGGCTAACCGAATAGACACTATCTTCCATCTAGCCACCGGCTCAGAAGATTGGCTAGCCATGCTGGCAGGCATTGCTTTAGAGCTAAAGATAAACATACTGTTTACCAGCACCGAGAGTGTATTTAATCCCAACAGCATTGGCCCTTTTTCGCCAGACCACCCAGCAGATGCCGACAACGAATACGGTCGCTACAAAATAGTGTGCGAGCAAGCCGCGCTGCAAGCCAACCCACATACCATTATTGCCCGCTTAGGCTGGCAAATGTTCGACACCTTTGAACAAGACAACCTACTCACCCATGTTAGAGATATGCATAATCAGAAAGGCTATTTAGAAGCCAGCACTGAATGGCTGCCCGCAGTGGCCTATGTTGAGCACAGCATGGCATGTTTGCTTCAGTTAGCTGAACAAGGCCAAGCTGGGGTTTACCATGTAGGTGGTAATGAGCAGGGCTTGTCGTTTTATCAATTGGTGCAGTTAATTAATCAAAAGTACCAACTAGAATGGGACATTCGGCCAGGAAATACACCTTCGCGTGACGGCAGAATTATTGACTCACGAGTCCCCTGTAGCAGCATTACCGATCAACTAAACAGTTAATCTCCCAGACTATTTTGCTTTATTTGCTAGCACATTTAAGCTTCTAAATATGCTAGCATCAGCTGCCTAATTGTCGTTATTTATAGAGTTGTTATGTCTCAACGTTCACTCAAAGTCATCGTAGGTTCTCGCAACCCCGTTAAAGTACGCGCGGTAGCTAAGGCACTAGCCTTGTATTACCCAGATGCCGAGATTGATTGCCAAGGTATTGATGCGCCCTCGCAAGTGCCCGAGCAACCCATGACCACTCAGCAAACGCGTGACGGTGCAGTAAATCGTTTACGCTACTGCCAACAGCAACAACATGCAGACATTTACGCAGCGATAGAGGGCGGCGTTGATATGTTTGAAGATGGCCCCGCTACCTTTGCGTTTGTTGCCATAGCCAATAGCCAACAAACCGCTGTGGGCCGCGGTGCTAACATGCCCTTGCCTGCTAGTGTTTACCAAGCACTTGAGCAAGGCGAAGAACTTGGCCCACTTATGGATAAGTTATTTAATACACATAACATTAAGCAAAAAGGCGGCGCCATTGGCCTACTCACCAACGGCTTAGCCACCCGCGAAGACAACTACGTACACGCCTTAACGCTGGCCTTAGTAAAGTTTGCGCATGCTGATTTATTTGCGAGGTAAGGCAAAAGAACGCAGTATGCGGCGCTTACTTCGCTGCCAGCAACATCCCAATAAACCGCTAGCCAACAACACGCCCGATAACGGCTCCGATACGTCTACCGGTTTATTGATTGAAGCGGGTTTAAAATCGACTAAATACATCAAGTCGTCGTAATCATCATCCCCCAACATATCAGGTTCAAAAAAACCAAAGGGAAGATCTTCCCAGCCAATTAAATACGCGTTGGAGAAGGTGTATTCAATAATACCGTCACCGAGATCTAAATAGCGTGATTGTCCGTTAAGCTCAGGAATAGCAAACGTCATAGTATGATCCCAGCCTCCGTTTAACTGATTTTCTGAATAAAAAGTAGAATATGTTACCGGGCCGCTTTGTTCTAAATACCAACCAAACTCACCCATTATGTCTAGGCTTACCCCCGCAAAAGGCTGGTTAGCTGAACCGTCCCCCATAAACCCATAATGTGGATTAGAAGGCAAAATGGCCGTTTTTTCTTGGCCAACGCCTACATCGGTATAAATACCAAGCGTATTATGGTTACCTGCTGTTAACCCCACTAACGCGACGCTTTGCGAGCCTTCGCCCACAAATAATTGATCGTTAGCCACGAAGCGATTATCTAACTCAGCATTACTTTGGTAGCGAGTACCAAGCAACATATTCATGGCATCAAAAAGATCAGGGACACCATCATTGTGATCCCTAGCTGTCGGTATTACATTCACATCATGGTGATAATAATCATTGTCTACATTGCTACTATATGGGGTAGCCTGCCCACTAAAGTGCAGCAGTGCTAGCGCCGCGATTGTGATTCTCATATTGATTCCCGCATGTTTACATTTATGTTGTTTTTATTTTCTTTAAGCGAGCGAATAGTAACCACACAAATTAAAAGGACAAATACAAGCTGAACAAAATGTGAGCTAGATATTAAATAACTCAATTAAGAGAAAGGGAGTGAGAGACGGCGAAGGTTTAGCTCCTTTACTGCTCTGCTCGGCTATATAAGTTGACAATCGTTCACAATTCTATAAAGTGGCGGCCATTAGAAAATCAGTCTATTTTTTGAACTCCGCATTAGCTTGCCTTCAATTAAGCTTCGTTCCGTCGTTTTAAATTCCAGCTTGTTTTTCCAATCTTGCCCTCAGGCAATTATTACTTTGCTTGTCATAGTGCTGTCATAAAACCAGCTTATAAGTCAGGCAAACACCGTGATGAGTGAACCCCAGATTGTAGCGTTCATCATCACACCTTATTTTAGCGACTCGATAAACGAGCGCATTGGCCTAAAAACCTTGAGAGTTATATCTGAACTGCATTAAAAGAACATTTCATGATTTCCCTAGAGCAAGGTTATTGGCCCGATTAACAGAGAACAATAACTATGAGTAAACACTCACGCTCTAATGAGCAACAATATGCCAACCCCATTCCTGATCGCGACGCCATCATTGCGCTGCTCGATCAACAAGGAAAACCGCTTAATCGCGAACAACTTGCCGCAGCCCTAAACCTAAGCTCAGAAGAAGACTTAGAAGCATTGCGCCGCCGCTTAATTGCCATGAGCCGCGACGGCCAGCTACATAGCGACCGCAAACGCAATTACTGGCCAGTAGACGACAGCGAATACTTAGTAGGCCGCGTAATTGGTCACCGCGAAGGCTTTGGCTTTTTAAAATGCGAAGGCTACGACACCGACTTTGTATTGCATAGCTCGCAAATGAGCAAAGTATTTGATGGCGACATCATTCAAGCTTTGCCAAATGGTTTTAACAACCGTGGTCGTGAAGAAGCGCGCGTGGTTAAAATTATTGAGAAGAATACTCAACACATTATTGGTCGTTTTGTAGAGCAAGATGGCCGCTACAGTGTTCAGCCCGACAACCAACGCATTACCCAAACTATTGATGTACCTGCGGCGCAAACCCTTGGTGCCAGCAACGGCCAATACGTGAGTGCCGAGCTCATCAGCTACCCGCACAAGCGTGATAACGCCATTGCCCACATTAGTGAAGTAATTGGCGACCCTAATGCACCGGGTATGGAAATCAATGTTGCGATTCGCACCCATCAAATTCCTTTTGAATGGCCAGAAGAAGCACTGGCTCAAGCGGCTAAATTAGCCCCAGAAGTGGCCGAACAAGACAAGCTGCATCGAGTGGATTTACGCGATACGCCGTTTGTTACCATTGACGGCGAAGACGCCAAAGACTTTGATGATGCAGTTTATTGCGAAGCAAGCACAAACGGTGGCTGGCGTTTATCGGTAGCCATTGCCGATGTCTCTCATTACATTCAGCCAGAAACCGCCTTAGATATTGAAGCGCAAAAACGCGGCACCTCGGTGTACTTTCCTGGCCACGTAGTGCCAATGCTACCCGAAGCCATTTCAAATGGTTTGTGTTCGCTTAACCCTCAGGTTGACCGTTTAGTGATGGTTTGCGAAATGAACATTGATGCCCAAGGCCAGCTGGCCAGTTACCAGTTTTGCGAAGCGGTGATTCACTCACATGCCCGCCTCACCTACACCCAAGTGGGCGCAATGTTAGAGCAAGCCAACTCAGCGCAAGGCCAACAGCTGTGTAAAGAGTTTGCCAAGGTACTGCCACACCTACAAGACTTACACCGTTTGTATGGCGTATTGAAACAGGCGCGTGAACTGCGCGGTGCCATTGATTTCGAAACCCAAGAAACCCGCTTTGAATTTAATAGCGAACGTAAGATTGAGCAGATTGTTCCGCTAGTACGTAACGACGCCCACAAACTGATTGAAGAATGTATGTTGTGCGCCAACGTTGCCACGGCACGTTTCTTAGAACAGCTAAAAATTCCGGCTTTATACCGGGTACACCAAGGCCCTAAAGAGAAAAAACTCAAGGGTTTGCGTAGCTTTTTAGCCGAACTAGGTTTGAACTTAGGCGGTGGCGACAAACCTACGCCAGCCGACTACAACAAGCTACTTAGCAGTATTGGCGAGCGAGAAGACGCCAGCATTATTCAAACGGTGATGCTGCGCTCTATGAGCCAAGCTATTTACACCCCAGAAAACGAAGGCCACTTTGGCTTAGCATTTGATGCTTACGCTCACTTTACCTCGCCAATTCGCCGCTACCCAGACTTACTGGTACACCGTGCTATTCGCTCGATTATTCGCAGTAAAGAAAGCGGCAGCATTTTTAAGCGCACCTTTAAATCATTAAGCGGTAAAGGCCTAGACCCGGTTCGCCGCGTAAACGGCGCTGCGCCTCTTAAGCTTGCAAACAGTTACCCATACGGCCCAGAGCAAATGTTAATGCTGGCCGACCACTGTTCTTTAGTGGCTCGCCGCGCCGACACCGCCAGTTGGGACGTAGATGCTTGGCTTAAATGTGAATACATGCAAGACCAAGTGGGCGAAAGATTCCAAGGCATTGTAAGCGGCGTAAACAACTTTGGTTTGTATGTAGAACTAAAAGATATGGCAGTAGAAGGCGTGGTGCACATCTCGTCACTGGCTGGCGACTTTTATAACTTCGACGCAAACAAACAACGCTTAATTGGCGAAAACAGCCGCAAGAGCTTTGGCATTGGCCATGTAATTGAGGTGAAAGTAGCCCGCGTAGATATGGAACAACGCAAAATTGAGTTAGTGCCAAGTGATATCGCCAGCGCGAGCAACTTCAGTAAACCCAAGAAAAAAGCCAAAGCTAAAAGCAAAGCTAAGAAAGTCGCTTAAAGGCTTTATCTCACTAAGGCTAGAAATGGCCTTAGTGAGAGCTTTCTCTGCGCTATCAAGTCATAAGGCAGTATTAACGCCCTGTAAATGGGCAGGTGCAGTGGCTCCACCGCGTCTTGGCACTTGTCCCCGCGAGGAGCAAAACGACAAGCACTAGTATGATTTATTTGTTATACGTACCTTGCCATATTCAGCCACAAGATCCTTAGCCCTTCCCTCTTGAAGCATCCAATAAACCTGCACTGTGTACATTGGCAATAAACAAATTAGGAACAAAATTAAACTGGCTTTTTGTATCTGAAAAAGAGGGCCTGCTACATACCAGACAAGGTATAGAGCGCATGTAATCACAAACATCTGGAAATAAGCGTGGGATTTGGCAGTCTGGTGGTTTACAGCGGCTATATTGTGTCGACTTTCTTTCAAGAATCGTTTGTATTTGTATCTACGACCTCTGAAAAATTTGCGCAGGCCTTTACCGGCTCTCATTCTTAAATGCAAAAAAGCCATTGGAGCAAATTTAAGTAACAAGCCAAAGAAAACTCCAGTGAACCACCAAGCTGGATCATTTAGATTTGTTAGTATTTTTTCCATGTTATCCATCTAGTCCATGTACGTATAACGCCCGCCTCAGCAGCAGAAAAAACTGGCTCTTGTTAGCGTTAAGTTTAGAAAGGAATACTTTTATCGTATTTTTGAGGTGCTGGAGCTTGAGTTTTCTTATTTGCTTTAAGGAGCAAGTCCTCATTTTCTAGTAAATAATCTATACCATCAGCTGATATCGAGAACGCAAAATATTCACTGTCATTGTACTCATGATCTATTGCAATATTCTTATCTAGAAATCCTAATCTTTCGAGCTTAATTGCCGCCAAACTCAAAATTCCTTGCTCAATATCATTTAGGTCATTAAATGTACTCCAAACAGATACACCATCTGGAGAACTAGCATAACTTTCAAGCACTTTTGCTAATAAACGATGCTCTACATCCCCTAGCTTGTAGTCATACCCAACCTTTCTACGAGCAGTTTTTTGAATATCTAGCTCTTGAGAAAGCAAACCTAAACTTGCTACTTCCTTTTTAATGAGCACGCAAGGATGATTTACAGCGGCTTCCAAATTTCTATCAGACCTTTCACCATTATAATCTGCAGGAGTAAGCCCTAAAAGATCTGTAGGAAAATGTAGATCAGTATCTCTAGGCTTAACAATGAAGCACCTTTCTTTCCCCAGTGTTCCAACAAAAAGGCCAAGCTCAAAGACTACATTATCTCGTACGATATGCTTTTGTTGATCTCGGATTTGGGCAATATCATCAGGCGTAAATATAAAAATAGCAAAATCAACTGACTCTGCCATTTTGACTAAGGAGTCAATGGTATTCTGTGAAAGATTGAAACCATGTTTCCAAACTGTTACTTCAGCCTGGTGATCTAGGTTCACATTGAACGCATCTGCTACATCAAGGCTTTCGACCGCTGAAGCAATAAAAATTCTGGGTTTTCTCATTTCAATTTCACTTCCTTACTTATTCGAACGATGCACAGCACTAACGCCTTTGTAACCGGAAAATTTAAAGTGTAGATTTCTCGTGATAAAGTGGTCCAGCCACCACAAAAAGTCGCGCTTTAAAATTGTCCGAGTTCACAAACTTGTTAGCTCATTCCACCATCATCTTTTCCCACTGATACTGGCAATAGCCACACTTACCTTCATTGTATTGATCTTCAAGACCTAAAACCTCACCACAACGCTCACAGCTTGTGTATTCCATTTGATAGCCGCATACGACACAGCAACCTTCGCTTAGGATAAAAGTACTTTTGCCACATTCAAGACAGCGGTCATAGGGTGATTGTTCGCCATCCTTTGCGGCGCTATAAGCCTCGCCAGCCAAAGAGTCATCTATACATTGCTCTACTACATCATCAAAGGAGAAATCGTGATTACACGATTTGCAGTTTAAGTTAATGGTAGGGTAATTATCGTCATGATAAGGAGCCTGTATTAATGATGAATGGCATTGTTCACAACGTAAATGATCTAGTGATCCCTTTACTGAGTCATATTTCCAGTCAATGGAATCAATTGATTCTTTACATGCTTTTTCTTCAGCTGAATATACGTCACTTACCTCAAGCAACGTCGACCATGATTGACTTCCAAGTGTTTCCTGAGGGTCTTTATCCAAATACTCACTAAGAAAATCTCTTATCAAAAGAAATGACTTTGCTACAATTTCTCTAACAGCATCAGGAGACATTGCGGTGTAGTAGTGCTCTAGATCATTACGCAATTTGTTTATTTCATCGAATCGCGTCCAATCAACAGTAACTTTTAGACTTTTAAACCTTTCCTTTATTGACTGAACATCAACGGTTTTATGACCTTTCCCTTCAAAGACAATTTCGCCACCGTCGTTTTGAACAGGTCGAATATTCTGCTTGATTAATAGCTCTTTATTATCATCAGGTGACAATTGACAAAGCTTCTCTTTATAGAGCAAAAGAATGCCCGCAGAAATATTTCTAACAGCTGAAACGCTTCTTCTGTCATCGTCACTTTCATAGTCTTCAATTCCAATCTGGATCGAGTCTATGGCGTTTTGAATAATGCTCAAGTTTCCTCCTAAAAGCTAACAGTTAACTGTTAACTTAAAGGAAAACCGCCTTTTTTAAACAAGCCAATTTTCCTCTTTCACGCATTTAATGAAAACCAGACTATCACCTTTTCTAAACCTCACCATCCATCCAGATCAAAAAAAATAACAAAAATATCAGCACGGAATAATGCGAGTTCTTGGAGAAAGAAGGCATCGTGAAAGGTAATAGTAAGTTTGCTTTGGCAAGTGCAATAAATTACGTAACTTGAAGTATATTTTCATCATTGATCTGGCTCTTATTCTGCCGGTTTTTCACTACCTTGCAGGCCAAGCTCTTGGCAAACTGATGCTGAAGATGATTAGCAACGCTTGGAGCACTTAATGCTAAACCGCAGCCCTCAGATTGGATTACTTGTACTACTCAGTAGCAGCTTATTCGCCTGTGGCGGAGGCGGTGTTAGCCCTCAATCGGAGCAGCCTAGCCAGCCAGAAGCCATTACTTGGCAACTCTCGTGGAGTGATGAGTTTAGCGGCAGCCAGCTGGATCTGAATAAGTGGGCCTTTGATATGGGCAATGGCTTTATGCTCAACGACCAGTATATTTCAGGTTGGGGAAACAACGAGCTGCAAGCCTATACCAACAACGCCGCCAATGTGCGACTCAACGGCAATGGCCAACTTATTATTCAAGCCTTAGTCGAAGGCAGTAGCGACCAATACGGTAATTACAATTACAGCTCTGCGCGCTTAAAAACTCAGGGATTATTTGCCCAAGCCTATGGTCGATTTGAAGCCCGTATTAAATTGCCAATTGGCCAAGGGTTATGGCCGGCTTTTTGGTTAATGCCGCAAGACAATGTATATGGCTCGTGGGCGGCCTCGGGCGAAATAGACATTATGGAAGCGCGTGGTAGCAACCCTTCGCAAGTAAATGGCACCATTCACTATGGCGCACAATGGCCAAATAATACCTACTCGGAACGCCACTACCTGTTTACCGACAGCGATATTAGCGAGTTTCATGTTTACCGAATCGATTGGACGCCTCAGGGCATATATTGGTACGTAGATGACGAGTTGTATGCTAGCCAAAGTTCTTGGTATACCCAAGACCAAGCCTTCCCCGCTCCCTTCGACCAAGATTTTTACATCATTATGAATTTGGCGGTAGGCGGCAATTACGATGGTAACCCACAATCTAATCAGATATTCCCCGCCCAAATGGAAGTGGATTATATACGGGTATGCGAAGCGCTTAACTAAAGTTAGCGCTCCGCCTCAGCTTATTGCTAACACTCTGTAGCTGATTGTTTATGGATGGAAGAAGGCTGATATTTGGCTGAGAAATTGTGCTGAGATGCCATTCCAATAGCGCCAAGTGTGGCCGCCTTCTGCTGTGGTGTAAGTAAATTCAGCCTTATGGTTTTCTAGCTGCTCCACCAAGCGCTGATTGCTTTGAAAACTGGTATGGTCATCTTCACCGCAATATAGGTACAAGGCTGGCTGCATAGTAAAATTCTGCCAAGTAAAATCACGGTAAATGCTCATATCAAAGTAGCCGCTCAAAGGCACCGATAAACCAAACTGCTCGGGGTATTTATGCGCTAAATAAAACGCCCCTGCCCCGCCCATAGACACGCCACTAATTGCACTATTTTGTGCACCTGGTTTAACTCGGTATTGCTCTCGAATACTCGGTAGCAGCTCTTGCATAATGAGCTGCTCGTATTCGCCAGTGTAATAGCTCTGTTCGCCAGAAGGCATTAGCAATATGAAAGGTTTAATCGCTTGTTTGGCAATTAAGTTGTCCATAAGGTGCTGGGCTTTGCCGTCCACCAGCCACTGCTGGTAATTACTGCCATAGCCGTGCAACAGCACCACTAATGGGTAGCGTTGCTCGTTAGCATGGTAATTGGGCGGCAGATAAACCGCATAAGGGCTGGCTTTGTTAAGCGCGCTGCTGGCAAAGGTTGCATCAACTATCTCGCCATGAGCAATTTCTGGGTTTGCGCTAAGCAGCGGCGACTCTTCGCCAATCACCAATACTGAGTTAAATCCGCCTCTGCTGTCATATACCGCGCGCTCGTTGTTTTCATCGGCTATCCAATTGCCGTCTATCACAAACTTGTACTGCCAAGCCCCCGGCGCTAAATATAAGGTAATTGACCAGCTACCATCGTCATTCGCCTTCATTTGAAATACATCGGGACGCCAGTCGCTCATTTCACCGGCTAAATACACCTGCTCAGCCTGTTTAGCCATTACCGTAAAGGTATGTGCGGTGGTGTTTTCTGCCGGAGAAAGCAGTGGGTGTGGTGGCGTTAAATCAAACTCGCCAAGCTCGGCGCTGGCAGCTTCTTGCTCAGGCAATATTCGCCCTTTTACAGTGGTTGAGCCGGAACAATAATAAGCGCTGTTGAACCACTCCCACAGATAAGAGCCAGTAACCTTCCCATCGAGTATTTCAACTGTAGCCGAAACGTGACTTAATTCCCCACCATCAATCCGAACACTAGGTGCAGACCAAGTGATTTGCTGGCCATTAATATCACCTGTTACGCCACTATCAATACTCAGCTTGCATTGCTGTTGCTCCACTACAAATACTTGCTTTAGCTGTTTGCCAAAGCCATTGCAATCACTGTTATCAACCTCTAAAAAAAGCTCCCAAGTGCCGGCGTAATTAGCGCAAGCTAATTCACTCTGTTCAGAAGCATTGCTGTTGGAAGAACTGCTGCAAGCCCCCACCAATAACACACTTAAAAGAGGTAGGGCTAATGCCAATAAGCTATGTCGTTTCATCTCAATCCTTAAGTTCCACTCATCCGTGATCACTAATAAACGCTTTAAATTTAATCACATACAAACACAGCACTATTGATAATAAAAGTAATTGCGACAAGTGCTGTGATAATAGGCACAAACTGCTAAAAGGGCCGATAAATAAACATTAACGGGTGATTGAATCATCCATGTTGATCTCATCGAGGCTTAGGCAACAAACTGCTTATATGGTCTTGCAGGTAAGCCATGAAACGCTGCAAGCGTGAAGAGTGTTCAATTTTGGGCGGATACAGCATCCACACTTGTCGGGGTTCAACCTGAAAATCGGCCAGTAACCTCTGCAATCGGCCTGCCTGCACATGCTCCCACACTAAATGCTCGGGTACTCGAATCACGCCCTGCGCATTTAAGGCCGCTTTAATGAGGATGTTATTGTCGTTCACCGCAAACCGTCCTTGTGCTTCAAACTCTTGCACTTTATTGGCTTGTTTAAATGTCCAGGTTCGCCAAGTAGGAAAGGCTAAGCACTGCAACTGGCTTAAATCGCTAGGTTGAGTTGGCACAAAGTGCTCTGCTAAGTATGCAGGGGAAGCACACACCCAATGGCAATAAGGCATTAGCGTTCGCGCCACCATATTTTGTGGCGGTTGCTCGGTAACACGAATGGCTAAATCGAAATTACGCTCATGTAAGTCTTCTAAATGATGGCCAACATCAATTTCAAAACTCACTTCGGGGTAGCGTTGATTAAATCCATTACATACCTCAACCAAAAACGACTCTGCAAAAGCGGCTGGCGCGGTAATACGCAAAATACCCGCGACATCTTCGCCGCTGTGTTCTAGCTCTCGCTCTAGATCTAACAAGTTATGATGCATGGCTTGCGCCTGCAAAAACACCTTGTGGCCTTCGGTGGTGAGCCGCACGCTGCGAGTGGTTCTAATCAACAGTTGAGTATGTAAATCTTGCTCTAAACTGCGAATTTGTTGCGACAAGTAGCTACGAGAAATATCAAGGTGTTCAGCGGCCTTAGAAAAGCTCAAGTACTGAGCCACTTCATAAAACAACAACAAGCGTTCTAACTTTTTATGATTCTTCGACATTCGCTTACCTAACTAGCTGCATCAACTTGTCCATAATAATACGCAAAATAAGATTTTTTGTTTGATATAACAAACAGTATTTTTGCTTTAGCCCTCTTTTTTCAGTGGCTTTACTAACTCTATACTTGAGCCAACATCTTTGATTAAGTGGGTATAAAATGGAATATCGTCGATTAGGCCAAAGTGGCCTGCAGGTAAGTGAATTTGGTTTAGGCTCTTGGGTTACTTTTGGCAAACAAGTGGACTTATCGGCCGCCAAGCAAATTATGACACGCGCCTATGATGCTGGAATAAACTTTTACGATAATGCCGAAGGTTACGAAAGCGGCGAAAGCGAACGCTTAATGGGACAAGCCATAGAGCAACTGGGCTGGACACGCGATAGTTTTGTGGTATCGAGCAAAGTATTTTGGGGCGGCGATAAACCTACCCAACGTGGGCTAAGCCGCAAACATGTATTTGATGCCTGCCATGCCGCACTTAAACGCCTGCGGGTTGATTACCTAGATTTGTTTTACTGCCACCGCCCAGACATTGATACGCCGATTTACGAAACGGTTCGTGCCATGCACGACTTGGTTTGCCAAGGTAAAGTAATGTATTGGGGCACCTCTGAATGGAGCGCTCAGCAAATTACCGAAGCATGGGCAGTAGCCAAAGCAGAAAACCTGCATGCGCCAGTGATGGAGCAGCCGCAATACAACATGATGGTGCGCGACAAAATAGAAGCCGAGTATCTACCGCTGTACCAACTAACCGGTTTAGGCACTACTATTTTCTCGCCACTGGCCAGCGGATTGCTCACTGGCAAATACCTAAATGGCGTGCCAGATAACAGCCGCTTAAGCTTGCCTGGCTATGAATGGCTGCGCGATATGTTAATGGGCGAGAACAACAAGCTAGAGCAGATAGCTCAACTTAACCAATTGGCAGAAAGCCTTAACATGCCATTACATCACCTAGCCTTAAATTGGTGTTTACGTACGCCACATGTGAGCAGCGTAATACTAGGAGTGTCTAAGTTAGAGCAGTTAGAAGATAACCTGAAAGCGCTAGAGCTGAAACAGCAGTTAAACAACGACGTATGGCAGCAGGTTGATAACATTTTAGGTAATAAACCGGCAGCACCAGAACGCTTTTAATTCATCGATAAGGGGGTTTACCTTTTATCACATTAGAGCAAAAGCTCTAGCACAAGTGTGTTGCTCATGAATATTACCGTGATCACACCCTTGTGAAAAAACAGCTGAAACATTGAAAAAATATAAGAACTTTTTATGAAGCTAGGGCTATACTGACGAAAAGGTGATTACACCTACAAAACAACAATAGTACTAAACGCATAATCTGATCAGGGGCCTTATTGGCCCCTTTTATTTTGCCAAAACAAGCGCTTAACTAGCTCGCTTTACTGATTAGCGCTTTCCTATATTCCACAATATCTTCAATGCTTAATACTGGCATGGCATGTTGCTTAGCAAAAGCAACAATCTCGGGCAAACGCGCCATGGTGCCATCTGGCATGGTCACTTCACACAATACACCAGCAGGTGTTAAGCCCGCTAAAGTCACTAAATCAACGGTACCTTCGGTATGTCCGCGGCGTGTTAATACTCCACCGGGCTGCGCACGCAGCGGATAAACATGGCCTGGTCTGGCTAAATCGCTGGGTTTAGCGCCTTCGGCAATCGCGGTTTTAATGGTAGTGACGCGATCAGCAGCCGACACTCCTGTGGTTACGCCTTCATTGGCTTCAATGCTTACGGTAAAGGCCGTACCAAATTGGCTAGAGTTATCGCTAACCATTGGCGGTAAATCAAGCTGTTTGATTTTGTCATCGTTTAAGCACAAGCAAACAATGCCGCTACATTCGCGAATAAGCATGGCCATTTGAGCATTGGTGAGAGTTTCGGCGGCGAAGATTAAATCGCCTTCATTTTCGCGGTCTTCGTCGTCAACAACCAATACCCCTTGGCCTTGGCGTAAGGCTGCAAGCGCGGCGTCAACTCGTTGGATAGGATTGCCATATTCGGCAAGTAGAGACTGATTCATGGTTTAAATCCTTAAATTACTACATTAAGTTTTCCAGAATCAGGGCGTGCAGGAATAGCACCTCACCGTAAAGTGAAGTTTTTTATCGGCATTAAACCACACTCAGCCACAGGCTAAGGGTTCTGTTCTAACCAGGTTAAAACAAAATGATAATGCTTGATTCTCTTCCATCCGGACTCATTACAGCCAAACTGCAAATTACCGTCGGCTCTGGACTAGTCGCAATAAAAGTATTGCTTCGTCACCAGATCTGCTGACCCCAACTACCGTTGGGCGCTCGCGGGCTTTTAGCCATAAACATAACTAACTACCGCCGGTGGGGAGTTACACCCCGCCCTGAGAATTTGGCTGTTTCTGGTATAGAAACAGCCACGCTATGGTGCCTTTAATTTGCGAGGAACACAATGCAGAAAAGTACTCGCGATAAGTAGCTCTCATCGCTCCTAGCCATAGCCTTGCGGCACTAGGGCTAAAACCACCCTATTGCCTAGCAATTCACTTTACTCAAAAAACTGGAAAAGTTTTTCTAAATATTCTGCATCCTTTTTGCTGTTCATCCGTGTTAGTCATATACCCTCGAATTGGATACTGAAAGATGGAGATTTTTACTTGGTTGGCTGACTGGCTAAGTTATTCCGTATTTGGGCTAACACCCAGCACTAGAGTGGCCAACGGCCTGCATTTTTTTATTGAAGACACCAGCAAAATTTTGGTGTTATTGGTGCTGTTGATCTACGTCATCTCTTACTTACGCGCCAGCCTTAGCGTAGATAAAGTGCGTAACTACTTGTTAGGTAAACATAGAGCTTTGGGTTACTTATTAGGGTCTACTTTTGGCGCTATCACACCGTTTTGCTCCTGTAGCTCCATTCCACTGTTTATGGGCTTTGTTTCTGCCAGAATCCCCATTGGCGTGACTATCGCATTTCTTATCACCTCGCCGCTGGTAAATGAAGTAGTGGTGATTATGTTAGGCAGCATTCTTGGTTTTAAATTCCCCCTTATGTACGTAGCCATTGGTATGTTGCTAGGCATGTTGGCTGGGGTAATGATGGATATGCTTAAGGCTCAACGATGGTTACAGCCCTTTCTTGCAGAAGCCTACCAACAAGCTGAAAACAGCAATATTCAAATCGCAGACGACACACCCGCTCCCTCGGTGACGCATAAAGATCGCCATTACTTTGCAGTAAACGAAACCAAAACCATCTTAAGCCGCATATGGAAGTGGGTGATTATTGGCGTGGGTTTGGGAGCCGCTATTCATGGCTTTGTGCCAGCTCAATGGTTTGAACAAAACTTGGCTAATGGCCAATGGTGGACCGTACCACTTGCCACGCTTAGCGCCATTCCCATTTACACCAATGCATCAGGTGTGGTGCCAATTATGGCTTCACTGATTGATAAGGGCATGCCCATCGGCACCACTTTGGCGTTTTGCATGGGCGCTGTGGCGGTAAGCATTCCCGAATTCATCATGCTCAAGCAAGTGATGCAAATACGCTTTTTAGGCGCAATTGCCGGCTATTTACTGGTGGCCATATCCCTAACGGGGTGGCTATTTAACTATTACTACTAAACAACATTTCAACAAACACAACGAGGAACTCATTATGACAACGATTCAGGTATACGGTTCAGGCTGTAAAAACTGCGCAACAACAGCAGAACGTATTTTAGAGGTAGCCAACGAACTTGGCTTAAACGTTGACCTTGAAAAAGTTACCGATTTACAAAAAATCATGGCCGCTGGAGTATTAACTACGCCAGCCCTTGCCATTGAAGGGCAAATAAAACACAGCGGCTCAGTACCGTCTGTTGATCTAGTGCGTGAGTTACTAAGCGAGAATGCTGTAGCGTAAACCTAGCAACAACTTACTAAGCCGCTGGTACAATAACTTAGGCGGCTTAACCCTATTGCGGCAGAGAGAAACATGAAATGTTTAATGAAGGCCTGGAGCGAGGCTGAGCCCTTGCTCTATGGCTGGTTAATAAAGCAAACCAACAACCAGCATGAAGCTGAAGATATCATGCAAGAAGTGTTTTTAAAGGCCATGAGCAATAGCCAGCGTTTTTGTACCCTAGATGATGGTAAAGCGTGGTTGTTTACTATGACCAAAAACCATTTCATTGATAAGCTACGCCAAAAATTGCACGCCACCGACATCAATGACTTATCCGCTTCAGACAGTGTTGCGCCGGTAATGACTCAACTGCAGCAATGCTTGGCCAAAGTGCTGCCTAAGCTGTCTGACAGCGAACGTGACATTATTGAGCAATGTGATCTTAATGGCCTTACTCAGCTTGAGTACGCGGAACAGCAACAACTCAGCTTATCCGCCACCAAAGCCCGCCTGCGCAGAGCAAGAATGCAACTAGAGAAGGTATTAACCACCGAATGCAAAGTGAAGCGAGATGAAGCGGGAGTTTGTTGCTTTAAAAGCCTTGCAGAAAAGTAATCATAAATATTAGATAAAGCACCCTAGCACCTCATCTTCGGTCAATGGTTAGATGCAATACTTACTCAGATTAACACTCACTTAGCTCTGTATTTCAGTCGTTAATTCTTAGCTTCCCTTATAAACTCACCTCTCTATTTTCTTTCCACCTCAAATCTAGGTTAATCAAAGGCAACAGGCAAACACCCTAAATAATGCGATGAGTTGTTGCTTGCAGTTTTAGCAAAAGCTAGCCCACAGGCTTGGGGCAGTGCTCAATTTGAACGATTCGAAATTGATTTTGTTGTTAGGAAACATACACTTCAATTATCTTCTCTTGAATAGCTATCTGATGCGCAAATTTCACTTCACTTTTCTCCATGCTGTAATGGTTATTATGCTGGTTGCTTGCGGTAGTTCGCCTTCGGAAAACTCTCCGCCATTAGCACCTGAGCCCACCTTACACTTTCGCGGCGTTGATGCTTCTTTCGCGAGCCTTTTACAAGATTGTGAATCTCCAATTCTGATAAGTGGTGAAGAATATCCTTGGCAGACCTATGCCGATGCTGGCATCAATCTCGTCCGACTGCGAGTATGGGTTGAACCAGAGGCGGGATACAACGACTTAGCGGATACCTTACAAAAAGCACAAGCCATCGCCGATGCAGGAATGGATCTATATATTGACTTTCATTACTCCGATACATGGGCTGATCCGGGCAAACAAACTAAACCTTTAGCATGGCAAGACAGCGACTTTGATACTCTAAATACTCAGTTGTACCGCCATACCCTAGATGTAATGAACGCTCTTTCTTCGGCCAATATCCCCGTGAAAATGGTTCAGTTAGGTAATGAAATAAGCTCGGGTATGCTTTGGGATGAAGGGAGAGTGGGTGCTAACTTCAATAGTAATTGGTGGCGTTTAGCCTTGTTGCTAAAGAGCGCGACGCGTGCCGTTAATGACAGTGATTATACTGATCCCCCACTGATTATGATCCACACAGACACTGGCGGCGATAAAGATGCAAGTGAGTGGTTCTTCAGTCACCTTGTTAGCGAAGGAGTCGAATTTGATATCATTGGTCTGTCTTTTTATCCATGGTGGCATGGCTCAATGCAGGACTTAAGTGAAAACTTAAGTCACTTAGCCGCTAACTACCAACAAGCAATAGTGCTCGCAGAAGTCGCCTATCCATTTAGCCTAGTAAACCAAGATCAGCAACCCAATTTTGTGTGGCAAGAAACACCTCTAAATACCGAGTTTGCGGCTTCAGAGCAAGGACAAGCAGATTACATTGCTGCCTTACGAGAGGTGTTGCTCTCACTACCAAACAATAAAGGTTTAGGCATGGTTTATTGGGCGCCTGACTGGATTAGCCATACTCAAGAGGCATGCCAATCATCTTGGGACAATTTAACCTTGTTTGATGACGCCGGCCACTCATTGAAAGCCCTCGCGGAATTAGGCCAAGGGCGTTAATACCACAAAAACAAAGCCCGACTGCGAAGAGCGTGAATGCAGCTAGAACATATATTGATTACCGAATGCAAAGTGAAGCGAGATGAAGCAGGTGTTTGCTGCTTTAAAAATCTTAACGATGGAGCGGGAGAGTAAAATTGGCTTTGAAGCAATCGCTTGCCGAAATGTTGTTTCAAGTAGTCGACCAGCAAACTTGTACAAAGCAATAAAACAGGGCCCGAATAGAGCCCTGCTACTGTAGTTACTTTGGCATCAGCACCGTATCAATTACATGAATTACACCGTTACTTGCTTTAACGTCGGCCGCCACTACTTTGGCATCATTTATCATTACCATTTCGCCGCTAGTGCTAACGGCTAGCATTCCTCCCTGAACGGTTGTAGCGCTATCAATGTTTACTACGTCGGCTGCCATCACTTTTCCCGCTACAACGTGGTAAGTGAGAATAGCGACTAGCTTGTCTTTGTTTTCAGGTTTCAACAGCATTTCTACTGTACCCTCAGGTAATTTAGCAAAAGCCTCGTCAGTAGGTGCAAATACAGTAAATGGGCCTTCGCCCTTGAGCGTCTCTACCAATCCGCCAGCTTTAACCGCCGAGACCAGTGTGGTGAAGGAGCCATTTTCAACAGCCACATCTACAATATCCTTTTTCATTCCATGGTGATTAGCATGGGCGATTGTTGAGAATGTCACTGCAGCGATAATAAAAGTAAACACTTTTGCAATTCGTTTTAACATGGTTTCTTTCCTTTCAGCTTTGCGTGCGTTGGGTTCGAGATTTGTACGGCCAAGCTATTCGCTTGGATCACATTACGCAGTAAAGTCCACTCCCCTTACTCATGCAGTAAATACTCATCACTCAACAACAATGCTAATAAATTCAGTAACCTAATATAAGCGCCTTCTCAGAAAAGCAGGCTTACAACTGTCCCCCTCCCTCAATCGAATGTTTAATAACTGTCACAATTTGGTCATCACACAGTCACATTAGGTACACAAAATGCCCTGCAAGATTAATCAGTGAATATAGGGATATATGATGATGCTCAAGAAGAGCTTAGTTTCACTTGCGGTAGTTTCTTGCCTGGCATTAGTAGGCTGTAACGGCGATGACGGTCAAGCAGGCCAAGCAGGCGCCGATGCAGTAACGGGTATTTCACTTAGCCCTGTGGGCCGTATTGTGCTCAATGCTAACGGCGCGGCAGAAATTGTGCAGTATCATGCTGCTAGCCAAACCATTTATGCCATCAATAGTTCTGACGATAGTGTTGAGATGATTGATGCTTCTGGACTATCTTCTGAGGCTCTTGCTGCGCCACTTAGTGATAGCAACTTAAACGCCACCGCGCTTACATTACCCACCGAGGCCAACAACGTTGCCCTTGGTGGCGCAAATAGTATTGCTGTTAACAGCGATTTAATGGCTGTTGCTATTGAAGCCGATGACCAAGCCAACAATGGCTACATTGTGTTTTACAAAGGCTTGAATGCTGGCACTCCGGTATTTTTAAACGCAGTAGAAGTCGGCAATCTTCCAGACATGGTGACCTTTACACCTGATGGCAGCAAGGTACTTGTGGCAAACGAAGGTGAGCCAAGTGGCGATTACAGTAATGACCCTGAAGGTTCGATTGCAGTGATTAAGGTAACCGACGGCACTCCGGCCAGCACCGCCACTATTATCGACTTTACCGCGTTTAATAGTATGCAAAACGAGTTGGAAGCCAAGGGCATGCATTTCCCTAATCCAGCGGGCCGAACCTTAAATGGTCAAGTCATCACTACCACTGTTGCTCAAGACTTAGAGCCTGAATACATCACTACCACTAACCACATGGCCTATGTAACGCTTCAAGAAAACAACGGCTTAGCCATTGTTGATTTAAGCGATAACAGCGTAAAAATAATCGGTTTAGGCTTTAAAGATTGGGCCGGCTTGAACTTTGATGGCAACGAAAACGGCAGCGTAAGCTTTGGCCAATACGACGGCCTTTACGGCGTATACATGCCCGATACCATTACTTCATTCACTTGGAATGGCGCGCAATTTTTAATCACCGCTAATGAAGGTGATGCCCGCGAGTATTTCTTTGATGTTGCCGACGAAGCCGCATGTACTGCTGCTGGCGGCCAAGACTACGATGCAGACGACGGTTGTTTATCGTTCTCTGAAGAACTTAAGCTTAAAAAGTTAACGGCGGCGGCGGGGTCTAAATTGGAGGCTCTGCAAGCGGGTGGCGAGATTGATGGGCTGCGCGTAACCAACATGCTAGGTGACGCCAACGGTGATGGCGAGTACGAAACTGCGTTTGCTTACGGTGCGCGTTCATTCACTATTTGGGATCAAAACGGCACGGTGGTATTTGACTCAGCCGATGACATTGGCCGCATTACCGCTGCCATTCACGGCAGTGCTTTTAACAATGGTGATGATGAAAACGAAGGTGACTCTCGCTCAGAAAACAAAGGCGCAGAACCAGAAGCGTTAACCGTAGGCATGGTAGGCGACAAAACCTACGCCTTTATTGGTTTAGAGCGTATGGGCGGGATTATGGTTTACGACGTAAGCAACCCGTATAACAGTGCATTTGAAAGCTATGTAATAAACCGAGATTTAACCGAGGGCCTAGAAGCCGGAGATGGCATTGGCGATTTAGCACCAGAGAGTTTGGTATTTGTTGCGGCTGCCGACAGCCCAACCAATAAGCCCTTGTTGCTAGTAGGTAATGAGGTGAGTGGTTCTCTGACAGTATGGGAAATTACGGCTCAATAACGGGCGGTTAAATCTACACGTGCACTTGTTCTTATAAATAGAAAAAGGAGCCTTTCGGCTCCTTTTTTATCAACAATGTTGAGCTCTATACTCTGCGATACGGCAGATAAATAGGTTCCCACATATGCTGGGCGATTTCTTGGTCGATGTCTTTACCACTCAAACAACCCTGTGGATCGGTTTCTTGAATTTGCTTCAAAATGGCCTTGGCCACAAAACCAGAAACATCTTTTAACTCGCGCATTCTTGGGAATACACAGCCGCTGTCTAGATCTTCTTGCGAAACATATTCAGCTAAAGCAAAAGACGCAGTAGTGAACATTTCCATGGTGATTTTACTCACACCCGCCACAATTGTAGCCAAACCAACCGCAGGGAAAATGAACACATTATTACCTTGGCCAATACGGTATTGCTTACCGTTGTAGTCTACGTCGTCAAACGGGCTGCCGGTGGCAACAATGGCTTGGCCATTAGTCCACTGGTAAACATCTTCAGGCAAGGCTTCGCAGTTGTCGGTAGGGTTAGATAGTGGGAACACCATTGGGCGCTCGGTGTATTCCAACATCTTTTTCACATGGCTTTCTTTAAATGCGCCACCTACACCACTACAACCTAACAGCACAGTAACGGGCGTATTGTCGATAAGCTCGCTTAAGCTGGCTTTACCCTCTTCGGCAAGTGACCAGTTTTGGGCTAACTCGAACGGTTTTGCGTAACGTTTTTTGTATTCGTCTAAGTCTGGGCGATTATCAAATACCACACCGCGTGAATCGAGAATAAAGATCCGGTCGCGTGCTTCTTGATGATTAATGCCTTCTTTTAGCAAGCCAGCAAAGATTTGATCGGCTACGCCAACGCCACCAGCGCCAGCGCCGTATACTGCGTACACTTGCTCGCCTAGGGTTTCGCCTTTAATTTTAGTGGCACCAATTACACCGGCTAATACGACCGAGCCTGTACCTTGAATATCATCATTAAACGACGGTAACTCGTCTTCATACTTAGATAAGTTATCGAAGGCGTTAGATTTACTAAAGTCTTCCCACTGTAATACCGCTTCTGGGAAGTGCAGTTTAGTTTGTGCCACAAACTTCTCAATAAACTCTTGGTACTCTTGTCCACGCATGCGCTTTTTAGGCAAGCCAAGATACATTGGGTCATCAAGCAAATCTTGGTTATCAGTACCTACATCTAATGCAATCGGCAAGCAACGCGCTGGGTGGATCCCTGCACCCAAGGTGTATAGCGACAATTTACCAATAGGAATGCCCATACCACCAATGCCTAAATCACCTAAGCCCAAAATGCCTTGGCTGTCGGTAACCACAATAATTTTTATGTCTTTACCCGCAAAATGACGCGCCATATCGCCCATTTGATCGACGTTTTCTGCGGTAATATAAAGACCACGGTCTTTTTGGTAGCGGTGGCTAAATTCCTGACAGGCTTTACCTACTGTAGGCGTGTAAATAATTGGCGCCATTTCTTCAATATGACGAGATACCAATGCGTAAAACAAGGTCTCGTTGCGGTCTTGTAAAGCGCGCAAGTATTGGTATTGCTCAATATCACTACAAGCACTAAGAAAACCTTGGTATACGCGCTTTAGCTGATCTTCGAAGGTTTGTGGTTTTGGTGGTAACAAGCCAGCCAAATTAAAGGCTTCACGCTCTTCATATGTAAATGCAGAACTTTTGTTTAACGTGCGATCGTTAAGCAATGCGTTACCAGAAATAGAAACCGGACGAAACTCGTTGCCGTTTTCATCTTTCCAACGTAAATATTTGCCAATAGCCATGGCGTCCTCCGAGACAGCGCGTAATAAATTTAATCTAATCCTAAATGATAAATGATCACGCCGAATCTGTACGCTATTTCATTAAAAAATCAGGTAAATTTCTCTGTCAGTAGCTAAACCCATTGGTTCTAAGTTATTACAGTGGCTTTTTATCTGCTGGCCACTACACCAAAACTCACTCTGTGGGATACAATTAAGCATCTACCACATTGAATAACGTCCCACATTGAAACAATCATCCTTTGAAGTAAAACGCGATTTCATTATCAAACTTGGCAAAGCCTTACATAAATACGGCACGCCAGCTTTTCGTATGGAGTCTCACTTGCGTAACGTTGCCGAAACCATGGGCTTAGATGGCTATTTTTTAGTCACGCCTACTTCACTTACCTTTGTTCTATGGGCACCCGACGATACTCAAGAATACAACTATGTAATGCGCGTAAAACCAGGTGAAATTGACTTAGGCATGCTAGCGCGCACCAATCAACTCGTGGAGAAGGTGACCGCTCAAGAAGTGAGTTTAAGTGAGGCCATAACCCAACTAAACACACTCGCCAAACAAGCGCCAATGCATACGCCTTGGACCATGTTGTTAGCCTTTGCGATAACCGGTGGTGCATTTGCCATGTTAATGGCGGCCACTTGGAATACCATTATCTGGTCTAGTTTACTGAGTGGGATCTCTTTTTATCTAGCCCATCGCGCCGAGCACTCACGCGGCGTACACGAAGCGTTAGAGCCAGTGGCAGCATTATTGTGTGCTTTTATGGCCGTGGCCATAAGCCAAATAGTGCCCGATATAAACATCCCCATTTTAATCCTTTCTTCTATCATCATTTTTGTGCCCGGCTTGTCCCTCACCTTGGGCTTAAGTGAACTGGCTGCGCGTGAATTAATTGCCGGCACAGCGCGAGTGATGGACGGTGTAATGGTGCTGTTTAAACTCTATTTTGGCGCAGTATTAGGCATGGCCTTTGGCGCGTTAATTTGGGGGCAGGTTGACCTACATGTAATGGAAGTGAGCACCTGGTGGATTAAATGGCTTGGGGTATTTTTGCTATCTTTGGGCTTAAGCGTGGTGTTTAAGGTAAGACCAAAGGATATTCCATGGGGAATATTATCGGGAATTATTGCTTATTCTGCCGCCTTTGCGGGTAGTGCTTATTTAGGCGAAGCTTTAGGGCCGTTTATTGGCGCGTTTGTGGTGGGAGTGTACGCCAACCTATTCGCTAAATTCACCAAGTCGCCTGCCTCAGTGGTATTGCTTCAAGGCATTGTATTACTGGTTCCAGGCAGCAAAGCCTACATTAGTTTGAATTCAATGGTGTTGGGAGAATCAATGGTAAGCATTCCCAATATTGGCTCACAAACCTTTTTGATTTTCATGTCGATTGTTGCAGGTATTTTATTTGCGAATGTAGCGGTGCCGCAGCGTAGTTCTTTATAACAGGCAAAAAAAAGCGCTTAAGCTAGCACAGACTTAAGCGCTGGAAAAACATCGAGGATTTAGAACTGCTGTAAACTAGACCAAAAGGCAGAAATATCGGATCTCGACTGCATCCTAAAATTGGATCGGTTCACGAAAACTAAGGATTAGCTACTCAGCCACCTCACTGTTCTCTAGGTCTTCTGGTTGAACCGAGATTTCGAGGTTGATGAACTCAGCTTGACTAAGTACACCGTCTTGATCGGTATCTAACTCTGTCCATACTTGGCTAAGAATTGGCAACTCGGCCGCTTCTTCTTGGCTTACAACCATATCTTGGTTAGTATCCAAGTCTTTGAACACTTCACTATTTGCAGAAGCAAAGCTGGCTACAAATAAGGCTAACATTGGAAAGCTATACTTTAAGTTCATAAGAAACTCCTTGTTAAACATCAATTTCACAAAAAGACCGCGATTAAACTAGCGGTTGAGCACTAGGGTATTAGCAAAGCCTAAGCCAACTTTTAAAAAACCATTAAAAACAAACAGTTAACTAATAAATTAGCAGATCACCCGACCATGACTGTCGCCAATGCCCGACAGTAATACCAAGGGATATTCCACAAGTGGCTAATAGCGCCGCTCAAGCCTGTCTCAAA
The DNA here is from genome assembly GCF_030548385.1 of Agarivorans sp. 1_MG-2023. Taxonomy (NCBI): domain Bacteria; kingdom Pseudomonadati; phylum Pseudomonadota; class Gammaproteobacteria; order Alteromonadales; family Alteromonadaceae; genus Agarivorans; species Agarivorans sp. 1_MG-2023. The sequence goes on along the minus strand of NZ_JAUOSJ010000002.1, from coordinate 263,110 downwards.
TACCCATCACCTTTCTTTTAAAATCATCAAATAACCAGTAAAAATCACAAATTATCAATAAGATAAGCGAGATATGGCGAGAAGTTTTTCAGCTGCTACACTGGCTAGATAAACCTAATAGAAAGGAAGCCAACATGTTTGCTCGTAGCCTACTAAGCGTGGCATTAGTGATTAGCGCTAACAGCCTTGCCCAAAGCCAAACCGCCGATAGCTTTGCCCCAGAACAAGCCAGTGACATTGCCCACAAAAAACAAGTCGTTGCCACTAAGTTTATGGTGTCTGCTGCGAATCCCTTAGCGGTTGAAGCCGGTTACGAAGTGCTAAAAGCAGGCGGCAATGCGGTTGACGCAATGATAGCGGTGCAAAGCGTATTGGGTTTAGTTGAACCGCAGTCATCTGGTATAGGAGGTGGCGCATTTGTGGTGTACTTTGATGCAGAAAAAAGCCAACTTACTAGCTTTGACGCCCGTGAAACCGCCCCCTTAGCTGCGGATTCTTCATTGTTTTTAGATGATTCAGGCAAGCCCTTACAGTTTTATGATGCTGTGGTAGGAGGCCGTTCGGTGGGTACCCCTGGCGTGGTAGCGCTGTTCGAAACATTACATAAGCGCTATGGAAAAACCACTTGGGGAGATCTGTTTCAACCCGCTATCGGCCTAGCCAATGAAGGCTTTCGCGTTAGCCCGCGTTTAGCCAAACTTATTGCAGGTGACCAGCTACGCCTTGGCCGTTTTTCGGAAAGCCGCCGCTACTTTTTTGATGACTCAGCCACTCCCCTTCCAGAAGGCCACTTACTGAAAAATCCTGATTACGCTAAGACTTTAACACTGGTCGCTAAACAAGGTGCCGCTGGCTTTTATCAAGGTACAACTGCCGAGGCAATGATTGCTGCGGTGACTCAACTCAATGATAAGAATGGCCGTTTAAGCCTGGCCGATTTAAGCGCTTATGAGGTGAAAGAGCGCCCCGCCCTATGCGCTCCTTATCACCAATATTCGGTGTGTGGTATGGGGCCACCAAGCTCCGGTGCTAGCACTGTTGGGCAAATATTAGGTATCGCTGCCCACTACCCTATAGATAAGTGGGGACCAAACAATATCCATAGCTGGCGAATATTGGGAGATGCCTCTCGCCTCGCCTTTGCTGACCGCGGCAAATATTTAGCCGATGGAGACTTTGTAGATGTCCCCCTTAAAGGCTTACTCAGCAGCGATTATATTAAGTCTCGCGCTGATCTCCTTAAGCGCGAAAAAGCCCTTAAAAGTGTTAGCCCCGGCCAAGTAGCAACCACTACTGCCCGTGCTAAGGATCACAGCATAGAACTACCTTCTACCACCCACATTAGTATTGTTGATGCCCAAGGCAATGTGCTGTCGATGACCAGTAGCGTTGAGAATGCATTTGGATCACGAATAATGGTAAATGGCTTTTTGTTGAATAATCAGCTTACTGACTTCTCTTTTGTTGGCGAAAAAGACGGGCAAATGGTCGCCAATCGCGTTGAACCAGGCAAACGCCCTCGCTCATCAATGGCGCCTACAATTGTAATGGAAAACCAGCAGCCAATTATTGCCATAGGTTCTCCTGGCGGCAGCAGCATAATTGGCTACGTAGCAAAAACCTTAATAGGCCATTTAAGCTGGGGCATGAGCTTACAACAAGCTATTGAACAGCCCCATTTAAATAACCGTTTCGGTACTTATGATCTCGAAGCAAATACCAGTGCAGCCTTGCAACAGCAAGCCCTTGAAGATTTGGGATACAAAACCAAAATAAAAGACATGACTTCGGGTTTACAAGGCATAAGAATTTACCCAGACAAGCTAGTAGGCGCAGCGGATCCAAGACGAGAAGGGATTGCTAAAGGGGATTGACCTAATCATTAATAGCCCCCTTTGCTTAGCAGAATACTTAATCAAGCCTATGCTTTATTAAGTGATTATAGCCTGATAAAGACTTGCTATTTAAAGGGGAATTAATGATAAGAGAAAAAGTATTTAGCTGTTTAATAATGCTTTTGGCTTGCTTGGTATTAAGCGCTTGTAATCATGATGACTCTACAAATGTTTCCCAAACGAATAGGATACTTGTTAGTGCAGGCCCAGATTTTCAGGTTAACGAAAACCTGCCGGTACTGGTTACCGCTGAAGTACAAGATGATTTTAACCAGCTATCGGAGATGGCGTGGCATCAGCTGTCGGGGATTGACGTTGAATTAGACAGTACTCAAGCCTCGATACTGCGCTTTAATGCTCCATCAGTTAACGCAAAGCAAGTGCTGACTTTTGCCTTTACAGCCCGCAGCCAAGCAGGCAAGCAATACTCCGATAGCCTTGTCGTAACGGTGCTTAACATTAATCAAGCGCCTACCATTGAGTTAGCAAGCGAGATGGCGGTAGCGGAGCAGCAGAGTGTTCTCATCAATCCTTTAGTCACCGATGCCGACAATCACACTCTCGATATTCAGTGGCGCCAAATACTTCTAGACAATCAAACTCCATTAACTATTTCAGATCCAACCCAGCTACAACTGAATATCCAAATTCCTACTTTAAGCACTGCGCAGACCTATCAATTCGAGCTAAGCGCAACAGACTCGGAACAAGCTAGCACCAGCAGTATTATTCAACTCAATGCTTTTCCCGCCTTAAAAGGGCGCGTTATTGATGAGCCGCTGGCGCAAGCAGTGGTAACGCTTAAGGACTGGCAAAGTGGCTTGCCATTGGCGCAAACTCACACTGATGACAACGGTAATTTTCAGTTTTTATTAGACAACAGTAGCAGTAACTTTAGGCTTGACGTTAGCGGTGGCATGTTAAATAACCAAAGTTTTTTAGGTTTAATGAATGGCGCATGTACATTTGATACCCGCAGCCAATGTAACGTGACTCCTATCTCTAGCTTGGTGCTTAGTTATGCCGCTAGAAATAGCCTTCAAGACTTGAGCCAACAAGATCAATGGATAAACACCATTGAAGATCTGATAGGTGAAATTAGCCCTGACCCTTTTCTCAGCAACGATAGTAGCAATTTACGACTCGATGTTATTCGCACAGCAATGGGAAGCCAAGGGGAAAACATTCAAACATGGATAACTCAAGTGCTTGATTTCCTCAGCCAGCCTAATGATCCAGCCCTTGCCTTACAAACAGAACCTTGGTTTGAGAAAATAAATCTCCCACCGATTATTAGTGCAAACCTTGACCAAACTGTTGATGAACAAACGACGGTGAACTTAAGCGCTATAGCTAGCGATAGCGATGGGTCAATTAGTGGCTATATTTGGCAGCAAACTTCAGGCCCTATAGTCAATCTACAAGATGCAAATACCGCAAATGCTTATTTTTTGGCCCCTGAAGTGATTAGCACTAGCATCTTGCAATTTGAATTGACAGTAACCGATAACGAAACTTCTAGCACCAGCGATAGCGTAACGATAACGATCAATGACAACTTACCGCCCAATGCCAAGATCTCTGCCCCACTTCTGACTAATGGAACCGATTTAGTTTTACTGGATGGCAGTCAATCAAACGATACGGAAACCGACACCTTACAATACCTGTGGCGCCAAATAGACAACACAGGCATTAACCTTTCATTTATTGATAGTAGCTTTGAGCAAGTTCAATTTACTGCCCCCAATGTGGCTAATTCACAAGTACTAACGGTAGAACTAACAGTGACCGATGAAGGCGGGAAAATCGCTACAGAGGAACTCAGTATTGCGATAGCACCGAATGATGCAAACCTTGCTGCGATAAATGATACTGGTATTAACCAATGCGGTGACTATGCCTTTGGTAGCAGTGGTCTACATCACAACGAGCTAGATTGTACCCTTGGAATAGATTTAAACGGAGACGTCATTCCCACCCCACAAGACGGCCAAGATGGAAGAGACCTTAACTTCGCTAGTAATAACGATGGAAGGCTGGGATTTAGCTTTATTAAATTGGATAGCCAAGGCCAACCTTTAGACGCTAGCGCAACAGAGTGGTCTTGTGTACTGGATACAACCACTCAGGTTATCTGGGAAGTAAAAACAAACGATGGCGGCTTACAAGACTCAAATAACACATACAGCTGGTTAGACAACAATGGCACCCGCAATGGAGGTAATATAGGTACAGCGGATGGTGGCAGTTGCCCGGACGCGGACGCCTGTGACACCGAAGGATTTACGGCAAGTATCAACGCATTAACCTTATGCGGTTTGAACAATTGGCGCGTGCCAAACCTTCTAGAGCTTCAATCTCTACTTGATTACAGCAAGATCACCTTCGCCATAGACAGTAACTATTTCCCAAACACCAATAACACTTGGCATTGGAGCTCAGACACAATCGCAGCTGCTGACATTGGCGCATGGCGAGTTAACTTTGATTTGTCGGTTATTGATGTTCCCTTTGGCTTAAAGTCTTCTCAGTTGCCCGTGAGGTTAATTCATGATTTGCCATAAACATTCGACTAATACACAAAGCATGAATAGACACAGTTCAAGAGTGTTAGTCAGCGGAAGAGTGGTGGTATTGGCACTTTTTAGCCTTATATCTACATCATCAATTGCTGCTACTTGTAACCCTTCTTTGCTTGTCACTACACCAGATAGCCGTTTTCAAGACAACAGCGACCAAACCGTGTCTGACCTTAGTACTCATCTTATGTGGGCACGATGTACCATTGGCAGAACCTGGGATGGCACCACCTGTAATGGCATAGCTGAAGAAAGAAACTGGCAACAAGCTGTAGAAAACGCGCGAGACTCTTCATTAGCGGGTTACAACGACTGGCGCCTACCAAACATAAAGGAGTTAAATTACCTTATTGAAAGAAGTTGCTACCTTCCGGCGATTAATGAAAACTTTTTTTCTTCGGTAAATGGTGTAACGGATGACTATTGGACATCAACCCCAGATAGTAACGATGGAAGCAAAGCTTGGTTAATTGGCTTCTCGGATGGGCAGTTTGGAGTTGACGCTAAAGATAACACCCACAGCGTACGGTTAGTAAGAGGGGGAATATAAACTGAAACGGATGAGAAAAGCGCCCTAAGGCGCTTAACAATTAGATAATACGGTGTTCGTCTAACATCGCTTGGCGAGCTTGTTTCTTTTGCTCAACTAAGGCCATTTTAGCTTTGCGCTTGTCACAGGGTTCTGGGCAATCACAGACTTTTTCAATGCCTAAAGAAGCAATCCCCCCACAGCTTCCGCTAATGGTTTTCTTCTGAAAAATGTAGCCCACAGCCATAGCAGAAATCACCACTATGAAAAAAACAAACGTCACTAAAAAATAAGCCATTACGACTCCTTAATGTTATTGGACGACAAACGGGACAAACGCCGAGCTAATGTGCTCTGCAAACTCGTCCCCTTGCTTCTCGATAATATACACCGCTAGCTGATGATTTTCTGCAAAACTCATCGCAGCTTCTACCCCCATTACTGTGAACGCAGTCGCGTAAGCATCGGCCATCATGCTGGTTGGCGTAATTACACTCACCGATACAATATGGTTTGCGATAGGCATTCCGGTATTGGGATTAATGGTATGTGAGTATCTGACCCCGTCTTGTTCGAAATAATTTCGATAATCCCCAGAGGTTGCCAAACCGTTGTCACCCGGCTCAATAATTTTCTGCACCGCTCGCTGTTCAGCTAAGGGTTTTTCAACCGCTATACGCCAACCATGATTTTTATCGTTATGACCTTTTAGACGCAGCTCTCCACCAATATCAACCATGTAGTTATTCAACCCTTCAGCTTCTAACAAATCAGCCACACGATCAACGCCGTGGCCTTTTGCTATGGCTGATAAATCAACATATAGCTCTGGTAAGTCTTTAGACAATTTACCACTGCTTAAGCTTAGATGCTGATAACCAATTTTTGCTTTAGTTAGCGCTAACTCTTGTTCAGTAGGTCGTTGCTCTGGGCGTCCCTCAGGACCAAAACCCCACAAGTTAACTAATGGGCCTACAGTAATATCAAACGCGCCCTTAGAGTCTTCTGAGAGCTGTAATGAGGCCTCAATAACCAGTGCTAGATTGTCAGAAATGCTGATTGCATTATTCGCGCTATGTTGATTAAACCGCGATAACTCCGAATCAGATATGTAGGTAGACATCTCTTGATTCACTTGCTGCAGCACGGTGTCAATCTTGGTTTGTAATGCCTCACCATTTGGCAAGTTTGCTTTAGGCTCGGCCAATTTTATTTGGTAATAGGTACCCATAGTGCGCCCTTCAATTTGCAGAGTATACAAACTGTTTTGCTCACTACAGCCGCTAATAAAAAAGGCTAGTCCTACTAGGACTAGCCAATAATGCTTCACTAAACTCACTGTTTAGCCACCAAAATCATCAAGTAGAATGTTTTCGTCTTCCACACCTAAATCTTTAAGCATGTTAATAACGGCTGCATTCATTACTGGAGGACCACACATGTAGTATTCACAGTCTTCTGGTGCATCATGGTCACGTAGGTAGTTTTCAAACAATACGTTATGAATGAATCCTGTTTTGCCGTCCCAATCATCACCAGGCTGTGGATCTGATAAGGCAACGTGCCACTCAAAGTTTTCATTTTCGCGCGCCAGCATATCAAAATCTTCTTCATAGAAAATTTCTCGGCGTGAGCGTGCGCCATACCAGAAGCTAATTTTACGCTTCGAGCTTAAACGCTTAAGTTGGTCGAAGATATGTGAACGCATTGGCGCCATACCAGCACCACCACCAATGAATACCATTTCTGATTCAGTTTCTTTAGCGAAGAACTCACCAAATGGACCAGAAATAGTGACCTTATCACCTGCTTTAAGGTTAAAGATGTACGAAGACATCTTACCGCAAGGTAGGCTCATGTTATTTGGCGGAGGCGTAGCAATACGCACGTTCAACATAATGATGCCAGCTTCTTCAGGGTAGTTAGCCATTGAATAAGCACGAATGGTTTCATCGTCTACTTTTGACTCTAAGTTAAAGAAGCCAAAGTGTTCCCAGTCGCCACGGTATTGTTCTTCCACGTCAAAATCAGAGAATTTAACATGGTGAGCAGGCGCTTCAATTTGAATATAGCCACCGGCACGAAACGGTACCGATTCGCCATCAGGAATTTGTAACTTAAGCTCTTTAATAAAGGTTGCTTTGTTATCGTTAGAGATAACTTCACAATCCCATTTTTTCACACCAAAGATTTCTTCAGGTAAAGAGATCTTCATGTCTTGCTTAACATTTACCTGACAAGCTAAACGTAGGCCAGTGGCCGCGTCGCGCTTGCTGATATGATCTAATTCAGTAGGAAGAATATCACCGCCACCTTCGTGAATGTGTACATGACACTGACCACAAGAGCCACCACCACCACATGCAGAAGAAACGAAGATACCCGAATTACCTAGTACGCCCAGCAACTTGCTACCGGCTTGGGTAGTAATCGCCTTAGCGGGATCATCATTAATTAAAATTTGAATGTCACCAGAACTTACCAGCTTAGACTTAGCAAACAAAATGATTGTTACTAAAGCCAAGACGAGCAAGGTAAACATGGTTACGCCGAGAATAATTTCCATCGACTAATTTTCCTTGTAGTTATTGGCCGTCTTACAGCTGAACGCCAGAGAACGACATAAACGCCATCGCCATTAAACCCACAGTGATAAAGGTAATACCTAAACCACGTAAGCCGTCTGGCACGTCTGAATACTTCATTTTTTCACGAATACCGGCTAGTGCCACAATGGCTAACATCCAACCAATACCGCTACCAATACCGTAAACCAAAGACTCACCAAGGTTGTACTCACGTTGCACCATGAACGATACACCACCAAAGATGGCACAGTTAACGGTAATCAACGGTAGGAAGATACCCAAGGCTTGGTACAAGGCAGGGAAGTATTTGTCTAATACCATTTCTAGTATTTGAACTAAGGCTGCAATAACACCAATAAAGGTAATGAAACCTAAAAAGCTTAAATCAGCGTTAGGTAAACCCGCCCAGTCTAAAGCGCCTGGAGCCAGTAAGTTGAAGTAAATAAGTTGGTTAACAGGTACTGAAATACCTAATACCACAATTACCGCAACACCTAAGCCGAATGCAGTTTTAACTTTCTTAGAAACCGCTAGGAAGGTACACATACCTAGCAAGAAAGCCAAAGCCATATTTTCAATGAAAATAGAGCGAACTAAGAGACTAATATAATGTTCCACTCGATTACTCCTTCGGCTCTACTTGCGCTGGGTATGCGGTACGCAATGCCCAAATCAACAAGCCAATGATGAAGAATGCAGAGGCTGGCAATAACAATAGACCGTTTGGTTGATACCAACCGCCATTATTAATCAGCGGCATAATCTCGATACCAAATAGAGAGCCAGAACCAAATAGTTCACGAACTGCACCTACTGACATTAAAATTGCACCGTAGCCCAAGCCGTTACCGATACCGTCTAAAAACGATTTGAACGGTGGCTCTTTCATCGCGAAGGCTTCTGCGCGGCCCATTACAATACAGTTGGTAATAATCAAACCAACAAATACCGAGAGCTGCTTAGAAATGTCGTATACCACAGCTTTTAACACTTGGTCTACCACAATCACTAGTGAAGCAATAATTGCCATTTGAACGATGATTCGCACACTGCTAGGAATGTGGTTACGAATCATAGAAATAAACAAGTTAGAGAATGCCGTAACAACAATTACAGCAAGGGTCATTACAAATGCAGTTTCTAACTTACTGGTTACCGCTAGCGCAGAACATACACCCAGTACCTGCAAGGCAATAGGGTTATTCGCAAAAACCGGTCCAAATAGAACCTTTTTGGTTTCCTTAGCATCAGCCATTGTTTAGGTCTCCCTGTTGCAACTTGGCAAGGAACTTACCGAAGCCTTTATCACTTAACCAAAACTTGAAGGTGTTATCTACGCCATTACTGGTTAAGGTCGCACCCGATAAACCGTCTACCTCAGAAGGTGAATCTGCAGGAGCAATACCTTTGATAACAGAGATTGCAGTATCGCCATTGTCATCAAACAGTTTCTTACCAACAAACTTAGCCTGCCACAATGGGTTAGCAACTTCTCCACCTAGACCAGGAGTTTCACCTTGGTCGTAGTAAACAATCGCATCAACGGTATTACCATCTGGTTGAATCGCCAAAAATGCGTACATGGTTGACCAAAGGCCGCGGCCATGAACTGGCAAGATAACCCGTGAAATATCGCCTTGGTCATTTTTAACCAAGTAAACACTGGCTAGATTAGAGCGGCGTACAATGCCGGCAATATCTTCATCACCTGATAAGCGAATACTGGTTTCAGGATCTTTTGCAGATTTACGCTGTTCAAAGGTTTGCGGGTTAACTTGGTCTTCGGCAACAAACTCACCGGTGGCCAAATCAATCACACGAGGTTCAATCGCCTCAGCGTAAACATCCGCCACCTTGCGCCCTGCTAGCTCAATGCCAGACACCGCTAAAATGTTCTTTTGTTTATCTTCAACTGCATTCTGCTGTTGCATGCCACGCAAGCCAACGGCTGCGAGCGATACCACAATTGAACACACTAAACTTACGCCAACAACAACCTGTATGGTTTTGGCTAAGGAATCATTACTGGCCATCGCGAGCAAGCCTCCGTTTGATATTGGCTTGAACTACAAAGTAGTCAAAAATTGGCGCAAACAAATTAGCAAACAAAATGGCCAACATCATGCCTTCTGGGAATGCTGGGTTAACTACACGAATTAACACCACCATCAAACCAATTAAACCGCCGTACCACCACTTACCTTTATTGGTAAATGACGCAGATACTGGGTCAGTAGCCATAAAGAACATACCTAGCGCAAAGCCACCTAATACAAGGTGCCAATGAGGCGGCAGTTGGAACATCATGTTGCTATCTGAACCTACTGCGTTCAACAGTAAGCTGGTTGCGACCATGCCTACCATTACACCAGCAACAATGCGCCAAGACGCGATACGGGTAAAGATAAGGAACAAACCGCCTAGCGCTAGCAAGAAGGTTGAGGTTTCACCGCTAGATCCTTGGATGAATCCAAAGAATGCATCGCTCCAAGTAATACCTTGAGCGACTAGACCTTGCATGCCTTCTGCGGCCACTACACTTAGCGCTGTAGCACCAGAGTAACCGTCTACCGCTGTCCATACAGCATCACCTGAGATAGCCGTTGGATAAGCAAAGAATAAAAATGCTCGGCCAGCTAGCGCTGGGTTTAAGAAGTTTTTACCGGTTCCGCCAAAGACTTCTTTCGCGACAACCACACCAAAGGTAATACCTAGTGCAACTTGCCATAAAGGCATAGTGGCGGGCAGAGTGAGCGCAAACAAAATAGAAGTAACAAAGAAACCTTCGTTAACTTCATGGCCACGAACCGAGGCGAACAATACTTCCCAAAATCCACCCACAGCAAATGCCGTTAGGTAAATAGGTAGGAAGAAAATCGCACCGTAAATCATTGACGATATCCAGCCAGCGTCAGCCCCTGTAGGAACGCCTAGCATTGCTATCAAAGCACCATGCCAATCGTTAGGTACTGCGTAACCGGCGATAATTGCGTCGTTTGCTTGAATACCCGCATTGTACATACCAAAGAACATGGCAGGCATTAAGGCAACCCAAACAAAAATCATGATGCGCTTTAAATCAATCGCATCACGTACGTGGGTGTTTTTCTTCGTCACTAAACCAGGAGAGTACAAGAAAGTAGCCGTGGCTTCGTAAAGCGCAAACCATTTCTCGTGTTTGCCACCCGGCATGAACTGAGGTTCAATTTTTTCAATATATTGCTTAAGACTCATGCTTAACCTTCCTTCTCAATCTTGGTCAAACAATCACGAAGTACGCTGCCGTACTCGTATTTGCCTGGACAGACAAAGGTACATAGCGCTAAATCTTCTTCATCTAGCTCTAAACAGCCTAGTTGTTGAGCACTGTCGGTATCGTTTGACAATAAATCACGAAGCAATAATGTAGGAAGAATATCCAAAGGCATTACTCGTTCATACTGACCAATTGGCACCATCGCTCGTGAACTACCACCGGTAGTGGTGGTTAACGAGAACAACTTGCTCTTGTTTAAACCCGATACAAACAATCTCGCTAATGAGAACTTGTTCGTGCCTGGAACAGCCCAACCCATAAATTCTTTTTCGTAGCCTTCTTCAAGCGCGACGACTTGCTGATGGTAACGGCCAATAAATGCGTGCGGACCCGAAGCATGGTTGCCCATTAATACGGTACCGGAAATAACGCGGTGCTCGCCGTCTACCAATTCACCATCGATCAATTGATCAATATCAGCACCTAACTCGGTGCGAATTAAGCGAGGCTCTTTTACAACGGGTCCAGCTAAAGACACTACACGCTGGTTGTAAATTTTACCGCTTGCAATTAAGTGGCCTAAGGCGATGACTTCTTGGTAAGCAATCGACCATACCGTGCGCTGAGCACTGGCAGGTTTTAAGCTATGAATGTGCGTTCCAGGTAAGCCGGCTGGGTGAGGCCCAGCAAACACATGCTCTTGTACACGAGCCGCATCTGATTGAGGCAAGCTTTCGCTTCCCTTACATACAAATACTTCACCAGAAGTTAATCGAGACAAAACACGTAAGCCTGTTAAATAAGCACTTTGGTCTTGGTCAATAACCACTTTAGGGTCGGCCGCGAGAGGGTTAGTGTCGATGGCGGTAACAAAGATAGCAGAAGGTTCTGAGTCTACTGCGGGTACTTTGCTATATGGACGCGTTCTAAAACCGGCCCATTGGCCAGATTTTACTAACTTGTCAACAATCGTTGCGCGTTCTGCGCTATCGATTTCGGCATCGCTGAGAGCACCAAAATCGATGCTATCGCCTGCTTGTTTTTCAATAACAACAGACTGCAACACACGTTGGGCGCCACGGTTAACTTCTTGAACAACGCCAGCACAAGGTGCAGTAAATACAACGCCGGGGTTCTTTTTGTCTTCGAACAACGTCTGACCTTGGCTTACCACATCACCCACTCGAACTTTCATTGTAGGGCGCATGCCTACATAATCTTCTCCGAGTACAGCAACTCTGGTAACAATAGACGCGTCTACTATTTGCTGTTTGGGACCGCCTTTAATAGGCAGATCCAATCCTTTTTTTATTGTAATCATACTCTCTTACACATGTGTTGGGTTGGAAGACGAGCGATGATTTCCATGTAACTTTAGTACTCCAAATGAGGTAGTTAAGCTAACAAGTCTTAGACATTTAACTAACAAGCCACAGAAATCGCGAGTATTCTAGCACCAATTAATCCTATTTCTCCAAAGAAAAAGGCCAAAAATCTAACCTATTCGACTTAAGTGTTAGCGGTTTGTTAACAAACTTGTAAAACAAGTCAAGCAAGCACCAAGCAAAGCTCAAATTGCTGACAAATCACCCAATTCTGAAAAATCGAGTATTTATAGCTTATTCTAAGGTTGTAGGATCCAATTCCACTTGATTGTACTTAAGCACCCCAAATTGGAATCGTTGATAACTATTGAGAACCTTTTCAAAAAAACGATCCTGCTGAGCTAACTGTTGGATCACCTCAACGCTGTAGTCTTTTAATAAAGCGAGCACGTCATCGGGAAAAGCAACAACTTCCACTCCGTGCTCGTTGGCCAGCACATTTAATGCTTCTATATTGTAGACCACATATTCATTGAGGGTTTCTTGATTAACCACTTTCGTGGCGTTTTCAATTATTCTCTGTAAATCAACAGGCAAGGCGGCAAAAGCGTCTTGATTAACCACAAACTCTAAGGTGGTACTTGGCTCATGCCAACCAGGGTAATAATAATATTTAGCCACTTTATGAAAGCCAAATGCCAAGTCGTTATATGGCCCAACCCATTCAACGGCGTCAAGTTCACCAGATTGTAGTGCGGTATACAGTTCTCCTGCGGGAAGATTAGTGGGCAAGCCCCCCGCTAATTCGAGTACTTTCCCGCCTAAACCAGGGATGCGCATTTTGAGTTGCTTAAAATCGTTAATCGAAGTGACTTTTTTGTTATACCAGCCGCCCATTTGTGCGTCGGTATTACCACCAGGAAAGGGAATTAAGTTATGCGGGGCATAAAGCTCCTGCCAAAGCGCTAAGCCACCACCTAAATACAACCAAGCATTAAGTTCTTTAGCGCTCATACCAAAAGGCACTGAACTAAAAAATACCGCTGCCGGCAACTCATTCTGCCAATAATAGGCCGCGCTATGGCCCATTTCAGCATCCCCCGCAGACACAACTTTAAATACATCCAGTGCTGGGTATAACTCTCCGGCACCATATACTTTGATGTCTAAGCGGCCATTGCTCATGGCTTTTACTTCTTCTGCGAAGCGGTCGGGAGCGGAACCTAAACCGGGTAAATGCTTAGGCCAGGAGGTGATTAAGGTCCAACTGTACTCGGCTTTTTGCTGCTGAGGATCAGCTCCCTGCTGATCAATACAGCCAACTAACAGCCAAGTTAGCACAAGCACTTTTATTACTATCCGCATTAAACATTCCTTATTTGATGCAGCAATGAGGTCAATCTACTAAGCCTTAGCTTCCGCCGCGGCATTTTGGCGAAGCTGGAGCATTTTGCTGTTCCGCCCATTGGCTCGGCGTATAAGTGTGCATAGCCAAGGCATGAATATCATTTTGTAATTCATTTGCTAATAACTGGTTTACCGCTCGATGTCGTTGCAATAAGCGTTTACCTTCAAATTCGGTGCTAACAATAGTGACTTTAAAATGGCTCTCTGAACCTGCAGGTACGTTGTGCATATTGCTTTCGTTTACCACCTCTAGGTAGCTAGGCGAAAAGTGTTGCTGCAATTTGTCGGTAATCAGTGTTTCAACGCGCATTAATAGTCCCTGTATTTGGTTTAACTCAAAGGCATTGTATATCGAAACGTTAAATTGATCCTTGGCTGTTTCACTCTTAGTGCTTTGGGCAAGCTATGTTGCCATTGCTGCTGGCATAAACCATTCATAATGAGTAAATCACCACTTTCTAACAGGTACTCATGTTTACGGTTCTCAACTTTATTACGGAACAAAAACCGTCTTGGCTCACCCAAGCTTAGTGACGCAATAACCGGGCGTTCGCCCAACTGTTTTTCATTATCACTATGCCAGCCCATATAATCATGGCCGTCTCGATAATAGTTAAGCAAAACACTATTAAACTGTTGCTGGCATTTGTGCTGCACCGCCAACTTTATAGGCATTAAAAAACTTGGCCAAGGAGTAGGTGCTCGCCACTCTCCGGAGTAACGATAAGCCGTGTTGGCGTCGCCAATCCACAGAGATAAACGGGGTTCGAGGCAGGTTTTGCCAAATATTTTAATCTGATGCTGCTGCCAAGGTAATTTATGCAAGATGTGTTGGTATGCTAAGGCGCTGGCCTCAGAGTTTAACCATTGCCGGTGATGGACAATTTCTTTGGTGGCGATATCTTCTGCGAACAGCACTTATTACAACCTACATCCATAAGGGTGTTGCTTTAGTTTAGCCCTCAACTTAGTTACACTGCTGCCACTATTCAAGGCCTGCACGTTACAAATCCAATATGAGTCAAGATTTGCAAATAAACTCGCTCAGTTTGAGCTTATCACGTTACCCCAAAGACGCGGCTAGCGACTTGCGAGCATGGAATGCGGCTGACGAACTTCTGATTGAATTCGCCGCTGAGCTTTCAACTATTCCACAACATATCTTAATCATTAATGATGAATTTGGAGCCCTAGCGTGTGCCTTACTGGCTCACCCCAATTTTACTAATAGCCACATTAGTTGGATAAGTGACTCATTCATTGCGCAACAAGCACTTGCACAAAATCTACAGGTAAACGCGCTAGATGCGAGTCAGCGTTTAACCCTGCTCTCTAGCACCGACACCATGCCAAAGGCTGAACTGGTACTAATGCGTTTACCCAAAAGCCTAAATTACTTAGAGCACCAGCTGATTGGCTTACAACAAAGCTTGAGTAACGATTCGCAGTTGGCATGTGGTGCTATGGTAAAAGGTTTGCCTAAATCGGTATTTGGCTTATTTGAGAAGCACATTGGCAGTGTGACGACCTCACTGGCCAAAAAGAAAGCTCGTTTGTTGTTTGGCCATTATGCAGGGGCAGAGTCTGCAGCGCTTTACCCTAAAGCTTGGAACATTGCTGAATACAAATGGCAGTTAAATGATCACGCCAATGTGTTTTGCTTTGGGAAATTCGATATTGGCACGCGCTTTCTATTAGAAAATTTCCCTCAAGGTGAATTTGAATCGGTGATTGATTTGGGCTGCGGCAATGGTTTATTGGGTTTACATGCTTTAAGCCTATACCCCAATGCCCGAGTTAGCTTTTGTGATGAATCAGCGATGGCGCTGGCTTCTGCCAAAAACAATGTGGCGCTAAACCAACCAGAACACCTGACTCGCTGTAGCTTTAATCACGATAATGCACTGCAGCATCAAGCAGATGAAAGCGCTGATTTAGTATTATGTAACCCACCCTTTCATCAACAAAACACCATTTCTAGCCACATCGCTCAGCAAATGTTCAAAGACGCCAAGCGCTGTTTACGCGCTGGCGGCAAGCTAATTGTGGTGGCAAATAGACACTTAGGTTATCACCCACTATTAAAATCTTACTTTGGTGGTTATAAGTTACTGGCGAGCAATAACAAATTTGTTATTCTGAGCAGCACTAAGCGTTAATCAACCCATTAAGGTGAACAACTTGAAAAGCCCGTTTTTGTTGCCCGCCCTGCTGTTAGGCGGTGTATTAGGCCTTAGTGCCTGTAGCAGCCAGCCTCAGCAAGTACAGTTACAACCCACGGTAAATCTCGATTCGGTCGCTCAGCATTCGATCATAGCGGCAATAAAATCGCAGGATCTACGCAGCAACCGCTTTTTAATCAGCATTCATCAAGACGGTGAAGAGCAGGCTCAGTTAATTGCCAGCGGCAGTAACTTGCGCCAAAGCATTGAGCAACAACTATCAACCTCTTGGCAGCAGCAAGGTGTGGGTTTTGTGCCCGATTCGCCAAACTTAATTACCATTGAGCTGCTTGAGCTTGCCAGTAAGGTAGAAGAAAGCAGTGTAAAACACGCCGCTACCTCTACTATGCGAATTAAGGTCACGGTAGACACGCCGCATAAGACCTTAGCTAAACAATTTCGCTCAACCCACACCAACGAGGGGGCGTTTTCGGTAAATGTAAATAAACAAGCCGACGCCATGAGCCAACAACTTTCAGAATTATTGACACAAATCGCCAGCGACCCGCAACTTATTGAAGTATTGGAGTATCAACTATGACCTTGGGAATTTTTCGCACTAGCCTTTTTGCTTTAGCCTTTGCCGCACTTAGCCTACCCGCTGCAGCTCAAACCTTAAAGTTCATCACCAATCAAGGTGAGTTTGAGATGGAACTTAAGCCTGAAGCTGCCCCCAAAACCGTCACTAACTTTATGCGTTACGTAGAAGACGGCAGCTATAAAGGCACCTTATTTCACCGCACTATTCCTGGCTTTATGGCACAGGCAGGTGGTTTCTCAATCAACTATGAAAAAGTAGACAGCTACCGCCCTGTTGAAAACGAATCTAAAACTGGCCTTAGCAATAAACGCGGCACAGTAGCAATGGCTCGAACCAACGACCCACACAGCGCCAGTCGCCAGTTTTTCATTAACGTTATCGACAATGCCTACCTAGACGGCAGCCCAAACAAGTTTGGTTACACAGTGTTTGCCGAAATCACTTCAGGCATGGACGTGGTAGATAGCATTGTAAACAAGCCGACCAAAACCGGCCCTATTCCAGGCATGCGCAATGTGCCAGTAGAAAAAGTGATTATTGAAGATGTAATCGTGGTTGGCGAAGCGCAACCTTAAGTAAGCCTTAACCTCAACTGAGCATTACATGAACTCATCGCTAAATTGGTCACAAACCTTACGCTCTTACTTAGATAAGAGATTGCTTTGGGTATTTATGCTCGGTTGCGCCAGCGGATTCCCGTGGGTGCTTATTGGCTCAAACATGTCGGGCTGGCTAACCGATGCCGGCCTTTCTCGCTCAGCGATTGGCTTTTTTGGCTCTGTATTTACCGTTTATGCCATTAACTTTTTATGGGCACCTTTGGTTGATAGGGTCAAACTGCCTATCTTGCATAACTGGCTAGGTCAGCGTCGCAGTTGGATTTTTCTCTGCCAAAGTATTGTGTTGCTATGTACCTTTGGCATCGCTCAATTTGATCCCGCTAAAAGCCTAATGTTCACCTCGATGTTAGCGCTGTGTATTGCCACTGCGTCATCTACCCAAGATATCGCCATTGATGCTTACCGCATCGACAGTTTTTCAAGCAGTGACTCACATCGCTTACCGCAAGCCTCGGCTATGGCGGTGATTGGTTGGTGGACTGGTTATTCACTGCCTGGCTATTTAGCCTTTGTGAACGCAGACCAAATTGGTTGGAACGGCGTATACCTTGGCATGTGCTTTATTGTTGCTTTGTTAATGTTATTTACGGTGTTAGTAAAAGAGCCCACCACTAACCGTGATGCCCTGCAACAACAAGCCGAACTGCGCCACGCCCAATACCTTGGCACAAAATCCCCCTTGGTTGCGTGGCTTACCGTTACCGTAGCCGAACCCTTCTTAGACTTTTTCCGCCGAAATGGCGTAAGAGTAGCGATCACTCTGCTGCTATTTGTATTTCTATTTAAGATTGGCGAAGCCTTTTTAGGCCGCATGTCGATTACTTTTTACCGCGAAGTGGGTTTTAGTAACGACCAAATTGGCCACTATTCAAAACTAATTGGCTGGGGTGCAACGGTGGTATTTACCCTCGTCGGCAGCGCCTTTAATGTTCGTTTTGGCATTATTAGAGGGTTGATTTTAGGCGGGATAGCTATGTCGGCCAGCAACTTAATGTTTGCTTGGATAGCCTCGGTAGGGCCAGACGAACAGCTGTTTCTAGCCACCATTATCGTGGACAACTTTACCAGCGCCTTTGCTACCGTAGCTTTTGTATCGTTCTTAACCGTATTAACTGGGCAAGCCTTTTCGGCCACTCAGTATGCCTTGCTAGCAAGCTTAGGAAACTTAGGCCGCACCACTCTCGCCTCGTTTAGCGGCAGCTTGGCGGACTTCCTTGATTCGTGGCCGCTGTTCTTTATTTTAACCGCGGTGATGGTGATCCCAAGCTTATTAATGCTAATAAGCTTACGCGGCTATTTCACAAAAATACTGCAGCACAACCAAAACAGTAAAAACAACACTTAGTCACCGTTAGTGCTATAGGCAGACAAGCGTTTCAGCAACAGTTGTTTAATGTTTTCGGTGGGGGCTTGCGCCAAAGCTAACTCCGCGTTGTTAGTGGCTTGGACTATTTCGCCGCAGCGATATTGTAAGTCTGCCAATACAGCAAACCAGTGATAGGAACGCTCTAGCCAAACAGGGAAATTAGCCGTATTAAGTACCCGTAAACCTTCGGCTGCGCCTAGCCACTCCGCTATAGCTATCGCTCGATTAAGAATATGAAAGGGTGAAGGGGCTATTTGCTCAAGCAATTGATAGCCCAGCACTATTTTTTGCCAATCGGTTTGCTGGTAACTCGGCGCTAAACAATGTTCTGCTGCAATCCCCGCCTCCACATGATACCGAGACAAACTCTCACCACTCGCAGAACGTTGCAAGTAAGCTAAGCCTTGGCGGATTTTTTGTTGGTCCCACAGCGTGCGATTTTGCTCTTGCAATAACACCAAGCCTTGAGCGTTTTGCCTAGCCTGAATCCGCGAAAAGTTAAGTAGCATTAACGCCAATAACGCGTCAGTTTCAGGGCTGCTACCGATTGTACTTTTCGCTAGGGCTTGGCCTAAGCGAATCGCCTCTTCACATAAATCATGGCGAATGGCTAAATCCTTATGTGATGACAAATACCCCTCAGTAAACATCAAATAAATCACTCGGTGCACAGCAGGTAAACGGCTCGCCATGGTAGAAACGTCAACACCATCAAGCTCTATTTCCTGAGCCTGTAAGTAGTGCTTGGCTCGGCTATAGCGTTTATAGGTATTTGCCTCACTAATAAACAAGCGGTAGGCAATTTCTTCAATGCTAAAACCACACAAGCTTTTTAAAGTGAAAACCAACTGCGATTCAAGCGCTAAATCCTCATCACAGCTGATAAACAGCATCCGCAGCAACGCATCATTTAACTCTCCACTTAAGGGCGTGTCTTCGGGAGGGGTTGATTGATGATCTAACTGCTCATGTAAGCTAGTTAGTTTTTGTAGCTTAAGTTGATTGCCTTGAATCTCAGACAATGCATGCCGATAAGCCACCTGATATAACCAAGCTGAAGGCTTAGTTGGAGGCTTGGTTTTTGGCCAGTGTTCCAAGGCTTGGGCCATCGCCCATTGCACCGCATCATTAGCCATATCTAGATGCTGCATACCTAATCGTCGCACTAATAACGCCACGAGCTGCCCATACTCGTGGCGAAATAGATGCTCTACATGAGCATCTATTTTCACAGTGCGTTTATTTCTCTAATTTCAATACTCACACTGCTGCTTTCCACCATTGGGCTGGCTTGTATTACCGCAATCGCGGCTTCCTTATTAGCCGCACTAATCAACATATAGCCGCCAATCACTTCTTTAAGCTCTATAAAAGGACCATCTTTTACACTGTCGTGACGCACTACCGCCCCTTCGCTGCCTAGCTTACTTCCCATATCAACAATATTATCGGCAAATTTAGTTTGCCAAGCTTGGTACTTGGCATACATCACTTCCATATCTGAAGGTGACGGCTTTTCACAACCCTCGGCATTGTCACTGCGCAGCAGACACATATATTGTTTATTGCTCATCGTTACTCTCCTTGATGCTAATTGAGCCAGTGGAACAAACTCCTCTGACATTACTATGACGCATCACCCAGACAAAGTTGGACACTTTAGTAAAAAAACTTCAGATATAGGGGGTTGGCAGACTAAGATTTATCACAAAGCACATACGCGCAAAGTTGATGAGGGAGTGACTCGTGTTAGTCAATAACCTCCGAAAAAAGAAGCGCTTAACGACGGTAAACGCTATATAGACCGCCAAGCTAAAGTCTTTAAGTTTTACTAAATTTGAATATGAATATGGTCGTCGTGCCTTACAGATTTACAACCATGAAACCGAATTCTCGAGTCATCTAAATGTAAGCGCTCAACTAAATGCGGTTCAATAAATATCTTACTAATGGCTGTGTTCTTTAACAGGGTTTCAATTAGCTGCTTATTGTACTGATTAGAAAAGCTAAGTTCGGGGTAGCGCTGACCCAAAGTGAGATACCGCGAATAGTTATATTGAAAATACCCATTCTCTCTGCAAAAGGCGCTGGTATTTGTTTCATCTAAACCCGGCCACTCAAACACTCCATAACCACTTACAGAAGGCGTAAAATGGCTCGGTTTGCCATATCCATCCTGATAAACATAGCTAAGGTCAATTTTCCTGCCGTCGTTATGGCTTAGGTGAGGCAATAAAGGAAAACGATTTAAAAAAGGGAAATTGGCATCCAAAATATTCAGACTTAAAGCGGGTTGTTGTTGCGCCAAATTGCCGGCTATTTCAATTAGCGCATTATTTAGCTCTGGCACAACATAATTTCTGTTCAAGCCCACCGTTAACCACATATTTAGTGGCTTAACATTGGTTAAATGTACCACCGATTCTCTGCCAAATAACGGTGCGACATAAGGCACAACAGCTACCGTAAGTAAGGCATACATCGCCAAATTGATAGCAAAGGCATAATAAAGCTTAGTGATTTTGCTCGCACGACAAAGCAACATAGAAAGCAAATAAGAAATAGCCCCAACTTGCGTAACAATAGCTAAACCCAAACACACTAAAAACCGCACAAAAAATTTCACGCTATCACGACCCTATTCACTTACTTTGGCTTCCTTCCAAGAAAATATACCTTAGCATCCAACGGCTTAACATTCATCGCACTAGCCACATAAATAGCGACTTAAGCCATACAATCCCCTATAAATACAAAAAGCCGCACAAGGCGACTTTTAATAAAGAGCGAAACACACGTTAACTTTAGTCTCGAAAGTTCTCAAATTGGAACGGCTGATCAAATTCACCACTGCGCACTAGCGCCATGGCTGCTTGTAAGTCGTCGCGCTTCTTGCCGGTAACACGTACTTGTTCACCTTGAATAGACGCTTGTACTTTAAGCTTGGCATCTTTAATTTGCTTAACCACTTTTTTAGCGGTGGCTTGGTCGATACCATTTTTAAAATTGACCACTTGCGAGTGAGTTTTACCACTGCGAGTCACTGATGCTAAATCAATCGACTTGGCGTCAACCGAACGTTTCACTAAAGTGCCACGTAAAATATGCAGCATTTGGTTAAGTTGAAACTCAGCTTCAGCAGTCATTTTTACTGACTCGTCTTTATACTCAAAACTGGCTTCTACACCACGAAAATCAAACCGTGTTTCAAGCTCACGAATCGCGTTGTCACAGGCGTGACGAACTTCGTTAGCATCAATCTCAGAAACAATGTCAAATGAAGGCATGTTTTCTATCCCCTTAAATTTGGCTTATGCGAAAATGCTTGCATTATACCTGTGCTATCCGAAAATGCATGCTTCGGAGTATCTGGACAATAGTAATCTTAGATAAGCCAAGACTGAACCATTTCTAACAAAGAGTAACAAGCAATAGTGAAACAACGCAGAGCATTTTTTCGCGGGTTGTTGTGGGCAAGCCTACTTGGTATTTTTGTATTAGCCCTATGGCCAATGCACATAGTTGGCCCGATAGCGCACTCCGATAAACTGCTGCACCTAGTATGCTTCTTTGGTTTAGCCTGGCTGGCACAACTGGCCGACTATAGTTACCGAGAACTAGCCCTTGGTTTATTACTTTTTGGTGGGTTCATCGAACTGTCGCAAGACTTAAGTAGCTACCGGCAAGCTTCTTGGTTAGATCAATTGGCGGATATACTGGGCGTAATAAGCTATTTAGCCTTAAGCCGACACTCAAGCATACAAAAGGTGAACCGATGTATCACTGCGCAATAGTTGGCGCTGGCGCTGTCGGCGGCTTACTGGCGGCACTGTTGAGCCAACACAGTAAAGTGTGTTTTGTTGACCCGCGTATCGCCAGAGAAAGCAGCCTAGCGCTTACTTTAACGCCTTTTTCTGCCGACAATAGCACCCAGCTACGCACTCGCTTGCCACTACTCAATACCATACCTAGCTGCCGCTGGTTAATCATATGCGTAAAAGCTCATCAAGTGGCCAGCGCAGTGGCCGCTCTTACTATTCCTGCTGATTGTAAGGTTATCTTAATGGTGAATGGTTTAGGCGCGCATCAAGACCTAATTAATCAACTTAATCCCGAGCAACTCTACTTAGCCAGTAATACCCATGGCGCATTAGTATTGAGTAAAAGCCAACAAGCCCTGCACATTAAACATACCGGCTTAGGTAAAATTGATCTGGGTAGCTATTTAGGCAGCGCTGAACCTGATGAGCTATCACTGCTGAACGAGGCCTTAGCGCCTCTACACTGGCATAACAATATCTACCCAGCACTATGGTTAAAACTGGCCATTAACTGCTGCATAAATCCGCTTACTGCTATTCACAATTGTCCAAACGGAGATCTGTTAAATAGCCATTACCAACAAACACTAGAAGCCCTATGCCAAGAGCTTAGCCTAGTAGCAGAGCGCGAGGGAATTACGCTCAGCGCAGAGTATTTACTACAAACAGTGCACTTAGTGGCACAAAACACCGCCGCTAACTATTCTTCAATGCATCAAGATATTCATCATCAACGAACTAGCGAGATTAACTACATAAATGCTTATGTGTTGCAACGCGCCAAACAGTTTCAACTGCACTGCCCTTACAATGAAAAAATGTTAGAACAGATTAAAAAACTGGAGCAACAATATGACTAAAGTGATGGTAGCCATTGCACCCGGCAGTGAAGAAATTGAAGCCGTAACGATTATCGACGTATTACGCCGAGCCGATATAACGGTGGATGTGGTAAGTGTTTGCCCTACAGCTAGCTTAGAGATATGCGCATCTCGAGGAGTGAAGCTGCTTGCCGATGTACACCTTAATCAGATAGACGCCTCAGCTTACGATATGTTGGTATTGCCAGGAGGAGTGCCTGGTAGTGAGGTTTTTCGTGATTCGGTTCACTTGATTGAGATACTAAAAAACCGCTCCAATACTCAATGGCTAGCGGCAATATGTGCTGCGCCAGCACTTGTGCTCGCATCTCACGATTTACTTGGGGAAGCTCAAGTAACCTGCCATCCCGGCTTTCAAAAAGATCTGCCTAAACAACTATTATCCACACAGCGAGTGGTAGTCGATAAAACTCATCAATTAATAACCAGCCAAGGCCCAGGAACAGCCCTCGAATTTAGTTTGGCATTAGTCGCGCAATTAAAAGGGCAAGATTGCGCAAACGCAGTAGCGGCGCCAATGGTACTTGCTTAGATATAAATTCTTATATCAACCAAATAAAAGCCATGCTCAGCATGGCTTACACTTAGTATGGGCGATTACCTTATTGGCAAACCGCGCCAGTTATTGCCGTAGCATTACCCGCTCCGCTTCCAGTAAAGCCAAATTCTACACTTTCGCCAGCGGCGATGGTGCCGTTCCAACCAACGTTAGACGCTGTATAACCTTCTGCAGAAACCAGTGTAGTATTCCAAGAACTGGTCACCGTTGAACCATCACTGTAACCCCAGCTCACTTCCCATCCGTTAATCGCTTCGCTGCCATTATTGGTGATTGTGACTGCACCTTGGAATCCACCATCCCAGCTATTGACGACCAAATGCTTACAGGCCGCGTTAGGATCCACCGGGTCCGTTGGGTCCGTTGGGTCCGTTGGGTCCGTTGGGTCCGTTGGGTCCGTTGGGTCTGTTGGGTCTGTTGGGTCTGTTGGGTCTGTTGGGTCTACAGGACCATCAACCAAGCCGCCAGAACCTGCAGGAATATTCAGACACATTGTGTAACCCACACAGCTTCCACCATTTTCTTGTGAGTGACCACCATCTTCATATAAACAAACAGGAATGATGGTGCCATAAAAGTCGCACTGTTGAATCACAGGCAGCTCTTGTCCATCAAACACCGAGGCTAAAGTAGACGTTTGTTTAATCCCATTAATGCCGTTGAATAAACGCTCACCCCAAGGAGTTAACTTACTTGCATCAAAATTAACTGTCATATCCAATTCAAAGGTACCGGGGGCAGTGTTGCCAGACCACGACCAGCCGAGATAACCAATACTATACTCTTCAGCGACCGCCAAAATAGCATCTTCATCTACGTCTTGACCTTGATGATCCATACCAAATTCGCCAACAATCAACGGCATGTTATGACGAGTTAGGAAGGTAGATACATAAGATTCGATTTTCTCGCGATTTTGGTAAACCTGGTACATATGCACACTAAACATGATGTTATTTAGCGTATCAGCCGATGCGACATCTGAGGCATGATCCAGCATAATTTCTTGCCAATCTTGTCCCCAGTTCGCGGCATCTACCATCAAGGTATGAGTGAAGCCGGCATCACGTAGTGTGGTAATCGCTTGCTTATGTTCACTCACATAGGTTTCTGCGGGAACGTTATTGCCAAATGGTTCGTTAGCAATATTGATGATAACGTAGTCTTCTTCGCCCTTTAATACATCGGCCAACTCCACCCAGTAAGCGGCGGTGATTTGCATTTCTCCAGCTTCCGCTTTCTCACCCGAGCCGGTGACATCATGCACTTCTAGCACACATACCAAGCGGTTTAACTTACACATTTTTACCACTTTGGCGACATCGGCGGCATCGTTTTTAGCAAACTGCTGGCCATCACTCAGTACCACTCGCACTGTATTTGCGCCGGCTTCAGCAATATCGCGAAACGCACCTTGGCGATAGTTGTACCAAGCATGTGCATGGTTAACCCCGCGCATGATAACCGGCTTACCATTGCCGTCTAATAGCTGAGTGCCCGAGGTAGTAAAACCCGCCGAAGCAGAAAAGCTAAGGCCAGCTACTGTAGCGACTAAACTCAACATCCCAGCTTTGATAATTGTTTTTATTGCTGCTTTTTCTGTTCTAAGACCAGAAGACAACAGCCATTCCCTTGTGTTGTAGCGTTTCATAGTTACTCCATATTGTTGTGTTATAAGTTGAAAAATAAGCCAAAAACCCTATTGATCAATTAAACAATAATGACTAATTTACATTTCGCATGAAAAACTAAAGGTTTCATACCGCTTTCATCAAATAGCTATGCTTAGGTCTTAGTTTGATTAAAAGTTATAAATGCTTTCTTGATTATTTGTATTATTGTTAGACCTAAATTAATTGACCGTGATAACGCGCTTATTCCCGCTTGTTGCTAATATTCGAATCCAAGCAACAAGCCGGTTTAGTCGTCAACGACATTTACTCAAGAATGGTTCTGGCGTTGATCGCTTGCAACGGACGGTTGTTTGGATGCTGCATAAGCGCGGTAAAATCGTCAATTTGTTGTGTAGAGGCACTTACTGGGGACTTAAGTACTATCCATCTCACACCTTCTGAACAAGGAGGGGTTGTTAGCGAACCATTAAAACGGTAATAATCTTGCTGACTTGGCCACAGCGCTAAGGCGTTCACCACCTGACTTAATTCCGCTTGTTCGCCCGCATTCTTAGGCATTTTGGCCCACACTTTACTCAGCTCTTGGTTAGCCTCACCTTGCTCAAACATTAATGCCACAACCGCTAAGTTTCCTTGCTTGTCTGCATGAACAAAGTGCGCCTCTAAGGGGTAAGACTGGCCCTTAACAGTATTTTCACTAGGAGAGTGGAAATGAAACTGCTTTAACTCAAACTCATGGCCATCCAAACCTAGGGTGCTGCCAGCTGCGTAGTTAACTTGAATAGTATGACCGTTATTAACTACCGCTTCGCCGGCGGGTTTATAGGCTACGGTAAGGCTTTCTAACTCACCTTTAATTGTATGACTTATATCAACGGGTGATTGATTTTTACCACCTGCGCAAGTGGCAAATTCTGGGGCTAGCTCACCCCAATGCGCGGGGCCCTGATGACCAGAGTATGACCAATGAGCGCTTTCTTTAGCTCCTGCTACTGTCGATACACTAATTAAAGATCCCGCTAAAATAACGTTTAAGATTTGCTTGTTCATTTCTTGCTTCCTTCAAAAATGGAAAACTCACTACTCGATCCGAATGGATACGAGTAAGAGGAAACAAGGTTTTAACAGCCTAATGACTATTGAATCAATATAGAGGTGAGAATAATGACTAAATTAATTATAACAGGTGTAAAAAAAGCCTTACTAATGTAAGGCTTAACATGGTTTATAGTTTTACTCGCTTAGCGTAATTATCGGTAATTCATCCCAAATTTTAGCCTCGTCCTCTGCGCCACCAGAAAAGTTCCAAGGTCCCGTTTCAGGATTTAATGGGCGATAAACTGCCGACAAACCGTCCAGATCCCAAGTGCTAAGATAGAAACGAATGCCATTTAAGCTGCTTGGTCGGGCTAAAGCCTCACTAGCAAAATCTAAATAAATCGTTTGCTGCTCCTTATCCACGGTGACAATAGGGGCTGGAGTCACTGCTTCACCCCAAGTATTTGCGTCAGCTCCATCGGCATTGTAAATCGAACTCTGCCAACCAAATATCACCGCATTACGATTCCAGGTACCGCTTGGCATGGTGGCGTTTATTTTAGGTAGTACACTTTGACTAGTCCCTTGATCTTCAGGTAGATCAATAAAGATAGAAAAACCTACATGATCAAACCCATTCGGTGGTAACCAAGTGTCGGTAAGCTTATCCATCACTAGTTTGATACGAACATTGCTGCCCACCGAATAAACTTCGGCTTGGTTAATCGCTAGCTGGCTATTTACTTTGTCAAAACTAGGATCGCCAGGTAGCGAGTAACTGCCATTTGGCCCGCCACTCCCTTCTGCGACATCACCGCTATCGTCAATACTAAAATCAGGGGTATTCGACCACGCCAAGTCCGAAGTAAAGTGCACATCAGCGAGGCCAGCCTGTTCCTTAGGGGAATAAATAGCAAAACGATGCGATTGTTTACCAATAGCAAAGTGACGAGTAGATAACAAACTTGTCCATTGCCCACTTTGGTCTGCTTTAATATCAGTGGCGTTTGCTAAGTTACCGTTTACCACTAACTGCAATTTAGCATTGGGCTCGGCACTACCGCTCACTACTGTGTCTTGGGTAATGGTTCGATCCGCCCAATCATCATCTAAGCGAATACCTAAGTCGGGGGTATTAACCGCTGCTGTTTGCTGGGTTTTAAAATAAATAACTGCTGCCTTTGCGGGTAACTCAAGGCTAACTTCGCCATTAGCATCGCTAACTAAGCCTGCTGGTGCTTGCAACCAATTGGCCTGCAGCTGTTGCTCAAATACCGTCCCTTCTGGTTGTTGCAAGTTTAAGCGATTAAGCAACATAGGCGCATTTGCCGTATTCATTACCACTAAAACTTCTTCGTCGCCCAACGTTCGAATAAAACTAAATACGCCTGCTCCCGATTTATCACTGGCTATTACCTTAATATCGCCACGCGTCATCACCGCATTTTGTGTACGCAGTGCGGCTAGCGCTTGAATGAACAAATACATTTCACTATTTTGCTCAAAGGAGTCTTTAGACTCACCGTCATCACGATAACCACCGTCAAACATCGCATCACGGCTAGCACTCATCGCTTGCTCGGTGCCTTGGTAAATAACCGGGATCCCCGGAATAGATAACATAGTGATGAGAGCCTGCTTCAAATCAGCTTGGCTAGCTTGAGACAAGAAGCGTGGCATATCGTGGTTATCAATAAAATTCGGCATTAAATAAGGGTTAGGAAACAACTCCATCATTTTTTCTAAACGAAAACGTAAGTAATCGGTTGGCTGTCCACTTGCAAAAACCCGCGTCATAGTGGTTTGCAGAGGGAAGTTGAGTAATGAGCCCAGTTGCTTGGCGTCTCCCTCACCCAAGTAACTTAGCATTTTTTGTTCACCCTCGGTGTTGTATGCCGTCGAGCTTTCAAATACTTCACCAAAGGTTAAAAACTGTTGCCGCCCGGTTTGCTCTGCTTGCGCCATTACACCATTGTCGGCATGTAGAAAATCATGCCAAAACTCATGTTCAACAAACTTCACCGTATCAATACGAAATGCATCTACCCCCACTTCTCTAATCCATTTACGGTAGCTTTGCTTCAAATAAGCCCTCACTTCCGGATCTTCGGTATTTAGATCATCGAGATCTGAAAGCTGCCAGTTTTTCTCCTGATCTGGATTATTATGATCACTAATGCTTGGTGTCCAATGGTAGCTGCCCGTGCCATCTGCTTTACAGCTATTAAGATTGAGCGGATAAGGTAAAACCTGCCCCTCGACAAGAGGATTATTGGTCAAACGAAAGCCTTCGCAAGGTTGGCTGGCGTCGTATTCCCAGGGCTTATCATAAGTGAAGTAATTACCAACATGGTTAGTCACAATGTCCTGAATTAAAAACATATTGCGACTGTGAATGTCGCTTGCCAGCGCTTGATAACTGGCGAGGTCGCCGAAGTGTTCGTCAACCTGCTGAAAATCACGCGCCCAATAACCATGATAACCGCCATAGTTTTGCTCGTTATCCCACCATTGATTAGCCACCGGAGGGGTTATCCATACTGAGGTTGCACCCAGCTGTTGAATGTAGTCGAGCTTGTCGCTGACTCCCACCAAATCACCACCACTAAATTTTTTATCCGAGCTAGGGTCAAACTCCCCTTGGCCTTGATCACTTAAACTTGGGTCTCCATTATTAAAACGGTCAATCATCAGGAAATAAATAATCTGCTCTTGCCACTCTGGTGATGCCACATGGCTGCCATTGACGACTTGAGCCTCATCATCAGAATTACAGCCACTTAATGCCAGTGCCACAGACAAAGCCAGTATATTTGCTGGCTTCATTATATTGTTACTCATTACGCTCATATCGCCTTCCATTGTGAATGATAGTGAGCCAAACAATAAAGCAAAGGCAGATGAAAAATGGTGTCACTTGGTGCCAAATACTAGGCGTTAGCATGCCAGTAAAAGCACTTTGTGAAGGCTGCAACAATTTTACTGTAGGTGAAAGGTGCTAAACCTTGTTTACATCAGCGGAGGGACAAATTGGTAGTGTTTAGGGTAGTGATGCAGTGCCAGCTCTTGGTTATATTTGTCATATAACCGAAAATGACATTGTTTTGCCAAAGCCGGAAAAGGACTGGATAAGGTCCAAACGCTATATTGCGAGTTAGTGCTTACTTGCTGTAAAGCCAGCGGTTCAGGGTGCTCGCCTAGGTAACATAGTATTTTATCTACATTAGCTATACGACACGCCAACTCGATAAACAATTGATAAGCAAAACCAGTTTTTATAATACTCAAGGTAGGCACAATATACGCGGGCGCTCCCAGCAACAGGCGCTCACTAACTAAATAATCGCGTTGCTGGTTGTCATCAATATAAGTTTCGCCGTCAACATCATAGCGGAGCCTAAAGCTCAGTGGTTGTGCCACTGGTAGGTTAGCGGTAGACCATAGCTCGGTGCCGTCTGCCAGAAAGTCATCAAAAAAAGCGGGATAGTGGCGCCAAATGCCATCTTGATCTTTGCATTCAACTGTTACCACCTTTTCAAAGGCAATATTGTCTACTTCTAACCAAACCTGCCCTTCTTGAGTATGCAACTCTCCAGGCAGCCCAATGGAGCCGCGCGCATAGTGCAAACGCACCGGTTGCTGGTTTACTTGAATACGGTTTTGTTGGCATTGCTGCCGATAAAAGCTAGGAGTAAAACTAAACCAGCGTCGAAACGAACGATGAAAATTGGACGGATCATCATAACCCAGTTTCAAGGCCACTTGAGCAACAGATAAGTGGGTATCGGCCAATAAATTAAGCGCTAAGGTTTGTTTTTCATCATCGACCAATTTAGAGAAGTTAAGCTGTTTTTCGCTTAGCCGACGCTGCAAAGTGCGGGTTGATAAACCCAGTTGTTTGGCAACAACATCAATGCTCAAGGGCTTATCAATAGCACGCTGAATGGTGCGCTTTAGCTGAGACTGTAAATCAGGTGATTCAATGGCTTGATGCTGCAGCAATAAAAAGACTTTTTTAGCAAAACTATGCAATGCAGGCTTAGCGGGCTGCGGCTCTAGCTCTTGTAAACTCACCCGGAAACATAATTTACTGGTTACCGACACCAATTCTGTTTTCACCTGCGAAGACAGACTAGCGTGTAAATCTGTTAGTAACAGCTCACTCCAAGCTGGCAGGTTTTGCTGGTCTCGAGTCGATAAGGTTAAATCAAGACTCTCATTGGATTCACTGATCTCGATATAAACATTACGTTCAAACAGAGATAAGCTTTTACTCCACCATACCAAACCTTCTTTCAGGCTCGGCGCATGACTCAGCAAGATATGTTGCAGCTGCAGCAGATCGCTTAAATGCCAATACTCTCCCGCCACGCGCAAGTGAGAATGCCCGAGTTTTTTAGCGAGGGGAGAACTTAACGCTGAGAGCTTCAAAATGCTGATTGTCGTAAAAGAAAAGTCTCATTATTCTGCATAAAAACAACAAGGTCTCAATGACTTAATTGTAAGCAACCAGCAAAGTGTGATTTATTGACAAAGTGGCTGTTGGCCGTAAACGCAGCGCTCCAACTTGGTATGAATAATCGGCTCTACCGCATTACCTTGATGAATACTGTGCAGGGTATAAATTGACTGATAGCCCATATCATAAGGAGACTGCCCTACATTTCCATGGGCTAAACCTTGAGCAAGTAGGCGCTTCTGCACCTCTAAGGTATCGCCAAAAATCAGCAGTAAGTTTTTTGAGTCTAGCGTTTTTTGGTAAGGGCTAATAATTTCGGTGTACTTAAACTCAAGGGTTTGTGGCCAAGCACCGACGGTAATCACTGCATCTAGCAATTTAGGTTCGTATTGATGTAAGCGCACCATTCTATCTAGGTTATTCAGCGATCGTAGTGCTTCGTCGTCTGAATGGATTGGGCAGCGACTGTGTTCTTCCCAGAGCTCGCTATTGCCTTTGCTGTTGAACCCTAGCCCTGCATAAACACCATTTATGCGTTCAACCAAGTTAGCAGCACCTTTATGCCCTGTTAAGATACAAAACGCACCGCCCTTTGGCTTTAAGGCCTGGGTTAAGCGGCCTAATTGAAAACCGAACTGGAAGTTGTCGGTACCAATATAGCTATAACGCAACGTGGGGTTTTGCGCTAAAGCCTGCTCAGAAAAGTCGGAATCAAAAGTCACTACCGGCACCTTATGTTGCTTAGCCAGCAACATACTGCGGTGGGTTAATACTCGCGAGTTAATCACCGACACCGAAATGCCATCAACGCCTTGTTCTATTTGCTGGGTAATAATTTGGTCTTGGTATCTCGCATCGGCTTCTTCGGGCCCGAGATAAATACATTCCACGTCTAATTCTGCAGCAGCCTGTAAACAGCCCTTTTCTACATCATCGAAAAAGGGATTGGTTACCGTTTTAGGTACCACTAAATAACGAGGTTTAGGATTAGCCGATTCGGCCATTAAAGCGCTACAGAAAAGAATTAGAAAACTAGTAATTAGAGCTTTCACTGAATCACCGCATGTGAATAAGGTTCTTCTAAGCTAAGCCAATAAAACCCACTTGGTAAAGCCAAGCTGCGCTAACTGCAACTTGGCTCACGCTTTTATGAATGCTTAATCGGCTTCATTGTATAACTTTGCAAACTCTTGATAACGAAGCTTATTTATCCCCATATCGGAGTAACCTACGCGCGATTGAGAGCGGAAATGTAAGAGTTGATTGGTTTCATCAAAATACAGTTCCACATCATCACGATAACCCACCTTGGGACTAAAAAACACAACATGCACGTAGTCACCATTACGTGACACCACTTTGTTATTTGGCATATGTGCAAAAGCGCGCAAAGCCGCTAACTGGGTACTTTTTAGATCAGCCTTAAAGGCTAAAGGCGCAACTTTTTTGTCATCTTCTTCTGCGTAGCTAGAAACGCCATTAGGTGAACTGGCTAGCGGCGCTAAACGACCAGCATTAAGCCCTAAATCACCAGGCTCTTTTAGATTCTTAAAGGTCATTAATCCCCCCACTGCCAGCACAACTATTACTAATCCCCACATAAGCATCTTCACTATCCCTCTCCCTTGGTTCGCCAAATATTGTCGTACATTCAATCATTGTTACTATAACTAAAAAAAGTAAAAAAAAAGCCACACACTTTTAAAAGTGCGTGGCTTTAATGATTTATCTGTCAGCTTTAGGCTTGTGGGCGCATCGCTGGGAACAAAATCACATCACGAATGGTATGAGTGTTGGTGAAGAGCATCGCTAGACGGTCAATACCAATACCTTGGCCAGCCGTTGGTGGTAGGCCGTGCTCTAAGGCGGTGATGTAATCGGCGTCGTAAAACATCGCTTCATCATCGCCAGCATCTTTAGCCTCAACCTGCGCCTTAAAGCGCGCATCTTGGTCTTCCGCATCGTTAAGCTCAGAGAAGCCATTCGCGACTTCACGGCCACCGATGAAGAACTCAAAACGGTCAGTGATGAAGGCGTTGTCGTCGTTACGACGCGCTAGTGGGCTAATATCTGCTGGGTATTCGGTAATAAAGGTTGGCTGAATTAGCTTAGGCTCAGCAGTCTCACCGAAGATCTCTTCAAGTAGCTGGCCACAAGTCCAGAACTTCTCTACTTCAACACCAACTGATTTAGCAATGCTAACCATGTGCTCGCGGTCTTGCACTTTGTCGTAATCTAAAGCTTGAATATCGGTGTGCTCTGGATTGTACTGCTTAATCGCTTGCAACATACTCAAGCGTGGGTAGCTACCAGCAAACTCCACTGTCTCTTCGCCATAAGGCATAGAAGAAGAGCCTAGAACCTCAACCGCTACAGTGCGCAGCATTTCTTCGGTTAGATCCATTAGATCGTTGTAGTCAGAGTAGGCCATGTAGAATTCCATCATAGTGAATTCTGGGTTATGGCGCGGCGACAGACCTTCGTTACGGAAGTTACGGTTGATTTCGAATACGCGCTCAAAGCCACCTACCACTAAACGCTTCAAATAAAGTTCTGGTGCGATACGCAGGAACATCTCTTGATCTAGCGCGTTGTGATGAGTGACAAATGGACGTGCCGTGGCGCCGCCAGGGATCACTTGCATCATTGGCGTTTCCACTTCCATGAAGTCCTTAGACTCCATAAAGCGGCGAATACCGGCTACCAACTTAGAGCGCACCTTGAAGGCTTGGCGTGAATCGTCGTTCACGATCAAATCAACATAACGCTGGCGGTAACGCTGCTCTTGGTCAGTTAAACCATGGAATTTTTCAGGCAATGGACGCAATGCTTTAGTGAGCAAAGTGTATTCGTCCATGTTCACGTAAAGATCACCTTTACCTGATTTATGCAGCGCACCTTTAACCCCAATGATGTCACCAATGTCTAGGCCGCCAATCTCTTTAAGATCTTTTTGTACTTGTTTAGGCGCGTATGCCTGAATGCGACCAGATACGTCTTGTAGCACCAAGAAAGGACCACGTTTTGCCATAATACGGCCAGCAATAGCAGCTACGTTACCAGCAGCCTCTAAATCTTCTTTAGACTGTTCGCCAAACTGTTGCTGTAAATCGTCAGCTAAGTGCTCACGTTTAAAGTCATTTGGGTGGCCATTAGCCGAGCAAGTTTCGCGAATTTTGTCTAACTTAGCGCGACGCTCTGCGATCAGTTTATTTTCTTCTTGTGCTGCTTGTTCCAGACTTTGTTCTGTTTGTTCTGACATTGTGAAAACCTTGCTCGTTACAGCCCTGACTTAAGGCTAGCTTCTATAAATTTGTCTAAATCACCATCTAACACGGCCTGAGTATTTCGGTTCTCAATGCCAGTTCGAAGGTCTTTAATCCGCGAATCATCTAATACATAAGAACGAATTTGGCTGCCCCAGCCAATATCCGACTTGTTATCTTCTGCCACTTGCTTCTCGGCATTTTGTTTTTGCAGCTCTAACTCAAACAATTTAGCTTTTAGCTGCTTCATTGCTTCGTCTTTGTTCTTGTGTTGCGAACGACCACTTTGACACTGCACAACCGTATTGGTAGGCAAATGGGTAATACGCACCGCAGATTCGGTTTTATTTACGTGTTGACCACCAGCACCGGAAGCGCGGTATACGTCAATCCGTAAGTCACCAGTATCAATATCAACTTCAATACTGTCATCAATTTCTGGGTAGATAAATGCCGACGCAAACGACGTATGACGACGTCCGCTAGAATCAAACGGCGATTTACGTACTAGGCGGTGTACACCCGTTTCGGTCCGAAGCCAGCCGTAAGCATATTCACCACTGACTTTAATGGTGGCGCCTTTAATACCAGCAACATCACCATCCGACACTTCAACTAATTCAGCTTTAAATTTATGAGCTTCACACCAACGTAAATACATACGCAGCATCATATTGGCCCAGTCTTGAGCCTCGGTGCCGCCAGAGCCTGATTGAATATCGATATAACAATCGCTTTCGTCCATATCGCCAGCAAACATGCGGCGAAACTCTAGCTTTTCTAATTGAGTAATCAGGTCTTGAGCTTCAGCCTCGGCTTCGTCAAAGGTTTCTTGGTCTTCTTCCTCTACCGCAAGCTCAACCAAACCGGCCACATCTTCTATGCCTTGAGTCAGGTTATCAATGGTTTTTACCACTAACTCAAGCGCCGAGCGCTCTTTACCTAGCGCTTGGGCACGTGCTGGATCATTCCAAATTTCGGGCTGTTCTAATTCGCGACTAACTTCTTCTAACTGCTCTGCTTTTGCATCGTAGTCAAAGATACCTCCGGAGCACTTCTGTGCGCTCTTTAATATCTGCTAGAGAATTGTTCACCGAATTAATTTCAAACATCGTGTAATGACCTGCGTCGAAGTACCAAAAACGCGCAATTTTAACCAATATAGCGGCGAATAAACATAGTTTGCCGCAATGAAAGTGTTAAATAAGCATGTTTTTTTCCTTTCAGGCCGTTAATCTAGGTTTGCCCTGCACTTACGCCCTCTAAAAGCCCATGAATTAGGCTCATCAGCCTAAGCCAAAGCGCTTAAATCTGTGTTGCTAAATGCAGCTCAGCTCTTTTAAACGAGCAGTAACACACTGAATTTATGCTTAGCCCTTAGTAAACTGCAATGACTGTTGGGATTAAGGAGGCTAAAAGCGTTATGTTTGCTTGTTGTCAGTTGCTCATAGGCAGGCTTATTGGGGGCTTAGTCTTTATAGGCTCCATCTCCAATGTATTTGCCGCAGACTACTTTGTCACTAACGGTGTTAATGCAATCAGCAACACAGTTCCAGCAGATGGCAGCCGCGCTAAACCGTGGAACAACTTACAATACGCCGTTAATCAACTGGCTGCTGGCGACCAGCTATGGGTTACTCCGGGTCAATATCACTTAAGCATCCCTGTGAACATCAATAGTTCGGGTCAATACAATCAAGCCATCACCATTAGCAGCCTGCCCGGGGAACGTGCGAACACTTTACTAATAGGTGCGGGTTTTAGCATCAAGCAGCAGAGCCACATCACCATCGAAGGTTTTACTATTCAGCAAGCGTTTAATGGTATTTACCTTGAAGGCTCAAGCGCTAAGCCTGTTAGCCATATCACGCTTCGCAACAATCATACCTTTCAAACTGTACAGTCTGGCATTGCCGTGTGGGGGGTAGCATGGCAACAAGATCCTCAGCAATACAATAACCTTAGCCAGCTAACCATCGACGGAAACATTATTCAGCAAGCATGCTTAGGCGAAGATGACAATGCCAACAATGGCTATAACGAAGCCATCACTGTGGCTAACGGGGTACACGATTTCGAAATCAAAAATAATCAGATTTTTGATGGTGGCAATCCACGCTTTGGCGGCGAAGGCATTGACTTAAAAGAAGGCGTAAAAAACGGCAGTATTCATAACAATCTTATTCATGGCTTACATCGTCGAGGTATTTATTTAGATGCTGGAGGTTTGCTGGGTTTTAGCCCGCCCTTTGTAAAGAACATTAAGATATACAACAACACAGTACATAATATTCGCGAAGCATTTAATGAGCAAAGCGAAGAACGCTTATTTGAAGGTGCCGGGGCGATGGCAATTATGACTGAAGGCAACGGCTCGGTCAGTGATATTGAGATATTTGATAACCTATTCTTTGATACCGATGAAGATGGCATTTTGATCTACCAACACCCCAAAGGTAGCGGTTTAGTGAGCAATATAGAAATCCACAACAACCACATTTATCAACATAAACGGGCTGGTATTTTATTAGACTTCGCCAGTGCAAAAAGCATTGTTATCAATCACAATTGGCTATACCGCAACAGCAGTAACCTAGCGCTTAAACAAGGCGAAAGCCAGCAACATAGTAACTTTTTTAGCGCACCTTAATGCCAGAAAACAAGGCTTAACATTGGCTATTTACTGACTAATCATTTAGTCGAAATGACGAGTTGAAACTTGCTGAAATAGCGATCTAACGTAAACTTGAAAAGACAAGCCAATACAATTTCGTCGGTTTAGTTTTAGCGGGAGGCGGCATTGCGAGAAGCACACGGTAGTATTGAGTTCGCACTGAACGGACAGATAATGGAAATTGAGGGCACCGGCCCTTGGAATCTCGAACAAATGGAAGAGAGTGGCAGCGCCGCGGCTCCCATATTGGATAAGTTGTTAGACTCTCCCTGGGCTGTATTAGCCACTTTCCATGGAGAAACCTTTTACACTGAAGATGCTGCTAATCAATTAATTGAATGGCTTAAGATTGAAAAGCAACGTGGCCGAGTAGCCACTGCACTTATCCTTACCCATGCTAGCGTACCAGAGTTAGCCAAATGGCACCTGAGCCAGATATATATTCAAGCGGGTGAAACAGTACAAATATTTATCGATAAAACCGATGCATTAGCGTGGCTAAGCAGCAAAATTACTGACTACGAGCTACAAGTACAAACCCTTACCGAAAAGCACCTTTAAGCCCCATCGCAGGCACAAAAAAGCCAGTCATAAAGACTGGCTAATATTCAAAGGCAATACTTAAGAGCGGCGGCTGTCATTAGCTTGCTGTAACAAACTTCTACTTTCTTCCAAGAACTCTTGTGAGTAATCACCAAACCATTGACTAACACGCTCAAAACAAGCAATAAAGCCTGCTCGGTCTTTGCTTTCAATTAGCTCAACCAATTGCCCAAAGTGCTGGTGATAACGTTTGATCATAGCGGTGCTTTGATCCGAGGCCATAATAATATCGGCATACAAATCAGGCGACTGAGCAAACAAGCGCCCTACCATGGCTAGCTCCAAGCGATAAATCGGCGAACTTAAATCAAGCAGCAGTTTTAAATCTGCATCTTCTTGCGCTAAATGCATGCCATAAGCGAACGAAGTAAAGTGACGCAAAGACTGAATCAATGTCATCGCTTTATCGTGGCTTTCGGCTTCCACAGCATGTAAGCGCGCGCCCCAAATGCCCATTTGCTGCAATAACCACTGGTATTGCTCGCTACCGCGCCCATCAGCATACACAATCACTTGTTTTGCTAAGCTTGGTACATCTGGGCCAAACATCGGGTGCAACCCAACAACTGGGCCTTGATGCACTGCGAGCATTTTACTCAAAGGAGCAGCTTTAATACTGGTGATGTCTGCCAAAATACAATCTTTTGGCAAATTCCCGAGTTGAGCAATCACCGACTCGGTTAAGTTAATGGGTACCGATACCAAAACCAAACCGGCATTAGCAAACAGCTCGGGGGCTTGTTGCCAATCTTCTTTACCAATAACATCAACCTGGTAGCCCGACAACGTAAACATTTGCACAAACAAACGCCCCAGTTGCCCGCGACCACCAATCACAACAATGTTACCTAACTCAGGTTTAATGGTTTTAAAACCACTGTCCTTTTCACTGGTATAAGACTCACGCATCACTCGGCGTAACACATCTTCAATCAGTGCAGGTGGCACACCTTTATTTTCAGCTTCTGCACGACGCTTAGCCAGCATGGCGGCTTCGCGGTCGGGGGCATAAATAGGCAAGCCATGTTGCGTTTTTACTTCGCCAACTTTGTGCACCAGCTGAATACGTTGTTGCAGCAAATCAAGAAGTTGCTGATCAACTTCATCGATTTGGTCACGCAAGAGATTTAGAGCTTGAACCATGTTGTTTCCGTTATTATTTTGCCAAGCGTTTGGCTAAGCTGTCGCTAAGATCGTTAAACATCTTGTCTAACAAGGTTGCTGTAGATGTCCAGTCAATACATGCATCGGTTACCGATACACCGTATTTAAGATCTGACTTAGGCGCTTCACTCGGTTGATTACCTGCTTCCAAGTTACTTTCTAACATTAAGCCAATAATTGATTTATTGCCTTCTTCGATCTGGTTAATCACGTTTGCGGCAACTAATGGCTGTAATTCATGATTCTTGCTTGAGTTAGCATGGCTACAGTCAACCACTAGCTTAGGCGCTAAACCGGCTTTTTCCATCGCTTGCTCTGCCAATGCCACGTTCACTGAATCGTAGTTAGGTTGCTTACCACCACGTAAAATTACGTGACCGTCTGGGTTACCTTGGGTTTGCAACAACGACACTTGGCCTTGTTGGTTAATGCCCATGAAACGGTGTGAAGAAGCTGCAGATTGCATCGCATTAATCGCCGTACCTAAATTGCCGTCAGTACCATTTTTGAAACCAACAGGCATAGATAAACCACTGGCCATTTCTCGGTGAGTTTGCGATTCAGTAGTTCGTGCGCCAATGGCTGCCCAAGAGAATAGCTCAGACAAGTATTGTGGGCTAATTGGATCTAGCGCTTCAGTAGCCACCGGTAAACCTAACTCAGCAGTCCAAGTTAGTAGTTCACGAGCATTGTGCAAGCCTGTTTCTACGTCGAACGAGTTATCCATGTGAGGGTCGTTAATAAAGCCTTTCCAACCCACTGTAGTACGAGGTTTTTCAAAATAAACCCGCATAACAATAAACAAGCGATCTTGATACTGGTCGTGCAGCTTCTTCAAGCGCGTCGCATATTCCTTGGCTTGGTCTAGGTCGTGAATCGAACAAGGACCAGCAATCACCAACAAACGCGGGTCGCGATGATGACAAATATTGGCAATTGTTTGGCGAGATTCTAGAACAAATTGCAGCGCTTCTTTTGACGCAGGCAACTTCTCACGAAGCTGTTCAGGAGTGATTAAAACTTGTTCTGACGAAATATGAATATCGTTAATTGGATCTTTTTGCATTTGCTCTCTTACTCCGGTGGCGGATTTAGCCACACATTTCCTTTCCCGTAGCGGGATTAATTATTATAGAAACCCATCACAATACCAGTGCTTACACCATTTGCAAGCGGTCAAGCGTTACCAGCTTGTTAAGAGCATTACCAGCAGTTTTGGTAAGTCCTATTAGTTGCCACAAACAGTATGCTAATATGCTGCTATCTACTGTGAATACCAGATATCCTTTCGCCAACTTGCGAGGCTCTAATAGCTGATGATATTGAGTGATTTTTCCCTGCTGTTATCTTTAGCCCAACAAATGAGCGTTTTTCTGGTTATCGCTTACCTATTAAGTAAAACACCAGCCTTTTTACCCCTCACTAATTTATCTCCTCGGCTACCTAATACCCTTACCATTTACTGCTTGTTTTCCGGCTTTTGTATTTTGGGCTCGTATTTCGGTTTAGCCATTGATGATGCCATTGCCAATACTCGCGCTGTTGGTGCGGTGTTGGGCGGATTGTTTGGTGGCCCAATATTAGGATTGCTAGTCGGGTTTACTGGCGGTATGCATCGTTACTTTATGGGCGGTTTTACCGATGTTGCCTGTGCAGTTTCAACCACTTTAGAAGGCTTAGTCGGCGGCTTGTTTCACTTATGGATCCGCCATCGCAGCCATCATAACGAGCACTTGTTTTCCCCCACTATCGCCTTTGTTGCCACACTAATAGCAGAAACCCTGCAAATGCTGCTGATTTTGGCCATTGCAAAACCCTTTGACCAAGCCCTTGCACTGGTGGAAGTTATCGCCTTGCCGATGGTGCTCGCCAACTCAATAGGCGCGGCATTGTTTATGATGATGATCCGCGACCGCCGCCGTTTATACGATAAATTTAGTAGCCACTCTTCGGCCAAAGCACTTAATTTAGCGCAGCGGATGGTGGGCATTTTTCATCAAGGTTTCAAACAACAAGACGCAGTGCGCATTGCCAACATCATTCATGAAGAAACCGGCGTATCTGCGGTAGCCATTACCGATACCCAGCAAGTATTAGCCTATACGGGCTTGGGCAGCGACCACCACAGCGCTGGCCGGCCAATATCGTCGAAACAAACTTACCAAGCCATTAAAGAAAATCGCGTGGTATTTGCCGACGGTGTAGAAGAGCCCTATCAATGCAGCAGCAGTGACAAATGCCCCTTGGGTTCGTCGCTTGTGGTACCAATTCGCGGCAGCGACAAAGAAGTGATTGGTACCGTAAAACTGTATGAATCGAAACGTCGCTTGTTTTTACACATTAACCGAGCGCTAGGCGAAGGTATCGCCAAAGTGATTGCCGAGCAACTGCGTGATAGCCACGTGCATCAGCAACAGCAATTGTTAACAGAAGCCGAATTAAAATTGGCTCGCGCCCAAATAAACCCTCATTTCTTATTTAACGCTCTTAATACAATTAGCGCGGTAGTGAAGCGCGACGCCAGTTCGGCACGCGAGTTAATTGCTGACTTAGCGCTGTTTTTGCGGATTAACTTAAAACGCAATCAACAAACCAGTTTAGTCAGCGTAGAACTCGAACATGTTAATGCTTACCTACATATTGAGCAGGTGCGCTTTGCCGATCGTTTAGTGGTAAAACAAGCTATTGATGAGTCTTTTCTGCAACTTGAATTACCCACCTTTACTCTGCAACCCTTAGTAGAAAATGCCATTAAGCATGGTACCGCTCACTTGCTCGAGACCGGTGAAATAACCATTTATAGTCGAATTAAAAATGGCATAAAACAGTTAGTGGTAGAAGACAACGCAGGCCTTTACCAAAAACCGGAACAAGTCACCAGCGAAGGCTTAGGCATGCACATTGTTGATACGCGTTTGCGTAATGCCTTTGGCGAACAATACGCCTTACAAATTGAATGTCAGTTACACCAATATACTCGCGTGGTGATATCACTACCTCTGGAGCCAAACCCATGAGAGCCATTATTGTTGATGATGAACCACTAGCACGCGAAGAGTTGTTCGAATTGCTACAACATCACCCGCAACTTGAGGTGGTGGGCCAATTTGGTAATGCTATTGAATGCTTGAAGCACCTTAAACAGCTAGAAGCTGATGTACTCTTTCTTGATATAGAAATGCCGCAAATTAGTGGGTTAGAGCTAGCTAATATGCTGGATAGTGACAATGCACCCGCGATTATATTTGTTACCGCCTACGACCAATTCGCTTTAGATGCCTTTGAACAGAATGCGGTAGATTATTTGCTCAAGCCCATTGACCCAAAGCGTTTATGTAAATCAATAAAGCGACTGCAAGAACGCTTACCAGAGTCAACAGAGCCATCACTACTCTCAGAAGGTACTTTAGCCCCTCACTCTTACCAAGACATGTTGAAAAACCAACAGCTCAAGCTCATTCCTTGTTATTTTCAGCAGCGAGTAAAACTGATTCGCTTAGAAGACATTGAATACGCCTCAAGTGATTTAAGCGGAGTGCATGTGGCGACCTCACAAGGTATTAACCATACCCAACTCACGCTAAAAGTACTGGAAGAAAAGTCGCCCTTATTGCGCTGTCATCGGCAACACTTAGTCAATGTAGATGCTATTTTGGAGATATCGTTAGAAGAGAACGGCGGCGCGGTATTGTTTACTAAAAGTGGTGCGCAACTGCCAGTAAGCCGCCGCTACTTTAAAGCCATTAAAGAGCACTTTGGTTTATAGGCTGTTAGTACATTGCACCTGTTCGCCTGAAAATAGTATAACCACTAAACCGCTATTTCGACCATTTACCCTAACATAGCGCCGCTTAGTTAAGCTTCGGCTGCGCCTTTCAATGTTCACACTTATTCTGTTCTCGATTACAACTAAGTACTGAGAGGACGACATGCTTTGGTTTCTATTTTGCGTCGCAGCATTGCTCGGCGGCTACTTCATTTACGGCGCCTTTGTTGAAAAGGTTTTTGGCATTAAGGAACATCGACAAACGCCTGCTTACGCTAAGCAGGATGGTGTGGATTATGTGCCAATGTCGAAGAAAAAAGTTTACCTAATTCAACTACTCAACATTGCTGGTGTAGGCCCTATTTTTGGTCCTATTATGGGTGCGCTTTATGGCCCTGCAGCCATGTTATGGATTGTTGTTGGCTGTATTTTCGCGGGGGCAACTCACGATTACTTCTCAGGCATGTTGTCGGTACGTAATGGTGGCGCTTCAGTGCCTTCGCTTTCTGGTCGCTACCTAGGCAAAAGCGCGCGTCACTTTATGAATGTATTTGCCATTGTGTTGCTACTGTTAGTGGGTGTAGTTTTTGTTTCGGCTCCCGCCGGCATGTTAACCAACCTTATCAACGACCAAGCTGGTGTAAGCCTAGGTTTGGGCACAATGGTTAGCCTCATCTTTGTTTACTACATCATCGCTACCATTGTTCCTATCGACAAAATTATTGGTCGCTTCTACCCCTTATTTGGCGCACTACTTATCTTTATGTCGGTGGGTTTAATTACTGCAGTGGCATTTTCTAGCGAACACCAAGTAATGGGTAGCTTTGAAGTAAGCCAAATGTTCACCAATATGAACCCTAACGATTTACCGCTATGGCCTGCCTTATTTATTACCATTGCTTGTGGCGCTATTTCAGGCTTCCACGCAACTCAGTCTCCATTAATGGCGCGCTGTGTAGAAAATGAAAGCAATGGTCGCTTCGTGTTTTACGGCGCGATGATTGGCGAAGGTGTAATAGCCTTAATCTGGTGTGCTATTGCGCTATCGTTCTTCAACTCTATGGAAGGCTTACAAGCGGCAGTAGCCAACGGCGGCCCAGGTAAAGTGGTTTACGATGCATCATTTGGCTTATTGGGCGTATTTGGTGGGATTTTAGCTTTCTTAGGTGTGGTTATTTTACCGATTACTTCGGGCGATACTGCGTTCCGCTCTAGCCGTTTAATTTTGGCTGAGTACTTTAATCTTTCACAAAAACCGGTTAAAAACCGCCTCTTAATTGCCCTGCCTATCTTCATTATTGGCGGTATTCTAACTCAAGTAGACTTTGGGGTAATTTGGCGCTATTTCGGATTTGCCAACCAAACTACCGCAGTAATGATGTTGTGGACAGCCACCGCTTACTTGTTGCGCAACGATAAATTCCACTGGATAACCACTGTTCCAGCCATGTTTATGACCACCGTTGTAGTGACCTTTATCCTAAACTCAAGCACCTTAGGTTTTGGCTTGCCAATGACTATATCAACGGTTGCCGGTGTCGTTACTACCTTAGTGATTACCGGTATGCTTATTGCCAAACTGAAAGGCATTGGTGAAGATGATTTAGATAACGATGATGAACCAACAACATTTAATTCGGTCGAAGAAGCCTAATAGTCATCCTACGTTTTGAGCCGCATTATGCGGCTCTTTTTT
Organism: Agarivorans sp. 1_MG-2023; assembly: GCF_030548385.1. Classification (NCBI taxonomy): domain Bacteria; kingdom Pseudomonadati; phylum Pseudomonadota; class Gammaproteobacteria; order Alteromonadales; family Alteromonadaceae; genus Agarivorans; species Agarivorans sp. 1_MG-2023. The sequence goes on along the minus strand of NZ_JAUOSJ010000002.1, from coordinate 219,218 downwards.
TATTTGGCAGTTGGGCCACTTAATGTCGGGAAGTTCATATCCCAGGGCTTAGCCAAGCTGACTATTTTTTCGGCTACTTCAAAGCGCTCAAACTCACCATCTAAATTACCGGTAGCAAGAAAACGCAATTGTTCCCCATGCCAATCAAAGGTGAGCCCGTAAGCATGTAAATAGCCGCGTTCAGCACTATCACCGCTATATCGAACATCCCCTAAAATGGGTGAACCTAGGCTTTTTAAGGCCACCCTTAATTGATGAGTACGGCCAGTATGGGGTTTAAGTAAAAACAAACGGCGCTTAGGCAGCAAGGCATAACTAAAAAACTGAGTAATAGCAGGTTTACTTTGGCTATGCCCTAACTTCCACGATCCATTACGCGCTTTAAGCATGTCGCCTTTAATCAAACCCTGTTTCTTTTTCGGCTTATTTGTCGCTAAGGCGAGATAGTATTTATTGACTAAACCTTGGCTAAACAATTCTTGAAAACGTGCCGTAGCCACTTTGCTTTTAGCCAGAAGAAGCAAACCAGAAGTAAGCTTATCTAAGCGATGTACCGGCCAAAGCTCGCTAGCGAATTGCTGACGAGCTTGCTCTACCAGCCCCAACTCATCTGATTCAGTGTGAAAATTCACACCACTGGGTTTATTAATCACCAAGAAGTCGTCGTGCTCAGCCACCAAGCTAAGAGTTTGCATACTACATTTCCTTACAAAACCTGCTGGCATTATCCTTAGGCGCTTACTTAAGGCAACTAAAACAAGTATTTAGTCTGCAATAATACTAAGCGTCACCAGCATTTTTCCACTTTGTTTATCTAAGGCCTGCCGCTGTACAAAGGTGCGATCTATAGGCAGGCCATTTTGCTCTGTAAGCACATCTTTCACGGCAATAGCACGCTGTTCGGCAAAGGCTTCTAGCTCGGTCTCACTCAGTTCAATCAAATCAACTAAACGCTGATACCACAAGCTGTGCAGTTCCATATTTAGGTTATCGGGATTAAGTCTTTGTTGCTCTTTTAAGCTTTCGGTGATCTGCTGACGATCTTTCGTTCGAGATGTTTCATCGAGCTGTTGCTGAGCTAAATTAACCATCGCCGTACGTAGACTACGGTTGTCTAACACGGCACTTAGGTTAATAGCGTGTAAGGGCATATCTACATTCGCACTGGCAACTAATTGCTCTGCCAAGGCTTGACGTTTTAGTGCAGGAATATCTTGAGCGGCATTAATAGAGCCCACGACTCCAATTTTAAGCTGCGGTCGCTTTTTCAAGCCCTCAGCTAATTGGCTAAGTTGGCTAAGTTGTTGTTCTTCAATCTCACTACTGCCAGCGGTAAAACTCACCTGGTTTAAAGTATCATCACTACCAATCAAAGACCCTATAAGCGCAAACGGCGAGGTGATAATCTTTTTCAAGGCACCACCAAGTGCTTTAAATACCAAACCCGCCACATTAAAGTCGGGATCGTTTACGTCACCACTCACTTCTAAACCTAAATCAATTACCCCTTGATCGTCTTCCAGTAAGGCAATAGCCAACTCAACGGGTAGCGAGGTAGCTTTATCGCTATCGGTACGTTTCCCTAGTTGCAACTGCTCAATGTAGACTTGGTTACTGCCTTGTAATTGATTTTGCTTAAGCTTGTAAGCCAGCGCCAAAGACATTTGCCCACGCTCAATCACGTATCCCGCATAGGTACCAGAATAGGCATTCAGCCGAGTAAGCTCTAAGTGTTTAAAATCTAACGCCGCATCAAAAGCAGGTTGTTCAGCCAACGGCGCAACGTTACCGGCAAAACTTACTGGTGCGTAACCATCAACTTCACCACTTAAACTCACATCCGCGGGATGATCGGGATCTTGACTCAGGCGACCAATTTTACCAGCAACTTTTTCTATTTTAGCGGCAAAGTTGGGGCTTAAAGAGAAATCGGCAAAGTCGACTAAGCCTTGGCTAAATTGGGTTTGTTCAATACTAATTTGCCAAGCCTCTGACGCTTCTTCTGAAGACACCGCTTGCTCCGAAGGTTCCGCAGACTGAGTTGATTGCTCACTGCTTTTAACAATGCCGGCGAGATTAGTCGAAAAATCTTCAGAGATTTGAATTAAGAAATAGGGTTGAATAAAGTTAAGCTCACCAAGCGCAATTGTTTGCTCGGCGGTATTAAGCGCAAACTGGCTTACATTAAACTCAGCCCACTTGAGCAAGTCGGCTTGGGCACGCGCGTCTTTTAAGTGCAGTTGATTCACACTCAAAGGCCCTTGCATGTTGATATCAAAGCCTTGTTGCCAATTGAGCCCTAGCTGCATCTCGGTGCTAAACAGCGCCGACTGCATATTAAGTTCGGTATATTGAGCGATATAAGGCTGATAAAAAGCTAAATCAAGCTGGTCTATTTGCACGGCCAATTCTGCGCTTTGCTCGACAATCGCAAACTCACCACCAAGAACCAATTCACCACCCTGGGCGGCCTCTAAAGTCGCTGCCAAGCTAATTGGCTTGCTCAAGCTAGATGCTATGTTTTCAACAATAATAGACGGCGCAGAAAGTTGATGTTTAAGCGTTTCACCGGAGAAAGGTTCACTAAAACTAAAAGAAGAATCGCTGGCATTGATGACATCAATACTCACCAACCAGTCAGCATTGTTGGTCTCCAACTCAACGTTTGCTTGAGTTACATTCTCGGTATCAAGTGCTAGAGAATCTGCTTTGCTAGTTTGGCTAAGCTCGGTTTGGGTCTGTTCATTTTGTTGATGTTCAGGCTGCTCAAGGTCGCCAGATGCTGGCTCTATGCCCAACTGCTCGAGTACATCAAGATTGCCGTCTTGATCAATGCTGGCCCTTAAAGCCAAGCCTTGGCTGGTGACCTCTCCAATGGCAACGTTTTGCTGACTTAAGTCAACATCAATGGCTTGAGCAGAGAGAGCCTCTAAGGCTAACCACGCCTCTTGTTCGGGCCCATCAGGTGCCGTTAAGCTTAACTTAGATATGCTGACCTTACCTTGCTCAGTATTTAGCAAAAAGTCGTCTGCAAAACCGATGCTTAAATGGCTGCTTAGCGCTAGTTCACCACTGTCTACTTGCAGCTGAACAAACGGAGCGTACCACTTCTCTAATTGGGTCAAAGGCAAATCGCTTAAGCTAAACTGGCCCGCTAAACGCTGCTCTGCACCCAGTAAACTGAATCGAGCGTCTAAGGAGCTAGCTTGATACAACTTTGCCTGCAAAGACAGCTCAGTGGTTTGCTGCATATCGCTAGAGAATGGCCCTACTTCCAATTGCTGTAAACTTAACGAATGGGTTTTCTGCTGCCCTAACCAGGATTCACCCAAAACCAATGTAAAAGCGTTTCCGGTGATGCTATTCAAAGAAATCAGCCAAGGTGAGCTTTGCGGTTCGTGAGTAGTTTGCTCTGCTAATTCCGGCTCGCTTTGCTCTTGTGTGGGCTCATCTGTTTGAGTTTCTGCCAGTAATTTTTCAAAATGAAACCAGTCAGTCCAATCTAACTGTGAATGCTTATCAAAGCTCGCACTCAGCATGCCCTCAGATAGCGATATGTCACCTAAATCAAGCTGCTGTTGCTGCAAGTTAAAGGCAATATTGTTTAAAGAAAAAGCGTTAAATTGAGACCGCGTTTGATCAAAGGCTTGCACTTCAAAGTCAGTAATCTCCAGCGAGCCTTGCTCAGTGGTAAATTGAAACAACTCTTGGTAATCAATCAAGTAATTGGAACTGAGTGATACCGCACCTTGGGTAATTCGTAAATCGGTATAGGGGCGTAAAAAGCTAAAAACATGAGGTAACTGAAACTGCTCCAAACTCACGTTTCCAGAGACTCTAGAGGCCGGTAAATCTAGATTACCGCTCCACGCTAAACGTCCCTTTTCCCCCACTTGCGCATCAATATTGTAACCATTGGCGCCATCTCCTGTTTTTTGGGTATAAAAGTCGCTGAGGGATAAATCAAATTCTGAAATAGCAAAGTCCACCGCTTCCTCAGGAAGCTTATCACTCAGTTTTAAATGGGCATTTCGTAAAGTGAACTGTTTAACCCGTAAGCGAGGTACAGGGCTGGATTGATTATTTGCTGGCGGCTCCGCTGGTGTGGCGTCGGCAGCAGGCGGAAATAAACTATCGATATTCAAAGCGCCGTTTTTCAAACGGCTTAAATGGAAAAACAAACCATCTAGCTCTAGTTTCTCAAAGTTCCAACTCCAGTAAAATAAGGAGCTTAAGGTAAAGTCGATGTATAAACGTTCAAAGCTAAATAAAGGCTCGATTTGTTCCGGTGCCGTTTCATGAATAGCAAACTGACGTAAAGTTAACGACATTTTTAAGGGGTGGTAAGAAACCTGTTGCACTGTAACCGGATGGCCACTACTGGCGGTAAGTTGTGTTTCTAATTGTTGCTTAATGACCCAAGGGAGCAGGCTTAAAGATAACACCAAATAAACAAAAAATACCGCAGCTAAATAAACCGCTGCTTTTTGCCAGCGATTTGATCCCTGCCAACGCTTTTTAACTTGCCCGATCCATGCGGCCGCGATCATAGCGCTCCCATTACATTGTTAATACTTACTAGTTTCGACTACTAAATAGCAAACGAATTCCCAAACCCACTAAAACAACGCCCATTGTGCGGTCAAACCAATGGCCTACCTGCAAAAACTTACGGCGAACTCGCGCGGTACTAAACACCCATGAGATCATTATAAACCATAGCGCGGTGGCAAAAACCATATATAAACCATAGCCTAACTGCACTAACATTGGGGTACTTGGGTTGATCACTACGGTAAATAAAGACAAGAAAAATAAAGTCGCTTTTGGGTTTAAGCCATTAGTCATAAAGCCACTCAAAAAAGCGCTGCCATCACTCGTACTCAAACCTTGCTCGGCTTCAATATCTTGGTCATTACGGCGCTTTGCGCGTAAACCTTGAATACCAATCCAAATCAAATAGGCTGCTCCCAACCATTTAATGACATTAAACAGCCAAATAGATTGCGAGATGATTAAGCCAATACCCAACACCGAGTAAACCACATGCACCATAATGCCGCAGCCTACGCCAATAGAAGTGAATATGGCGGCTCTACGCCCCAGTGATATGCTGTTTTTAAGCACTACCGCTAAGTCTGGTCCAGGAGATGCCACTGCTAAAAGATGAACAAGCACTACGGTTAAAAATTCGGTCCAATACACTGCGTTTTCCCTATCTACAGTTAGCGACTACTCATAAGCCATATAATAAACAATACTAAACAGCATAAGTGTGAAAAATCCATCTACAATTGCAAGCAACTCTAGTAAAACGATAAAACTATGTTAAATAATTAGATAAAATAAAAACCTTAGCAGCTTCAAGCTGTTATTTTGTTATATTCACTTTATAGAGTTCAGCTTTATATGACCAAGTAGTTAGAGTCAACCGAGTTTCTAGGGAAGTAAGCTATGCAAAAAGTTCTCATTGTAGAAGACAGTCCAACCGTTCTAAAAATTCTTAGGCATTTGTCTTCCCGTTTAAAACATTTAGAGCCAATTTTTGCATCTAGCCTAGAGCAGGCTAAGCAGCTCTACGCTGAACAACCCACGCGCTTTTTTGCAGCACTGGCCGATTTTAACTTACCTGATGCACCCAATGGCGAGTTAATTGACTTTCTGCTTGAACAAAAGCTGCCAACGGTAGTGCTGTCAGGTTCTTTTAATGAGCAAACTCAGTCTTTGCTCATCATCAAAGGCGTGGTTGATTATGTATTAAAAGAAGGCCGTTATTCTTACGAATTAGCCTTTGATACGCTAAATCAACTATACATCAATCAAAACACCAAAGTGCTGGTTGCTGAAGACTCTGACCTTGCTAGAAAACACATCTGTAGCTTACTACAACGCCATTTGTTTAAAGTGATTGAGGCAATCGATGGCGTTGAGGCCTTTGAACTCTTGCAACAAGATCCAGACATTAAATTACTGATCAGCGATTACCAAATGCCCAATATGGATGGTTATCAGTTGGTGCAAAAAGTTCGCCATGAAATGGGCCAACGACGAATTAGTATTTTAGGTTTGTCATCAGCTGATAATGCCACTGTGTCGAGCAAGTTCATTAAAAACGGCGCTAATGACTACTTACATAAACCTTTTTCGATTGAAGAGTTTCAGTGCCGGGTTAACCACAGTTTGCACACTTTAGCCTTAGTTGAAAAACTCGAAAAAGCGGCCTACCAAGACTACCTAACAGCCATTCCTAATCGACGTTATTTTGTCGAACATGGCAGAAAGCAACATCAGAGCGCCCAAGACAAAAATAGCCAGTTTGCGGTGGCGGTATTAGATATTGACCACTTCAAAAAGTTTAATGATAAATACGGCCACGAAGCGGGTGACGCTGTGCTTATTCACTTTTCTAGCCTATTAAAGGCAGGCTTATCTAACTTTTTGTTTGCCCGTACTGGTGGCGAAGAGTTTAGCGTTGCCTGTGCAGGTTTGAGCAACGAGCAAGCTTACCAGTTACTCGATGCTTTTCGCGCTCAGGTCGCCGCAACCGAATTTAGCTATAACGATACGCCCTTATCAATTAGCGTGAGCATAGGCGTAACTAACCAGCTACAAGAGCATTTAGAATCCCAACTTAATCATGCAGATGAGCTTCTGTATAACGCAAAAAGCGCTGGCCGTAACATTGTAGTTGGCGATTAACCTTAAGTGGTTTCGGGCAGGTAGTCGTTAATATTAATATCGTCTATCTGCTCGGCTTTCAAAAATTGCTTGGCGTACTCTAAGTAGACCCCTGATTCCAAAAACAAGCGGAAAATGTCTGCATCGATGTGCTGGTCTTTACACATAAAGCCCATGATTTTTAGCGACTGACTTAGGTTTTTACCTTTCTTATAAGGCCGATCAACGGCGGTTAAGGCTTCAAAAATATCCGCTACTGCCATCATTCTCGCAGTGGCTGGCATCTGTTCTTTAGTTAAGCGTTTCGGGTAACCACTACCGTCCATTTTCTCATGATGGCCTCCGGCTATTTCAGGCACCAACCTAAGATGGTCTGGGAAGGGCAATTTCTCCAGCATGATAATGGTTTGTACAATATGGTCGTTAATTTTGTAGCGTTCTTCTTCACTCAAGGTGCCGCGAGCAATGCTTAAATTGTATAGCTCTCCACGATTATATTTGTATTTCGGCACATTCAGTTTGAATCCCCATGGATTATCTTCGGTAATAATCTCATCGTCGCGGCGGTGAATAATGTGCTCAGCTTTATCGTCGATTAACTTCTCAGTGGCTGGCAAACTTTGTGTTGCTGCTGCGCGGCGGTCTAACTCCATATGTGATAAACCTAAGCGATCGTCTATGGTTCTTTGCCAGGTGCGCTGAGCAATCACCTTTAATCGCTCTACATCTTCGCCGCCCATAAACTCGCCACCAATATTAGATTTAGCAACAAAGGCAAACTCTTCGTCTAATGCTGTTAACTGAGCATCAAGTTTACTCTGCAATTTAACTTGCTCATCGTCGCCAACGCCTTTAGCTACTTCTTGCCAATAATCTAATTGAGCATCGCGCTTAAGTACTTCAAAGCGCATTCTAATCTCGTGAATACGATCATAAATAGTTTCTAGTTTAGTGGCTTTGTCTACCACATATTCTGGGGTGGTTACCTTGCCGCAGTCATGCAACCAACTGGCAATATACAATTCCTCCCACTGTGCTTCGCTCATAACAAAATCGGCGAATATACCTTGCTGTTGCTCCACTGCAGCGCTGGCCAGCATTTTGGTTAACTCTGGCACGCGTTGGCAATGGCCGCCGGTATAAGGCGATTTAGCATCAATCGCGCCAGCAGTTAGTTTAATAAAGGCTTCCAAAAGGTGTTTCTGAGACTCAATTAAGTGCCTATTTTCAATGGCTATAGTAACTACACTGCTTAAGGCATCGATAAACGACAATACTCGCGGCGAGATATTGGCCTGATGGCGACTAAAACTTGCGATCATGCCCACCAATTTGTTATCTCGATTAATCAGCGGCGACACCACCAAATTAAGCTCGCTCCCTTGAAGCTCAAATTGCTTGTATTTGGTGGTTGAGGACGTCGTTGAATCTAATAGTTGCTGAACCAAGGGTTGCGACAAGGTATCGGTATAAGCAAATTCTTGTGGTAGTTCAAAATCTTCAAGAGCCATGGTTTGCAGTACAAACTTATCGTCTTGTTTTAACCAAATAGCCCCATGATTCATATCCAAAATGGTCTGCATTTCTTGCACACATTTATCAAGCAACCGTCCAAAGTTATCTTCTTCCCCCAGCATGGTAGAGACATCGGCAAATTGCTTAATGGTTTTCTTGAGCTGCTCAGTAATGCGACTGAGCTGATGCACCTCTAGCACCACCGAATTCACTTGTTTAGTGGCATCAAAATCAAAGGCCATAATGGCTTCGTTTTGGATCATCAGTTCGCGCAGCGGCTTAGCTACTAACCTAGATACATACCAAGCGATAGGAATAGAAATCAACACAATAAAAATACTAAAAATTACCGATTGATCGCGCGCCGCACGCGCATCCATCAATACTTCATCTTCAGGAGATGCCAAACCAAGGTAATAATTATCTACTTGTAAATTCTCGCGACTAGCGTTCACATCTAAGGTGAGTTTGATAATCTGCCCGATCCAGTCTTCCTGCTTACCTTTAATGATAAAGCTTCCAGAGCCCACCGTATCTAAATGCCCAGCCAGTTGAGAAAGAACCCCTAAGTCTTGTTTATCCAAGCGGGGCAAAATCACTTCTTCTTCATTCATTTGAAGATTTTCACCTATCCATGAAGGCTGTTGATGGGCCAATACCGAATATTGGTTGTTAAACATCACCAGTTGAGAAGAAGGGCTAATAAGGTTTTTATTTAAACTTTGAGAGACGCTGGCGAGCGTAATATCAGCGCCTACCACCATATTGCTATTTTTATTGGCGTGGGCAAAGGTTACCCCCACCTCTTTGGTGGTGTAAAAAATATACGGGTCGGTGGCCACCAAGCCAGGGCTTTGCATGGCAAGTTGATACCAAGGCCGTTCACGGGGGTCGAGCTGATAAACACGTTCAATTTGATCTTTTAAAGGCTTAAGCTCTTCGTCGTAAAAGTTATTGCTTGATTGGCCATTAGCGATTTTGGTCACTAGTACCACAGAATTTTGTGGCGCTTGCACTAACTCTCGTTTTGCAGGTGTGTCTAAAGGGCGTACTAAATAGAAATCGCCGTTGGCATACCCCATATACACAGCCGATAATCCGCGTTGTTGGCTTAGCGTGGCGTAGATCATAGGCAACCAACTTTGCTGGCTGTTGTCCACTTGCTGCATCTTTAGATCCATAGCCGCCAAGCTATGCACAAAGTTTTGCGCTGGGAACATCACGCCTTCAAGTTCAGACACTGTTGCTCGGCCAACTTGCCCTAAAGCACGCGCCTGATTTTCAGCCACAATATCACTGGTATGGAAATAATTAAGGGTGCCAATCACTAATCCGCTAGTGATAAGCATCAAGATCATTACGCTGACTAAATGAATATGAAATGAAAAGCGCCGCTTCGAATCAGCACTCTTCTGCGCGAGAGAAACCATTTTCAGTCCTTTGCTAGGCTTAATATCTAACTACTCAACTATGACAACCGCTAGCGAGAGTAGCAAGTAAAAATGGTTATTTTTTATACCCTTATCAAATGAATCAAGGATTTAGGGCCAGCCACTACTCTCCAGAAATTGATAATGCGTATATCCAGCCACATGATGTTTGTTTCGCTAAAAATAAAAACGCAGATTAAAACGCAATAAAGCGGCGATCCTTAATGTGAGCAGCGCCGTTTGCGGTTATAATCTGAGTCACATTTATCATTTGAGAGTAACAACTTGCAGTTTTCTGAATTTGGCTTAGATCCCCGCCTAAATAAAACCATTGAACACCTTGGCTTTACTGAAGCCACCGAAATCCAAACTCGGGCGATTCCCGCAGCAATGGCTGGCAAAGATCTACTCGCTTCTTCAAAAACCGGCTCAGGGAAAACCCTCGCCTATTTGTTACCTGCCATGCAGCGCATGTTAAAGACTCGAGCCTTATCGAAACGTGACGCTCGAATGCTTATTCTCACCCCTACTCGTGAGCTTGCTAAACAAGTATTTGCCCAACTACGTTTGTTAATTGCCAATACTCAAACACGCGCCTGTTTAATTACTGGTGGTGAAAACTTTAATGATCAAAGTAAGTTGTTACGCAAAGATCCTCAAGTGGTAGTGGCAACGCCAGGCCGCTTAGCGGATCACCTAAGCAAACGCCATTTGTTCTTAGAAGGTTTAGAACTGCTTATTTTAGATGAAGCAGACCGCATGTTAGACCTTGGTTTTGCCGAGCAACTGAAAATTGTTGATAAAGCTGCCAACCATAGAAAACGTCAAACTTTAATGTTCTCGGCAACGCTTGATGATGCCGCCATCAACCAGTTTGCCTTAAACTTACTGAAAGCCCCGGAGCGGATTGCAGTAGGCTTTAGCTTTACCCAACACCAAGATATTCAGCAGCAGTTTTTATTAAGTGATCACCTAGACCACAAACAACTGCAGCTAGCAGAGATCTTAAAACAAGATTCAGTAAAACAAGCCATTGTATTCACAGCTACGCGTGCCGATACCCAGCGATTAGCCGAAGCATTTGGTGAGCAAGGTTTAAGTTGCTCAGCCTTAAACGCCGACTTAAGCCAAGGTGCGCGAAACAAGATCATGGACGATTTCAGCCGTGGTCATCAAAAAGTATTATTTACTACCGATCTTGCCTCACGTGGTTTGGATATTGTTCAAGTATCCCACGTGATTAACTTTGATATGCCAAAACATGTTGAAGAATACGTACACCGTATTGGTCGCACTGGCCGCGCGGGTAATCAAGGCCTAGCTTATTCTTTAGTGGGACCAAAAGACTGGCATAGCTTCAAAAGTTTAGAAGCTTTGTTAGAGCAAAAAGTAGCGTTTATTACCTTAGACGGATTAGCGGCTAAATTTAAAGGCTTACGTGCACCAAGTAACAAAGCTAGCTTTAGTAAGAAGCCGCAAAAAGCGAGCCCTAAGAAAACCGCCAAAGTCGGAAAAGCCAAAGTTAAATCGAACAAAACGTTTGCTGTAGGCACCGATATGGGTGACGCACCGATTGTGCGCCAAAAGAAAGCTATTAACCCAAGCGACATAGATAGTAACGATAACGAAGCCTAACAATAAGGCCGCAGCTAAACGATAAGCTGCGGCTAGCGCTAGCTTTTTCATTGCAGTCTTCGTAGACTTGGAATAATTGTAAATGAAAAAGATTCTTATTTAGCTTATGAACTCAGCCTCTCCCGCATTCACGTGGGCTACTATTCGTCATCAAATATTTCAGTATAAAAAGCCCCTTGTCTACGCTCATCTAATTGCCCTATTAGCGACCTTGGTCAGTGTACCCATTCCGTTAATGATGCCGCTGCTGGTTGATGAAGTATTATTGAATCAACCCGGTAAAGCCATTTCAGTACTACAAAACATATTGCCTGAGGTTTGGCATAAACCCAGCGCTTATATATTGAGCATTCTAGCAGTGGTAGTCACCCTGCGTTTATCCTCATTAGTGGTGGGCGTGCTGCAAGCTCGGCAGTTTACTTTTATTGGTAAGCAGATCAGCTTTCTTATCCGCCAGCGTCTTGTGGAGCATCTTCCCAAAGTAGAACTAAGAGAATACGAGACTCAAGGTTCAGGTGGTATTAGTGCCCGCTGTATTACCGATGTAGAAACTCTAGATAAATTTATTAGCGAAAGCTTATCGAAGTTTTTAGTGGCTCTACTCACCATTATTGGTACAGCCTGTATTTTGTTGTGGATTGATTGGCAACTAGGCTTAATCATTTTATTGCTAAACCCCGCCGTTATTTATTTTTCTCGCTCATTTGGCAGCCACGTTAAAGACTTAAAGAAGAAAGAAAATGCTGCCTTTGAAGCCTTTCAATTAGCCTTAATTGAAACGCTAGATAGCATTCAGCAGCTTCGAGCTACTCAACGAGAGTCTCATTACTTTTCTCGTGTGGTGGGCGCAGCAGGAGAACTTAAAGATTATGCTATTGCTTCTCACTGGAAAACCGATGCAGTAAACCGTTTAAGCTTTACCATCTTCTTAGTGGGTTTCGAAATCTTTCGCGCTATAGCGATGTTAATGGTGGTGTTTTCTGATCTTACCGTTGGCCAAATCTTCGCGGTGTTTGGCTACCTGTGGTTTATGATGGGCCCAGTACAAGAAATTTTAAGTATTCAATATAGCTACTTTAGTGCCAACGCTGCGATGGCACGACTCAATCAGTTATTTGAACTAAAACAAGAACCTCACTACCCTTGCGAAGTCGACCCTTTTGCCAGCAAACAAAATTTTGATATTCAGTTCAAAGACGTCAATTTTAGCTATACCGAAGAATCGCCAGTACTAAAAAACGTAAGCCTTACCCTTCCGGCAGGTAAAAAAGTCGCCATTGTATCGGTAAGCGGCGGAGGGAAATCCACCTTAGTCAACTTGCTGTTAGGGCTGTACCAAAAAGACAGCGGGCAAATCTTGTTAGATAACGCCCCCATAGAGAAAGTGGGTTATTCCACTATTCGCAGCAATATTGCCACGGTGCTACAACAGCCTATTTTGTTTAATACCACGGTGCGCGAAAATCTGAATATGGGACGCGAGCACAACGATGAAGAGCTATGGCAAGCTCTTCGCTTGGCAGAGCTACAAGTCACCGTAGAGAAGCTTCCTCAGCAACTAGACACCATAGTGGGTCGCAGCGGAGTGCGTTTATCTGGAGGCCAAAAACAGCGTTTAGCCATTGCCAGAATGATTTTAGCTAAACCGCAGGTGGTGGTATTAGACGAGGCGACTTCAGCCTTAGATACCGATACCGAGGCCAAGTTACATAGAAACCTTCAAGGCTTTTTAGATAACCGCAGCACCTTAATTATCGCCCACCGCCTAAGTGCGATTAAACAAGCCGACCTTATCTATGTATTAGATGATGGCGAAATTAGCCAAGCGGGAGAGCACCAAGAGCTGATACAACAAGCGGGCTTATACCAAACCCTATATCAGCACCAAAACTAAACCCTATTGCAAGGCTGCTTTCAGGGTACTTAAATATTGAGCCGCCTCCTCGGGCTGCTCAATATAAGTATTAAGCGCTAATTCTGCGGTTTGTCCGCCAGGATGGCGCTGCTGACTTAATACCAGTAATTGTTGCTGCCTGCGCTCAAGTTTAAGCTCATGTTTCAATAACAATTGGTACTGACGTTCACTAAGGTGGGGCTTCATGGCCTGGCGGTGTTGCCGAAAATCACTGAGTTTTTGTTCGCTGCTACGAATTTGGGTGAGTAATAGTTCTAAATTAACGGTCCAGCGCTGCTGTTGGCAAAAACTCAACCACAACAACAAATTCACATTACGCTGATGTTGATTTTGCAACCATAAACAATGTTGTTTAACTTCCGGCCTTGAATATACTTTTTCAGAATAATGCCAAAAGTTATCAGCAATACTTTGCAGCTCAGGAACCAAACAAGATTTTGAAATCACGGCCTACCCTACTCCATACAAACTTATAAAGCCCAAGTACTGCGCTTTATAAAGACCCGAACGGCTTAAAATCTTTCTTTTTACTTGTGCAGCAGCTTAACAAAGCCGCTAAGTGCCTGACAACACGCAAACTATTCAACATTAGTCGTAGGTGTAAACAAAAAAAAACGCTATCTAAGTAGATAGCGTTTTAACTGAAACTGACAACTGCGTGGCTTATAGGGCAGTTACGTTTTCAGCTTGAGGGCCTTTTTGGCCTTGAACAACTTCAAAAGTTACCGATTGACCTTCAGTTAAGGTACGGCGACCGTCTCCATTGATAGCGCGAAAGTGAACAAAAACGTCCGGACCTTTCTCTTGTGCAATAAAACCAAAACCTTTTTCATCATTGAACCATTTAACGGTTCCTGATAATACCTGACCTGACATTATCGTCCTCTCATATTTCAAGTGCAAATTAACGTATTAGCTAGGCAAGCCAGCGACAAAAAGTTAACCCAACCTAAAACTAGAATGGCCAAAACCTTTGGTATATCAACAAGCATTGCAACAGCGATTTACATTCTCTACTAAATACTCAATAAGATCAGCCTCAAATCATCAATAAAGTGTTAAATTTTGATTAAAGTGCTAAACAAAAGCATTTAGAAATAACACGCTAGCAAAGAGATGAGCGAAAAACAACCAGTTGTAGATGAATTTTAATTCGATTTTGAGTTCATAAGTGGCCAAATGATCTTTTCCAAGCCAGCTATTTGAATTTCAAGGGCTAATGCCATTAACTCACCCAATTCTCCCTTTGGAAAACCATCGTTGTTTACAAACCACAGCAGGTACTCTTCAGGCAGGCGAATAATTTCTCGCCCTGCATACTTACCAAATGGCATTTTGTGGCGAGCAATTTTTAGTAACATAGTTTTATCAAAAGGCTCGTTAGCGTTTAGCTGTTCATTCATTGTGCAAATAACTCATTGGTCGATCCAAATGCCTCCACATTATGCTAGCCTGCTGTTTTGCACAATCGATTCAAACAAGGAAATGTAATGTTGAAGAGCAACGAATACTTTGGCGGACAAGTGAAATCTATCGGTTTTACCGGCAAAGAAAAGCCAACGTCGGTAGGTGTAATGGCAATTGGTGAATATGAATTCGGCACTGCGGAGCCAGAGTTAATGGTAGTTGTTGCTGGTGAGTTGATTGTGAAATTACCAGGCGAAAGTGATTGGACAAGCTACAAAGACGGTCAACAGTTCAATGTTGGCGGCAATGCTAAGTTTCAGGTAAAAGTACCGACTGAAACAGCCTATTTGTGCGTATACGGCTAAGTTTTCATGATAAAAAAAGATCCAGAAACGCTGCTTAAAAAGCGCCCTCAGTTAATCCATTCAGAAGACATGAAGGTGTCTTCTCACGTACAGCGTGAGCAAGACGACTGGGTCTTACATACCATCATGATAAGCGGCTACGATGTACCGTTTATTTACAAACGAAAACAACGCTATCAAGATTTAACCGGAGCTAGAGTCAATTTAAGTTATTACCCCAGCCAGCAACTTCGAGCAGGCTTTGAATTCGAGATAATGAAGGTAGTCCGCTTACGCCGCAGCTAACGGCTAATAATAGACTCTTCTCTCTCCCCCCTTCAACTGCCAAAAACCACCGTTTCAATCAACTTATCTGCTTTTATTGATTCATAGTGATCTATTTTTCAGCATTATATTCTGTTTGCTTTACACTCCGCGCGGCCTGAACAGGCACAACTACAATCAAACATCTTATAGGCCACTTCATGTTAACTATGATTCGCGCAATTTTATGCGGCGTTTTACTTGCTAGTTTTTCTAGTTACCTATTTGCCGGAGGCTATCACCTTCCGCAAGCTTCTTACGCCAACTTAGGTACTGCCGGAGCAGGTGATGGTGTGTATCGCGAATCTTCTGCCGCTATTTGGGCGAATCCAGCTATTATGTCGTTTATGGACCGAGATATATTCACGGTAAACGGCTTAGCTTTAAATCTCTCAAATACCTATTACGACCATGAAAATAGTGACGACAACTCTCGTGATTCAGGTGGTTGGTTAGGTGCAGCAGGCTTGTTTTATAACAAGACGCTAAACGAAGACTGGACCGCTGGCGTTGCCTTTACCACAATTGGTGGAGCAGCCTTAGATTACGGTTCTGGCTGGAAAGGCTCTACCCAAGTGGTTGATACCAGCTTAGTGACGCTGCAACTAAATCCTTCGCTAAGCTACAAGCTTAACGACAAATTATCTATAGCTGCGGGTATTCAAGCCAACTACGCCTCTATTGATATGAGCAGCCAACTACTAGGCCAGCCCTTAAGCATGACTCCAACCGATGACTGGGCGTTTGGATACAACCTTGGTCTAGTTTATCAATTCAACCAAGACACCATTGCTGGTATCAGTTATCGCTCAAAGCTTGAACACCAATTTAACGACAATGTGTCTTACCTCAATCAAAATGCTGATTACTCAATGGCCATTGACGCGGTAGCGTTTGCTCGCGCAGATGTTAGTCACCAGCTAAATCAAGATTGGCGCTTATTCAGCACCCTATCTTGGTACCAATGGAGCGACTTTAAAAGTACTGAGCTGATCATTGCCTCTTCAGACCAAAGCATTACCAGAAACTGGCAAGATACTTGGGCTATGGCTGTGGGTACTGATTACCAAATTAACCAAGATTGGCGGATAAAGTTTGGCTTCTCTTACGAAACCTCTCCACTAGACGACGCTCAGTATCAAGCCCCCGATTTACCGGTAGACAGACAAATTCGTTACTCGGTTGGGTTAAGTACTTTGATTAACGAAGTGCCGGTGGACTTTTTCTACGAGTACTCTGATTTAGGCTCGCCAGAAGTTAACCAAGACCAGCAAATGTTACCTAGCAAAAACTTAGTCGGTCACTTTGATATGGATATGCACTTCTTGGGTTTTGCGGTGAGCTTTTAATATCAAGCTTCACACTATTAGCCAATGTGCCGCTTATGATTGCGCCTGGCTTTTGGCTTGTTCAAACAAGCTCAAAGCCAACTTTCGCTGAATGGCATGATCAACAATCGGCATAGGGTAGTTTACTGAGGTGGCGTTTTTCTCCGCCCATGTATGCGGTTGATGGGCATGTTTTCCTGGCACCTCTGCCAGCTCTGGCAACCAATAGCGGACAAAGTCGCCATTTGGGTCAAAACGTTGTGCCTGAGTGGTAGGGTTAAAAATGCGAAAATAAGGCTGTGCGTCTGTACCGGTAGACGCAGCCCATTGCCAACCACCGTTATTAGAAGCAAAGTCACCATCAATCAAATGTTGCATGAACCAGCGCTCACCTTCTCGCCAACTCACTAACAAATCTTTCGTTAAAAAGCTTGCCACAATCATTCGTAAACGGTTATGCATCCAGCCTGTTTGCTTAAGCTGCAACATTGCAGCATCTACTATTGGATAGCCGGTTCTGCCCTCTTGCCAGGCTTTTAGTAGCTGTTCATCGTGTTGCCAGTTAACGGCCTCAGTCCACGCTATATACGCTTGCCCTTTGCACAATCTAGGGTTAGCAGCAATTAAGTGTCGATAAAACTCTCGCCACACAATTTCACTTAACCAAGTGAATGTGCCGCCTTCTTGGGCCTCTAAACAACGCGGATGATCCAGATAGATTCGCGCTAAACACTGCCTAGGCGAAAGCATGCCTAAGGCCAAATAAGCCGAAAGCTTGCTAGTGCCAGCTTGTGCGGGAAAGTCACGAGCAGCCTTATAGTCGGCAGCTTTACTGGCGCTAAAATCTCGTAACTGCTGAATAATCTGCTTATCGTCGCAAGCCCAGTGACTGCTATCAACCAGCGGGTAATCACATTTTAGCAAGGGCTTGCTTTTAAGTAGTTCAACAAAACTTGCTGGTAGAAGGTGTTTATCCACCGCAGGCGGAGTGGCTAAAGGGCTGAATTCAGCTTCAGTTAAACCACTTAGCCAGGCCTTACGAAACGGGGTGAAAACCTTAAAGCTCTCACCCGTTCGAGTAAGTACAGTGCCGGGCTTCATCACGCATTCGCCATGGTGTTGATGAAAACTAATCTGTTGAGCGTCTAAAATGTGCTCAACCGCCTCATCACGACGCAGCTCATTAAGCTCGTATTGATAATGGCAATGTACGTCAGCTGCTTGATACTGCTCACACAGCTCCACTAAGGATTGAGGAACCTGCTTAAAACTGTCTAACTGATGTACTAATAAGGGAATATTAAGTGAAGCGAGATCGTCTTGAAGTTGAGCTAAGCGGCGTAGGATTAAATCAGCTTGAATGGGAGCAAGATGATGTTGCTGCCATTGTTTGGTACATAGCAGATAGATAGCTATAACGGGCTTGCCACTGGCGACAGCAGTGCTTAGGGCGTGATTATCTTTAGTCCGTAAGTCATTTCTAAACCACAGTATTTGGACGCTCATTAGATACCTTTTCGCTTAATTCTATTCGCTAAAAACGTAAGTAAACTCTTAAGGGATCAAATGATTAGACTACTAATCATAAGGCGATCTCTTGTTGTAGATCTTCTAATTGCTCAAGAATGCGTAAAAACTTGCTGCCAAACTCGGTAACTTGGTACTCAACTCTAGGCGGGACTTCTGAATATTCAATTCGCTTCAAAATACCAAACTCCAGATTTTTACGTAAACATTCGTTTAGCACTTTAGTACTTAAGCCTTCTACATTTCGCACCATTTCCCCTGGGCGATTAATTCCACTGGCTAACAATTGATACACTGTTAACGACCATTTACAGCCGTAAATAGTCTCTACCATTCGGGCACTTCGTTCTGGTGCTGATTTTCGTGAAAATAATAATTCTTTATTTTTCATTAAGATGTACTCAAAAGTACCTAGGGTACTGGTTTGTGCCTACTTTTCTCGATAGCCCAATGTTCCATAAGATGAAGCGGAACTCAAACACTTCTAAAGGAATAATCATGAACCCGAGCACTCAGTCTTATGCGTTAATTATTGGTGGATCAAGCGGCATTGGTTTCGCCACTGCAAAACAGCTTTTGGCAGAAAAAAAGTCGGTAATTATTGTGGCTCGTTCAGCAGATAAACTCAGCCAAGCCAAACAGGAGTTATCGGCTTTAGGTGAGGTGCACACCTGGCAAGCTGATTTGTACCAAACAGCCGATGTTTCAGCATTGATAGAAAAAATCGAAGGTTTTGATGCTATCGACCAACTAGTAAACGCCGCGGGTTACTTTAAACCCACTGGATTTTTAGAGCACAGTGGTGACGATTACCACCAATACATGCAATTGAATCAGGCATTATTTTTTATTAGCCAGGCAGTAGCAAAAAATATGGTAAAAAATGGCGGAGGAAGCATAGTAAACATAGGCTCAATGTGGGCACACCAAGCTGTAAAAGCGACGCCGTCCTCAGCCTACTCGATGGCTAAAGCTGGCTTGCATGCGCTAACTCAGCATCTTGCCATGGAGTTAGCCGAATTTAATATTCGCGTAAACGCAGTGGCACCAGCAGTAGTAAAAACGCCGATTTACCATGCTTTTATCGCTCCAGAAGCCTTAGATGAAAGCTTGGCTAGCTTTGACGCTTTTCATCCCATTGGACGCATTGGCAGCGTAGATGATGTGGCCAACAGCGTCAGCTTTTT
This sequence comes from Agarivorans sp. 1_MG-2023, assembly GCF_030548385.1. Taxonomy (NCBI): domain Bacteria; kingdom Pseudomonadati; phylum Pseudomonadota; class Gammaproteobacteria; order Alteromonadales; family Alteromonadaceae; genus Agarivorans; species Agarivorans sp. 1_MG-2023. The sequence continues at coordinate 199,928 of NZ_JAUOSJ010000002.1, read as the reverse complement.
GCTCAGTGACAAGGCCAGTTGGGTAACCGGCGCAATTTGGGATGTAGACGGCGGAGTGATGGCAGGAAGAAACTAAGCAGCCTTAATCTAAAAAGTGATTACTGCTGATAAAGCTCTAATGGTAAGCCATCAGGATCACTGAAAAAGGTAAATTGCTTATTGGTGTAGGGGTCAACCCTAACGGGTTCAACCTCTACCCCTTGTTGCTCCAAATAGCCAATAACTTGCTCAATGTTATCTACCGCAAAAGCTAAATGGCGCAAGCCTTGCGCCTCAGGAAAGCTCGCTCGCGGCGGCGCGTCCACAAAGGAAAACAATTCTATTTGTTCACCGCTTGATAGCGCTAAATCTAACTTATAAGAGTCACGCTGCTCGCGATAATGCTCAGCAATAATGTGCAAACCGAGTATCTGACTATAAAAGTGTTTCGAGCGAGAATAGTCTGAGCAAATAATTGCAACATGATGAAAGGCTTTAAACATCATTACTCCTGCTTTGAAGTACTTGGCTCGAGTGATTGCGCCCAGAAAAAGCCACTACAGCCCAAAACAGCCATAAGTGACATCAGGCCAATCATTACCCAGTAGCTAGGCGAGAGATGAAAAGAGCTACCCACGTTGGCTGCAATCAGCAATAAGGCAATGCCCAGTAATGCTAACACGCCACCCAGTCGCGCCAGCAGAGTCGCAATATAATCAATACTTTGCCAATAGTTAGAAGCAATGACAAACAAACCTAGGAAGACAAATACCAACGGCCACCAGCTTAAGCCAAATGCCAACAAGCTAATGCCACTGGTAGCAACGGTGATTAAGCCAAACAGCCATTTAAAAACTAGCGTCATGTTTATCCTTATTATGTTTTTAGTCTTGGGGACTTTGGCAGTTATTTGGAACCGTAAGCTGCCAGTCTATCACCCTATGTATCTCAAATACCGCAGGATACTCACTGGCAAAACCATCAGCCTGAGTTGCTAAGCGTTCGCCTTGCACAGTCACATAAATAGCTTGATAAGGTTTAGCAATATTGGCGCGGTAATACTCCAGTAACTCAGCGGTGACTAAAGGCTCTGCTTGCCACCACAACGCTTCACCGCCACAGGGAATAAACTCTCTCACTTCGTGACCAAACACAAAGCTACCTTTAATAGGCGATGCTTGAGGAGCACAACTCACCAGTGAACCAATACTAATCAATATGCACAATAGAGAATAATAGCGATGCGGCATTTCTTAATTCCTCACCATAGACAGGTAATAATAAACCAAGTAAAAGCCGAATTAAGGAAGAGAGTAATAAATGTGAGGCTTAGTCTAAACTGGCGCGGTAAAACTCCCACTGCTCAATAACTCTGCCATCAGAAAAGTGACAGTAACCTACTTCACCTTCTTTGGTTTGTTCTACTTTAGGGTCTCCGCCTTGCTCTACGCAATAGACTGAAGCAGGGTTAGCCATACTAACCGACGAGGAGTTTTCTTGCTCGGAATCACAAGCCGTTAACGCAGTAAACAGCCCAGTTAATAACAGTATCTTAAATCGCAACATCGACCATCACCATAGCTTAGATTTAACTAGACACTTTAAGTAAAAATATACTAGCTTGTAGCATTTCGTCATCATAGTTGATTAAAAACGCAGCAACAAGTGAATAGGCAAATGAAAACAAGTGGTAAGACCTAGTTAAGCACACTCTTAAACGCTGTAATCAAACACAATAATGTCTTCCAATAAAGGCACAAAGTGTTGCTTGAGCAAGTCGTGATCGGGGTGAGGCAAATATCGCTGGCGCGCCGCTTCATTAGCAAAAGTCATCACCACACTATATTCGTAGTCTTTATTTAAGCCCTCAGGGCTATTATTTGTTCCCCATTCCACCTCAACCACGCCTTCGATTTTTGATGGTATCGTTAAAAAGTCTTGCTGTGCTGTCTTAATATCAGCTTTGCTCGCGTGAGCTTTAAACTTAAACAGTAAAATGTGACGGATCATTTTTAACTCCTGACTAAACGTTTTGCTTATGATCTCAAAGTTTAGCGAATTGTTAATAGCACTAAAAAGCGAACAAAAAACACACTATCAAAAAACGAAACTGCTGAAAGCCTTGTATTTAAAGGGCTAAGTCCAATTATTTATGCTGTTATCAAGCATTTCAATATTAGAATATTTGCTCTGGTCGGAGTTGTAGAGGACTGATCAGTTGCCTAAGATGCGCCAATATTACAAAAATAAAACAAAACAGTTACGCCTAGCGGACTGAATGCACTCCTCTTAGAGACCAGTAGTTATGAATAAACGTAAAATAAGTCTACTTGCCATCAGCATTTCACTTGTTACCGGCCACAGCCTTGCAGCAGGCTTCCAACTAAACAGCCAATCTGCAACCGGTATAGGTCGCGCATTTTCTGGTGACGCCGTTATCGCCGACAATGCTTCGGTATTGTCACGTAACCCTGCCGCCATGGCAATGTTTGACCGCAAAGCCTTATCACTTGGTTTAACTTACGCCGACGTAGACGTCACCATTAAAGATGTTGGCTACACGACTCCTTTTGGTAGTGAAAACCTTGGCAGCGAGAATGATGCCGCCGACAATAAAGTAATTCCAAACATCTACTACATCCATCCGATTAACGATGCCTTTGCCGTTGGTGTTGGCGCGTTTAGTAATTTTGGTACCGGCACAGATATTAGCTCGCTAAACAACAGTGGAGCTTCAATGACACCGGTTGATTTATTGGGTGAAACTGAAATTGTCACCTCAACCTTCAATGCCAGTGTGTCTTACCGCATCAACCAACAGTTTAGCATTGGTGCTGGCCTCGATTTAATTTACGGAGAAGGTAAGTTAAAGCGCGCAGGCGAAATCCAAGGCGGAACAAATGTACAAAGTACAATGGTTGATGTTGAAGCCGATGGCTGGGCCCTAGGTGGTATTGTTGGTGCAACTTACGAAATTAACGATAGAAACCGTTTAGGCATGAGCTACCGTGTCAGCCCTACCTTTAAAGCTGACGGTAAAGTAGAGTATGGATTCCCTGTCCGCAATACTTATGACGAAATTCATATACCACTTCCAAATATCTTTCAAGTAGCTGGTTACCACGAGCTAAGCCCTAAGTGGGCGGTTCACTACACTGCACAGCACACTAGCTGGGGTGATTTTGACCACATTACTGTTACCGGTTCTGCGCCAGACGCTACGGTTAAAAGCTACCATTGGAAGAACTCTTGGTTGTTTAGCGTAGGTGGTACTTACACAATTAACCAAAACTGGACAGCTCGCGCGGGTTACATGCACGACAAAGGCGTAGTAGATGAGGTAAGTTCGCTATCTATTCCCGATTCAGACCGTAACTGGTATACCGCTGGTGCTAGTTATCACTTAAACAAAAATGCCACTATTGATTTTGGTATCGCCTTTGTTCGCGGTGAAGATGTTGAAGTACGTGAAATGAGCGCAATTACCGGTGAAGTAATTGGCCACACCCGTTCAGACGCTGTTTACTACTCTATGCAATACAGCCACTTGTTCTAAAACTGACCCAAATGAATGGTAAGCGCAAGGCTTGCCATTCTATTTTTCCCATTACAAATAGTCAGCCCCCCCAACTTTAGTTCACTTTAACCTCTCAACTAATACCGCCTTAATAAACCAAACTCGCGACTGCTGCGTATACATAGTATGAGTGTAATTCTATGAGTTGTTATAAATGCAAGTAGTGGTAATAGCAGGAAGCGGTGGCATAGGTTTAGCCTTGGTTAAACTCTTATGCCAAAGAGCAGATGTACGGCACATTACCGCTACGTGGCATAAACACAGGCAAGACTTTTCTCACCCCAAACTTACTTGGCAGCAACTGGATTTAAGCGACGAACAGCAAATCGCGGGCTTATTCAAACAAATAGATCAGCTTGATTGGCTAATTAACTGCGCAGGCGTATTGCACTCTCAGCAACTAAAGCCAGAGAAGAGCTTGTCACAATGCCAAGCAGACAACTTCATGTTAAGCATGCAGTTAAATGCTTTACCTAGCTTGCTGCTAGCCAAACACGCAGCCAAGCCATTAAAAACAAGTGATGACGCTAAGTTTGTGAGTGTGTCGGCTAAGGTCGGTTCAATAAGTGATAACCGTTTAGGTGGCTGGCACAGCTATCGAAGCGCTAAAGCAGCGTTAAATATGGTACTCAAAAACATTGCAATAGAATGGCAACGCAGCCACCCCAAGGTATGTGTTACCGCTTGGCATCCCGGTACAACGGATACCGAGTTATCAAAACCTTTTCAACGAAATGTGCCTGCTGGCAAGTTATTATCTAGCCAACAAAGCGCCAGCTTGTTGCTTGAAAAGCTAGTCCAACTAAAGCCGGAAAACACCGGTCAATTTTGGGCATGGGACGGCAGCCAAATAGGCTGGTAACTGAAATTTAGTGTTAAGTTATTCTTAACATATCAAATGGTATATAAATCAGTAACTCACTTCAAATACAAAAACTCTTCGAGCGAAAAAGGTAGTTCACTTTACCCTCAAAAAAATCTGGTTGCAGAAGGCCACCAATACCTTACAATCACCCTTCCAGTGTTATACAAAAGCTACATTGAGGCTCTTCAAGACTCAGTTACTAGCTTTGAATTATATAAAAGTCCAAGGACGGGATAATGATTTTTACTATTGTAAACCAACCAACTAGAAATAAAGGCGATTACGCTGCTTTTAAATCTCTAGTAAACCTCATCAAAGTGGAATATCCAAACGCTACTATAAACTGTTTATTTACTACAAAAGATCATGATCCTTTATTCAATAATGTATCAGAGGTTAATTCCATTGATAGCGATTTGTTTTCTTTGTGGAGAATCTCGAAAATTTGTCTACAATTTCCTTTTTTATTCAAAATAATCGCGTTGCTTCCAAAATATAATAAGTATGCTGATGTTATAAAAAATTCTGATGTAGTCGTTCTTGCTCCAGGCGGTCTAGAAATAGGGCTTTATCAAGAATGGTCTGTTCTTTGGAGCCTAGCATTCGCGCATTCCCACAACGTTAAGTATGCTATCTATTCTAGGTCTATAGGTAAATTTGTTAACCAAACAGCCAAAGACAGAGAGTTCATAAAATATGCTGTGAAATACCTTAGCCACTCGCAATTCAATGGTTTAAGAGAAGAAAAAAGTCAAGAATTTGCAAACATGCTTGGTTTACACTATTACCCAGCTATAGATGTGGTTTATAGCAATACACCAAATAACGTTCTTAAATCGGATTTAATTCAAGGGATTAAAAAAAACTTCGTTATTTTTGTGCCGTCTAAGTTTAGCAATTGGCACCCTGACTTTAATGATAAGTCACAAGAAGTTTTGGATAATATCTATAAGAAAATCATTTCACAAATAGTTCAAAGTGGAAAGAAAGTTGTAATGTTACCGCATGCATACGGTAGAGGGGATATTGACGACTGTCATTACTTCGAAAGCCTAATGGTTAGCGAGTCTAAGGATTCATGTATAATTGTAAATGATCAGGTCGATACCGATGAGTATCAAGCAATTATTAAAGCAGCAGACTTCGCAATATCGACTAGATTACATCAAGCAATTTTTGCGATTAATAATCACACTCCTGTTATTTGTCTCAGCTATGAGCATAAAATGGAGGCCATGATGAAGATGCTAGATTTAGGTGAATTTTCCATGAATCTAAGCTCAATAACTGATAATCAAGAAAAGCTCCAAAATCTAATCAATCAATTCATTCAGTCTCCAACCGAAAGTGAAGGTAAATTTGTCACTGCACAAAAAAAAGCATTTTCAATAGCCACTAGCTCTTTTAAAAACTTTATAAATTGTATTAAGAATGGAAGTTACTTAAAGTAAATTACTATATCTATACACTATCAAACTAACGAACTTACCTTTAGGTTTAGTTCGTTAGTTTCTGTTAAAAGAACTTTTATATAATGCTAATTAATCCTTAGTTTCCAAGGCAACCAAGGCAAACCTACTTGCAGCGCTTGGCGCATTTTCTCTAAGCTACTTTGGTGATAACTATAAACGCGAATGCCAAAGATATGCAGCATCAGACTACAGGCTTTAGCCTTAGCCTCTGGCTCATCATAAATTTGCATTAGAAACTCACTATACAGTGCTTCAATTTGTTGTAGTTGCTCGCTCACCAAAGTTTGCAGCTCGGGCTCGTCACTAAACTCCAATTGGCTCTTTACCAAAAAGCAGCTGCAGTAATCACTGTTAAGTGACTGCTCTAACATGCTATCCAAGATCTGACAGATGCCTAATTCAATATTGCTAGCAGCACTTAAACTCGCTTGAATACCTTGCAGCGAAGCTTGGCAGTAATGTGTTAATGACTCTTTAAACAAAGCCTCTTTGTTACCAAAAGCCAAATAAACACTGCCCGGTTTTAGGCCTGTGTGCTGAAATACTTGCTGCATAGAGGTGGCGTGATAGCCCACTCGCCAAAACAAATTAGCGGATTGCTCTAGAACTTGCTCTCGTTGAAACTGCATCTTTGCCATATTGGATGTATTCGCCTTTACGCTTAGCTGTGCGTATTAAGTATACCTTGTGTATTAGCAATAAGCATCTTTTTGAATGTTTGTTCAAAATTAACTTGAATGATCATTCAAGTGATGTTTGAATGTTCATTCAAGAAATCATCACAACTTAAGAACAAAGGAATTATCATGAGTTTGCAAACAGAGATCGCCGATTACATTGCTTCTTTCATCCAAAAAGCGCCCTTAGACGTTCAGCAAGTGATGAAACAGGCCACTAAAAATTTAAGCGAAAGTAACATAGCAGCAAATACCCCGCAGCAAGGGCAAGCGCTTCTTAGCTTTACCCTCGCCAACCAAAACGGCGAGAAGGTATCACTAAACGCATTATTAAAAGACGGTCCGCTTGTTGTAACGTTTTACCGCGGTGGCTGGTGTCCTTACTGTAATTTAGAGCTGCGTGCTTACCAGCAAATTTTGCCGCAAATAAAAGCCCTAGGTGCTAACTTAGTTGCCATTACTCCAGAGCTACCAGACGCCTCGTTAAGCACTACCGAGAAAAACGAGTTACAGTTCCAAGTATTATCTGATGTAAATGCAGAGTATGCCAAAAGCTTAGATATTGTATTTGCCCTACCTGAAGAATTACGCCCAATTTACTCATCTTTTGGTATTGAAGTAGAGCAACATAATGGCGCAGGCCAATTTGATTTACCGCTTGCTGCCACCTTTGTAGTTGGTCAAGACGGCAGCATAGCCAGTGCGTTTGTAGAAGCCGATTACACAAAACGCCAAGAACCTAGTGACTTATTGCCAGTGCTAACGTCACTCAATAACTAAGCTTTAGCTACACAAAGAAGCCTTGGTACTGCCTTGGGGTTAAGGCCAAGCGCTTCTTAAAGTTTCGTTGAAAATGACTTTGGTCGGCAAAGCCTAAAGCCAACGCGGTGTCTGCAATGCTACTACCTTCCCGCAATAAGGTTTTTGCCCGATTGATTCGTTGATTAAGCTGAAACGCATGTGGCGACAAGCCAAAACGGCGCTTAAAACTTCTCACTAAGTGGTAACGGCTTAAACCTGCAACTTCAGCCAACTCACTTAAACTCAGGGAGCAAGACAGCTGATCTTGAATACACTCTTGAACACGTTTAATTTGCGGCTTTGCTGAGCAACTCGCGTCACGTCTAACATCAGCACCTTGGCCAAACTGACTTTCAAAAAATTGAATTAACAAGCTTTCTTGCTGTAAACCATCATGATCATGTTTGATCGCAGAGAACAGCTCAGCCAGTAAGGTAAAAGTCGCGGGATCATCTGCATAATGTTGCTCAAATGGCTGGTAGTCACTGGCAGGTTTCACCAGCATTTCTTGCTGTAACTCTCCCACCCAATGGCTATCGACAAACAACATGCGATAAGACCATGCGCCTTGTTTAGGGTTACAAGAGTGCACATCACCAGGGTTAATTGTTACGTTATGCCCAGCAGTAATACGATGCTGCTGTTGCATATTTTTATAAACCGCATCACCCGTATCAATTAAACCAAAAGAAAACTCATCATGCGAATGACTGTGGTAACAGGCCTGCGAATGCCGAGCTTGGCGTAACTCAATAGAAGGTAAACTCGCACTACGTTTTAGTAGTTGCTGACTGTTAGCGGCTGTTACTTGCATGGCTTTCACCTGATTAACCACATTCGCTCCTTGTAAAACGGCCACATGTAAACACTAAGATACAAATAACGACACTACAGACCCGGCCAATAACAAAGCCATCACGATATTAAAGGTGCGTTTTCTGGTGGCAGTATGTAAATAACTGGCAATAACAGAGCCCATGGCAGCCCAAGTTCCCACACCAATTAAACACACTATCAAAGAAATAGTACAGAAAACCAACAAGTAAAAAAGCGCAGGAGTTTGCGATGAAACAAATAAGCTCACACCAGACATTGCCACTAACCATGCTTTAGGATTTAAACCCTGCGCTAACGCGCCCTGTAAGGCACTGGGCGGCGCTATTATTTCTTGGTGAGTATCTTCGCTGACGGGCGATATCGCTATCTTGTAAGCCATGAACAACAAAAACGCTCCACCTACATACTGCAGCAAGCCAGTTAAACTTGGCAAAAGCTTTAGTACAGCCGTTAATGAAAAGCCACTAACAAAAACCACTAAGCAATAACTAACACTGGCACCTATTACATGCGGAAGCGCGCGCCGAAAACCAAAGTTAGCCGCAGCGCCCGTCGCAATAATATTCACAGGACCTGGAGAAATAGCACCAATTAAAGCAAAAACAATCATAGATATCACCACACTCACCTGCTTTCTCCCTAGCCCAGCTAAAAGCCAACTATATGCGCTAGCTCGCAAACTTTATTGAACAAAATTGCGCTAAGTCATAGAGAGCTGAGCAGCAGTTATTTGCGCTCAACAAAACGTTGCGTAAGGTATCACTTCTCCAATTGACAACTTGCGCAATGGCAGCGGGGTTTCTAATGTGGACGTAACAAAAAAATAAAGGAAGGCTCTATGAAATTTATTCCCAATAACATCGCCGAACTAAACTTGTTGCTACAGTTTGATATGAGCAGTTTACAAACCGGGATTAAGGTTCACCAGGACGCAGCTCCAGAACTGATTGCCGCTGCAAAAAGTTTGTTCGACAGAGGTTTAAGCACTCAAGCTGACGGCGGCTACCTTACCGATTTAGGTATTGAAGTGGCTGAACACGCTCAAAAACTATTGGCCATTATCAGCACCAAGCCTGAACACGCCACTGCCTAACATTATTGTTCTATTTTAAGTAGCCAAGTGTCTGTAGCGCTTGGCTTTTTGTTACCTAAGTCGAACTAGCTTACTGCAGCTCCCTGAAACAACAAATACGCATCGTGTACACCCTGTATTAGCATTTGCATACCAATCACTGTAAGAATTAAGCCCATTAGTCGGGTGGTAATGTTAATGCCGCTCTCGCCTACTTTCTGGATTAACTTTGGCCCCAACAAAAAGCAGATAAAAGTAATCACGCATAATGTGGCGAAGGCAATAATGGTAATGATGATATTAACTATCTCACCAGATGCTGAATAGTTCATCGCGGTGGCAATGGTGCCCGGCCCTGCGAGTATTGGCAAAGCTAAGGGGGAAATAGCAATATCCTTACCTTCGCTATCATCATTTTCGTTCGGTGTATGCGTATGCATTTTTGAGGCGTTGCCTTGTAGCATGTGGTAGCCCACTAAAAACACCAATATGCCGCCCGCTAAGCGCAGTGCTGGCAAGGTAATGCCGAACAGTTCAAAAATACCTTTACCTAACAAACAAAATGCGGCAGTGATAAAAAAGGCAACCACCAATGCCTTAAAGGCAGTTTGCTTACGCTGTAAAGGGCTTTGATTTCCGGTCATACCAACAAATACTGCTGTATTGGCAATCGGGTTCATCATCGCAAAAAAGCCCATAAATACCGTTACTGCCATAGTGGCTAAATCGTGCATTTCATCACTCGCTTGATCTTAAGAAAAGGCTAACAGTTACCATAACATTGCAAAATAGGCAGTACATTAACAAGCCTAGCCCATGCTTACTTCACAGCGTGTAAATGAACTGCTTATTAGCGCATAGTAATCTATCAGTAAATACGTATCATATTGATATTAAGTATTTAATAATTAGGAAGCTTAAGTCATGGATGTATCGTTAATTGTAATTCTAGTCATTATTGCCGCCAGTATTTTTTACGTTGTTGGCATCTATAACCGCTTGGTGAGCCTGCGTAATCGTTACAAAAATGCCTTTGCTCAAATTGAGGTACAACTTAAGCGCCGTTACGATCTTATTCCCAACTTAGTTGAAACCGCCAAAGCCTACATGTCTCACGAAAAAGAGACTCTGGAAGCGGTGATTAGTGCACGTAACGATGCCAGTGCGCTATTACGCGCTGCTGCAAGTGACCCTACAGGCAACACGCTGAATAAGCTTGCCAATGCTGAAGGGGTATTGCAGGGCGCAATGAGCAAAATGAACATTGTGATGGAAAGCTACCCAGACTTGAAAGCCAGCGACAATATGCTGCAAGTAAGCGAAGAGCTTACCACCACAGAAAACCGCGTTGCTTTTGCTCGCCAGTCTTTTAACGACTCAGTTACCGAATACAATGAATATCGCCAATCCTTTCCTCCAGTCTTTTTTGCTGCCCAATTTGGCCATAAGAAAGACGCCAGCCTATTAGAGTTTGCCGACAGCGCCGAGATTCAAACTGCACCTAAAGTGTCTTTCTAACTGCTTAGGTGTAACCATGAATTTTTTTGCCGAACAAGACCACGCTCGTCGTAACAGCAAATGGTTAGTTTTGCTGTTTGTGCTGGCGGTTATCTTACTTATAGGCTTGAGCAACGTGATTATTGCTAGCACATTTTGGCTTTTTGATAGCCATAACAATGGGCTAAATCAGGCTAATGAGGGAAGTTTTTTCTCCACCGACCTGTTCATTATGGTGAGCTTGGTGATGACCAGCGTTATTGGCTGTGCCATTGCCTTTAAATGGTATCAATTGCGCGATGGAGGCCGGCGTATTGCCGAGTCATTAGGTGGCGAGCGCTTGCTACCTAATAGCCAAGCACCAGAACAACGACAAGTACTGAATGTTGTCGAAGAAATGGCTCTTGCTTCAGGCATGCCTGTGCCCTCGGTGTATTTACTCAAAGATGAAATAGGCATTAACGCCTTTGCCGCAGGGCATACACCAGCAGATGCAGTGATAGGCATCACTCAAGGCGCTTTAGAGCAACTTAACCGCGAGCAGTTGCAAGGTGTAGTGGCTCATGAATTTAGTCATATTCTAAATGGCGACATGCGTTTAAACATGCAACTTATCGCGCTGTTAAGCGGTATTATCTTTATCTCTAACATCGGCGAGTTTGTGGTGCATAGCCAACGCTACAACAGCGTATCGCACTCCAGCCGCAACAAAAACAATGATGTTAGAGTTGTTGCGGTAGGTTTTGGTTTATTGGCCTTGGGTTGGATCGGCGCCTTTTTTGCCAACATGATTAAAGCCGCCATTAGCCGCCAACGCGAATATTTAGCCGATGCGTCAGCCGTTCAGTTTACCCGCAACCCTAACGGCATAGCCGATGCGCTAAAAATTATTGGTGGTTACGACGCGGGCTCGGGTTTACGCACACCACTTAGCCAAGAAGCCAGCCATATGTTCATTGGCGACGCTCGTCGCTTAGGCAGTTTTTTTGCGACTCACCCCGCCATTAAAACTCGTATCAAGCGTATTTTACCTCGTTGGGATGGGCAAGTAATTAAGCGAGACATAAAGAAGATCGCCGAACCTATCTATTCTAAAACCAGTCAGAAACGCGCGCAAAAACACTCTCAAGAACAATTGAAGAAAACCGTATTTGTGGCCGCTGCAGCGGAAGCCGCGATAGAGCACGTCACCAATAAATCAGCCAAAGCAGAGTACAGCTTATCGGAGCATACCGTTACCGTAAGCGGCGAGCTTGCTCATTTAGATGAAGGCTTACTTGCCCTTGCTCATGACCCATGTGGAGTGATTAGCGTGGTTTACGCTTTGTTACTTGATAGCAACGATGCACTACGTAAGAAACAACTGCATGACATCAAGGACAACTTGAGTAAAGACTCGCGAATCAACGAAACCCTACAAGCTTGGGAATGGATAAACTCGGTGGATAAAAGCTATCGCTTGCCCTTGCTTGAGCTATCCTTCCCCGCCTTAAAGTGCATGTCGGCCCTGCAATACCAGCGCTTTATGGGTAACCTACGAACTTTAATTAAAGCTGACCAACAAGTCGATATGTATGAATGGTGCCTATATCAGTTGGTGAAACACTATTTAGCCCATCAATTTGAGAAAACAACGCCCAGCAAAGCCGTCTATAAAACCACAGCAGAAGTTGCTAGGCCCTTTTCCATCGTATTATCAGCCTTTGCCTATTTTGGCCACGAACAAACTTTAGAGATACAACGCGCCTTTGGCATTGGCGCAAACAGTATTGGTTTGTACACAATTAGCCTACTTGAACGAGAACAGTGCCAAGTTGAGCATTTTGGGCCAGCAGTAAAACAACTCGCCAATGCTTACCCGCAAGTCAAACAACGAATACTTAGGGCGCTTGTCGCCTGTATTTGCTTAGACAAACAACTCACTATTTTAGAAAACGAGATGATCCGCTGTATTGCAGCGGTCATGGATTGCCCCGGTCCCCAAATTAGCTTGGGTGTGCGCCGCACATAAAAAAGCCCGCTTAAACGTAGCGTTTAAGTGGGCTGTTAACACTTAATTTATAAAATGCGTTTAGCCGCTTTCTCACGTAATGCTTGGCGCGCACTTTCACTAATAAAGGCCATTTTTAAACCATTGCTTTGCAGCTTGGCAATTTGCTCATCGCCAAAGCCTAGTTGCTCACGGGCAATACGGTATTCATCGGGTAAATCAATGGCCGACACACCGGGATCATCAGTATTCAAACTAGCGCGAATACCATGCTCTAAAAAGCGCTTAAGAGGATGCTGACTTAAGTCTGGCGTGGTGTTGGTTTGAAAATTAGAAGACAAACACGACTCTACACCAATCTTGTGTTTTGCTACGTAATCCATTAGCTCAGGATCGTCAGCTATTTTAACGCCATGGCCAATGCGAGTAGCACCTAGTTCACGAATAGCTTGCCAAACGCTTGCCGAACCAGCAGCTTCACCCGCATGAACAGTAATACCAAAACCAGCATCGCGCGCACGTGAAAACTGCTCAACAAATAAATCACCAGGGTGACCCAGCTCGTCACCCGCTAAATCAACCGCCACTATTTGGTCGCGAAACGCCATGCAGGCTTCTAATTCTTCGCTACAGCTTTGTTGGCCAAAGGTACGGCTCATAATACCGATTAAATTCACTTGTACATCGTGTTTTTGCATACCACGACGCACGCCTTCAATAACCGCTTCTACCACGCCTTCTTGCTTAAGTTTATGGCTCATAGCCATGTAACCGGGGCTAAAGCGTAATTCAGCATAATCAATATTGGCTTTTACTAAATCGGCCACATTTTCTTCGGCTACGCGGGCACAGGCGTCGTAATCGCCCAATACACTTACCCCCCAATCTAGCTTAGATAGAAAAGCCACCAAATTAGGTTCTTGTTTGGTAATTTGAACGTGGGGGATCAGCGCTTCAAGATTGCTTGCAGGAAGATCTACGTTAAACTTTCGGCCCAGTTCTAATATGGTTTCGGCGCGAATAGTGCCATCTAAATGACGATGTAAATCAGTCACTGGGTATTGTTTTAACATAAGAGCTCCTGCAGGATTATTTTTTGAACTTATAAGCGGCTCAGTGTAGTCACCGTTGGCCGCTGTTCCAAGCCAGTGTTAAGCAATTAAGGCCTGCTTTTTCAAATAGTTTGATGCTTTATTTAATCCTAGCCGAATGTGTTGACAAATCATCATCAAATTTCACTTCCTTACGATATAAAAGTTTACCAACCAATTGCTTGACTTGGAGTTAACTCCAACTTTTACACTCACCTTAAGTAATCGTTAACTATTATTCAAAACCTTTGGAGAAGTGACTATGGAACTGGCACGTTTAGGAAACAGTGAACTGAAGATTACCCGCATTGGCTTAGGTGCATGGGCAATGGGCGGCCTGTGGCAATGGGGCTGGGGTGCGCAACAAGATCAAGATTCAATCGATACCATTCAACACGCTTTGTCATTAGGTATAAACTGGATTGATACAGCCCCCGTATACGGCCTCGGCCACAGTGAAGAAATAGTGGGTAAAGCCATCAAAGGCTTAAGCAATAAACCGCTCATTTTTAGCAAATGTGGTTTTAACTGGGATCAACAAAAAAACATCCAACCTTGTTTAAAAGCCGCCAGCATCAAACAAGAAGTCGAGAACAGTCTAAAGCGCCTGCAAGTAGAGACTATCGATTTATACCAAATCCACTGGCCTAACCCAGCTGAAGACATTGAAGAAGCCTGGCAAGCCATAGCCGAGTTGCAACAACAGGGGAAGATTCGCTATTTAGGTGTGTCTAACCATTCCTTAGAGCAAATGGAAGCCTTGCAAAAGATTGCCCCGATTCACGCTATGCAGCCACCTTACAGCTTAATTAATCGCGATTGCGAAGAGCAGCTATTGCCTTATTGCCAGCAAAACAACACCGGAGTAATTTGCTATTCGCCAATGGGTTCTGGTTTATTAACCGGTAAAATGACTCGCCAGCGGATTGCCGCTATGGGTGATGATGATTGGCGTAAAAACGCTGATGATTTTAACGAGCCTAAGTTAAGCCACAATCTAAAAATTGTTGAAGCACTTAGCCAAGTGGCAGCTAAATACCAAGTGTCAGCCGCTGAAGTTGCGATAGCTTGGAGCCTAAACCATCCAGCAGTAACTGGTGCGATTGTTGGCATGCGTAGCCCAGAGCAAGCCGATGGAGTAATTAGAGGGGCTAGTGTACCGCTAGATACCTCCGACATCGCCTTGATTGAGTCGGTATAAGGCTTATTCCAGTGTAATGCTTAATTGGGTTCCTTCTTGATAATGTTCAATTTTGCGCTGAACATGTTCAAGGTTGCGATTTAAGCAGGCAATTTGTTGTTCGGTTTGCTGTTTATGATCGAGCAACAACTGTAAACGTTGTTGCTCGGTACTTGGCCCCTCATCCAACATATCCCGATACTGTTTAATGGTATCTAAAGACATGCCGGTAGATTTTAAACACACAATAAAGCGCAGCCACTCAACATTTTGAGAACTAAAACGGCGGTGCCCATTGGGCGAGCGATTAACATTAAACAACAAGCCCTTTTTCTCGTAAAAGCGTAGGGTATCGCTGGTTATTCCTGCTAACTCTGCGGCTTGTTTCACCGTGTAACTGGCAGGTGTGTTGGCTTTACTCATAACGCTTTACCTATGTTTGCTAACAAAACACCTTGGCACTTCACTCGCTTACCTATGACCGATTAGCGTTGTGGAAGATACTGCAACATACGATCAACTTCGCGTGCAATGCGGACTTTTCGCTCGCTCAATGCCTGCTCTTGTTGGGCCATACCTTGACTTAAAATACGCCAAAAAGGTTCACTTTCTGCTGAATTAAACAAGGCGATCATCACCGAGCCTTTTTCATACATTGTAGGATCAACATCATCTGCCGATAAACCTGCCATCATGCCTGCGCGCGCGAGTATTTGTTGATCACTTACTTTAGAGTCTAAAGCGGCCCCCACTCCGATAAAGAAATCAGGCTGTTGGTTTAGTTCAACCAAGGTATAGCCTTTATCTTGCATGGTTTTGCTGATGTTTTGCTGCAATACCTGCAGTAATAAATCTTCGCTTTCGGTCTTGTGTAAGTAGGCTTTTACCAAACTAGGGTGCCAAGCATAGCGGCCGCTCGACCGCTCCAAATAGCTAGTGTCGCCGCTTACTACTGTGGTGGAACGTGTTTCTGGGGCTCTGGTTTGCTCAGCAGAAACACAGCCTAACAGTAAGCTTGAAAGAAGAGATAAAAACAAAAAAGGCTGCACTTTCAAACGCATATTACAATTACCAGGTTATTAATTGAGGGCTAACCCTACCATAAAACTATCAGTAGATAATTCCAATTTCTGGTCTTTGCAAATTAACCCCTTGGTGTCTTTAGCTTAGTGAATACTCATACAAAGCCTGGTCTTCACTTGACTGAGAAAATCCCATCTTACGTAAGTATTTTTGGTGGTTTTCAACCGAACTGTAGGTTACCAATTTGCTTATATCTAGCTGTTTAAATAAGCCGGAATTGTGATAAAGAAAATCGCCCGTTTTAAAATCTCGATAGGCTGAGAATACGTAATCTAACTTTACTTCAAACTCATGTTGTTGTTGCCTACCAACAAAAATACCCGCTGGTTCACTGTTTCTCATCAGCATGTAACAGCTTTGCCCTTGCAAACTATCAACAGAAAACTGTGGGAAGTATTTTTCAATGTCAGTTTGATATTGCTCTATCCAAAACTGCAATAAGGGGCTGCTGGCTTCAACTTTTACCAGTTTAAACTGATCCTTACTGCGATAAATTCCCTGCAAGTAATAGATGTTGGCGAATACAATAAATAGGTTTAACAAGGCCACGGGCATTGCACCAATGACAAAACCGTAACTAGAAAACAGCGCAGCACCTATCATGTTTAACCAACGAAGTTTAACAATAGAACTCATGGTTAATGAGATGGCCACCACCACCGACGCTAAATAACCAAACCACTCGATCCAATCCATCTTAATCTCCTTACCAAAGATGTTTAATGCCGCTCACTTTACGAGCAGAGCTATCAATAGTCTGGTTAGCTCAAGCAATTTGGTAAAAAAAATAGGATATTTTGGACAAATTAACCAATTAAGTTGGTATTTTTTGCTCAACGATATACTCAATTACTGCAAGTTTTAGCCGTGGTATCGCAGCTGATTATACTGCTGAATCGCCCGTTTTAACGGCAAGTAACGCTTAGGCGCAGCACTTTCAATACGCGATAAATAGTCTGTAAAGCTTTCTCCCTGGCTACGGTGAAGTTTCAATCTCGCCAATAAAAATAGCTGCCATTTTAGCGCTAGCACATGTTTATTCGGTAAGCGCCACAGCCAAGGCTTAGCTAACAACAAGGCGCTGATTAGCACTCCAGATAACAACATGCCGCCGGTTAACATCAACAGTGAGGTCCCCGGCAACCAGTTAAGCAGCTGTGAAAACAAACTTAACTGGCGTTTATGATCAAAGTTAAGTACCCACTTCGCCCACCAATAATCGGCTTGCGCTAACCATAAACGTAGTTGGTTAAAACCTTGGGTATACCAAAGCCGCTGACTCCAGCCGCTTATATTTTGCCATTGCTCGGCGGTTGCTTGGCTTTGCTGTAAGTTGCTTTCCACTCGGTCTGGGGCTATCCACGCTGTTGGGTCAAGCCTTATCCAGCGCTCACCGTTCCAGTATTCCATCCACGCGTGGGCATCGTAGTTTCGTACCGCTAAACGTTGATCTGCTTGCTCCCATTCACCACCTAAATAACCAGTGACCATACGCGCGGGAATCCCTTGCAAACGCGCCAGCACTACTGCACTTTGAGCATAATGCACACAAAACCCCGCTTGCTGGTTAAGCAAAAAGCTTTCTATTCCTGCTAATCCAGGATATGCCAGAGGACTTAAGGTATAACTAAAAGATTGACTTAAAAACCACTGCTCTAGCCTTGTCATGACTTGTTCAGAATAACCGCCAGCATCGAGGTCCAAACCTTCGCTAAACTGACGACTTAACTGCAATACATTCGCACTTATGTTGCTGGGTACGCGAGTCAGCAGATGTAATTGCTCTGGTGCTACCGACTCACGGTTCAAATGAGGGAGATGATTAAAGCTTAAAATCTGCCGAGGGAAACTCTCACCACTGCGTTGCCAGCTTTTATCGCCAACCTGCTCTGCTCCACCTCCGCGCAGCTCGCTGGGGTTAAGCGTAGCCAGCCAAGCTTGATTGGCTGGCTCCAGCAACAGTTGGTATTGGTTAATCGGCGCTTGCTCATTCTTAACAACGTGTTTCTTTTGAGCGAGCTCACTGCGCGTCCATTCTTCACCATCAAACTCATCCAGCACCATAGCGCGCCAATACAATTGGTCTCGCGGTGGTGGGCGACTAAATTCGGCGCGAAAGACTAACTTGTCTGAGCGAATCAACTGGCTAATATCACCGGGGCGCACCACATCAGACAAACCCGTTTGTGCACTACTGGGCGTGGGCATTTTCCATAAAGGGGCTAATCGCGGTGCAACAACAAACAAGGCCAAACCCAATGGCGCGATGGCCAACATCCAAACGGCTAGCTTTTTTAGCCAAGACAAATTGAGTTTTACATCTAAACTCAGCAGCAACAGTAAGTGCATAAAGGCAACAATTAGCACTAACAACGCCGCTAATGGTTGGCTAGAAAATACCAGCGAAAATGCCAATAAAAACAAGCCCGTTAAGGCAAACATTTCTACGTCACGCCGTTTATGAAGCTCAATGTATTTCAAGCTATAACCCAGCATGACAAGGCTAACTAGTTTATCAAACAGCTCTGCAGAGCGGCTTAGCCATAGTGTTAAGGCAATTAAACTCACTAACAGTAGTTTTACCCAACGTGGTTTAGGCAGCGAAGCCAAACCGTTCACTACTCGTAAGCGCCACCAGCCAGCTGCTGCCCCCACAACCACCACTAACCAAGGCAATTGCTGAAACAACACCAAAGCGGTTGCCAAATAACATAGAAGCGATAAACGAATATGGGCAGCATTTACATTGTTCATGTTTGTTTAGGTGCCTCTGCGAGGAGTTGCAATGCAGCACGTTGATGCGCCAAGCCGCTGCCACTTGCCAGTTGCTGGCCACCGACTTGTAAACTAAAACTTTGTTGCTGTTGCGCTAACTGACGAACCCAAAAAGCCAATACCGATAAGCCTTGTTCATAATCTAAACCGCTATGTAAGCGGTCAGTCAAATGTAAATCTAGCGCAGGGTTGCCGCTAAAAACCTTAGTTTGTAAACCTCGGCCTGCCGCATATTGCTTCCACGCTAATAAGCTTTTACGCTCACCACTGCGATAGGTTTTTAGACCGGCAAACTCACTTTGCAATTGGCTATCGCTAGAGGTTTGCTCAATATCATGCTCTTCAGATAGCTCTTGAGCGGGGCAAGCATATCCTGACAGTGGCGCAGGATAAGCAATCAGCTCAGAGTTAAAATCGGCCACCGTCCAGCAGCGGAAAATACCTAAAGGGAATACACTGGCAATAGAGACTCTTGGTAATGCCTTGCGGCCGCGCTGCACCACCTCAATATCTACGCTTAGTTGGTTATTTTGATGCTGGCTAGCCTGTTCGTAGGGCCAAGTTTTAAACTCGGCGGTAAGTGCATTGGGGAAGGTTTTATTGGCTTTTTCTATGGCGAAGAGCAGCCGCAATGGGTGATCACATTGTCCCTCTGGGCGCTGAACAACACTCACCACACTACCAGAAAGATTCTGATGGCAAAGCACCAAACACAGCAACCACATGGCTAATAACCATAAACCCAAAGCAAGTATTAAGTTGTTTTGGTAGTTACTGCCCATCATTAGCATCACCACTAAGGCGCACAAAAAGCCCCAACCAAATGACGTAGGAAGAATGAACAAGTTCTTGCGGTTTAATCCTAAACGGCTTGAAGCGGGAATCCGCCGCTCAAGCCACGCTTGAGTGCGTAATCCTCGCCACTTTTTAAATGCAGAGCGTCCCCAAATTTGCATGCTTAGCTCAGATCGTTGTATGGGTCGACATCAGTTAAAATCTGCTTAGCGTAGGCTTCACCACTGTCACCTCGCCCTAAACGGTGGGCACTCACCGCACTAAATACCGCTTGAACATCTTCAGGTGATACGTGCTGCTGATGATGCAAATAGGCCCATGCTTTGGCGCAAGCCAACAAAGTTAAACTACAGCGCGGCGACAAAGGGTTTGCCCCTTCTAAAGCGCGACTGCAATGAATTAAACGTAATAAATAATCAAGCAGGGCATCACTGCAATGCACTTGCTCAACCGCTTGCTGTAGCTGAGTTAGCGCCTCAATCGACATGCCAACCAGCGATTCACCAGCCTGATTAGAACGCTTAAGCATGGCAAGTTCTGAATTCAAATCCGGAAAACCGATACTAAGTCGCATAGCAAAGCGATCTAGCTGAGATTCAGGTAAATCAAAAGTACCTAACTGCTCGCGAGGGTTTTGCGTCGCAATCACAAAAAATGGTGCTTCCAAAGGATAGCTTTGACCATCGGTACTCACCTGTTGTTCTTCCATTGCCTCCAACAAAGCACTTTGGGTACGCGGGCTCGCACGGTTTAACTCGTCTGCTAATACCAGGTGATTAAAAATTGGTCCTGGATGAAAGATAAACTGCTGAGTGGGTGGCTCATACACCGATACACCAATAATGTCGGCAGGCAACAAGTCACTGGTAAATTGGATGCGCTGAAAACTCAAACCAAAACCGGCTGCGAGCCATTTGGCTAAACTGGTTTTGCCCGCACCCGGTAAATCTTCAATCAGTAAGTGGCCAGAGGCAAGCAAACAACTCAAGGCCAGCCGCACCGCTTTAGGTTTGCCTAACAGTTGCTGTTCAAGATAGTGACAAATTGGCGCTAATTGAGGATGTATTTGATTCATATAAGTAAAGGCTCTGTTTTTAGTCGCTCTAGCATACAAAGCTTTTGCTCATTTGGGCACTATTTACTGTTTAGGATTGTTTGGCTTATTAAAAATGAGAGCTAATACCGATAGGTGATCGCTTCAAACACACCGCAAAGGCAAGATAGAGAAGAAATATATTGATTAAAAGCTATCGCCGAAAATTGCAATAGCTTCTAATTATTAGCCAAAACTGAATGTTTTAAGCTTGAGCGACAGCCGGCTCACGTTTGAAGTACTTAACAATACCTACCACTGACGCGCCAATCCAGAATAGCTCAATAATAAAGCTGGCTAGATTAAAGTTAATGCACAAACTGATCAGCAGCAAAATGGCACCGCTTAAGTTCATCAAGTTATAGGTAAGTTGTTTAGGGCTTAGTCGTTCTAACTGTAAAAGGAAGAACGCACCTACCACGAGGGCTGTACCCAGTAAACCAACGATATCGGCAAAAATACTTTGCATAAAATTCTCATTAACAAGCAAAAATGTTCGTCCAAATTGCTGGCCCGATCCGTGGGGTGGACGCTCTCAACTGCAAAGCAGCATTCCATGAGACAGCTTGTTAGCGGCATATAAAAATGCGGGCGTAATCTAACAGAAAACGCCCGCACATGCATGAATATTTTTTAAACAAAAAACAAAACGTTTTATTTCAATATATTATGCTCTGCGAAAACGGCGAAGCACCAATAGGGCTACAATGGCTATGCCACCAAATGCACCGCCACCTGAGCTTTCTGGTCGAGCAAGTGCTGCTTTTTGTGAACACAAAGATGCATTGCTACGCTCTTCAGCAGTGCTGTTTATCACTTCCGTTATCCAAGGTGAAAGCTGACCAACATCTACGTAAACACCGGGTGTATTTTCACAAAACTTAGACCCCCAACTCACTAAGCCAGCTAGCTTGTATTGAGTTCCTTCATCAATAAAAATTGGGCCTCCGCTATCCCCGGAGCATGAGTCTGCGGTAAAACTCTCGGCGCAAAACATCTGAGCAGTAAGTTGAGCACTGCCCCAAACTTCGGCACATCTATTCTGAGCCATTAAGTTCACATTTGCTTGTTGTAAGTTATCTTTATAAGTGGGGTTGTCAGGGTCGGTATTGGTGCGACCAAAACCTATCACTCTTAAACCAAAGCCTGAGTTATAGTCTTGATGAATAGCCGATTGATTCATTGCAATCGGCGTCACTGAACTAGGCTCAGCCAAGCGTAGCAAAACGATATCATTATCGGTAGCCACCTGGCTTGAACCTTCTTCAACAGAATCAACATAGTTAGGGTGCTGACACACTTCACTAACTGCTTCGCCGTCCTCTTCGAGGTAAGAAAAGACATTGCCGCCAATTTTCACTTTGATCTTTTCTTTCGGAGCATAGTGACCAACGCTGTATTGGTCGAAGGTACAATGAGCGGCACTGAGCACCCATTGTTGGTTAATCAATACTGCGCCACAATAACTACCATCAGCTTTAAGCTGAGTCATCCAAGGGTATTCGCCAGCGGGCGCATCTTCGCCCCCAACGATAAAAGGAACAGCCACTTCAGAACTCGCCAGCGAGACATTTGAAGAGACAGCGATTATAGCTGCAGCGATACTTAGTGCGGAGCGAGGTAACATTAATACATCCCTGTTGAAGTTACTTATTCAGCGCTACTTTCACACCAAATAACGATTTAATCAACAGTATCAGATCAATCAATAAGTTGTTTTTAGGCAAGTATCCCTCAACGCATATCAGCTTAACTGATTGCTTAAAAAGTAAAGAGTCTTGACCTTAGTTATTTTGACTAAATGGGTAGCATGTTGGCAGCCCAAGTGACGTTTTAGCGGTGATGACCAGCTCCAGCTCCCTTACCAATGATTTCACTTTAACCAGCAAGCTTGGCTGAGCAGTACTTATCTCACTCAATAAACCTTCAATGTCTTCAACGAACCCTTCAGGAACAATAAGGCAATGCTGCTTAGCATATTCCAACATGCGCTTTTCACCTGGGTGTGCTAAAGCATTTATAGCAAATAAAATATCGAAATAGCTGGCTAGAAACTCAGCACAACGATGATTAAGGCTTACTCTGTCTTGCCGTTTTAGGGCTTTTTCTAATTGGTAATAATAGGCTGGCATTTGCGCCGTTAATAGCGGGAAGTTTTTGTTCACAATGGCTTGCTGCAACGGGGCTGGATAAGCCACATTAAAACGTTGCTGTAGTTGCGCTGCTTTTCCATCTGCATCGTACAAAATACGAGATGCCAATAAATTGGCCCAAAAGCAGGTGCTATACCCCACCTTAGATTGATACTGCTCTACGACTTGATGCAACTCCTGCTCAAGAAACGCGAAATCTCGATAGATTAACTCTACTTCAATGCCATCAAGCAAAACACCATCATCTTCGGTTTCCCAAAACTGATTGTTCAGCTCCATGTACCGACAGTGTTTATTAGTGATGCTTTGGCGCACTTCAATACTAATTGGCGCATTAAGATAAACATATACGTCGTAATCAGAGTGGTCGTCGGCGGTGCCGGCCGCTCTAGAGCCTGCCAGCAAAATAGCATCAACTTGGGCTAAACATGCGAAATCAGCCACTAAGGCCAAAAAGTGCGGAGATTCAGACATCAAAAAAACTCAAAAATAGATAATCTATCTACCTTAAGCAAATACACATTTCAGGCCAGTAGCAAGCCTAAGAAATGCGCTTTCAGACAAACTTTACTTGGCTGGTTGGTCTTTTTCTTCGTCTTTTAGAAAGCGAATGTCGCTAAAACCTAAGCGTTGAAACTCTTTAAGGCGGTATTCTTTTAGCGTAGCGGTGTCTCGCGTAGACATAGCTAATTGCTTTTCCATCGCTAGAAAACTTGAAATATCAACACCTTCGGCTGCAGCAACTGCCTCATGAATGTCGTGGTACTTATCAAAGGAAAAATTAATCACTTTGTTTTGTTTTTTGTAGGTATAGCTTACTTGGCGCGCCATAAAAACCTCTGGGCTGTATTAATGCGGCTAGATGATATAGCAAACACCCTATCTATGTTGTGTTTATTTCTCGCCATCATTGCAACTTGCCGGTGACAAAAAAGTGAGCTTGCCAGCTTAAGCTAAAAACCACCGCTAATTAGCAGCAATAAAACCTCAATTTCATTTAGAAATCCCGATGCTAGCACCTACTATTTCTGAGGCTAACTTTAGTTGAATAAGGTGTATATTGACCGCTTGCATATTTTAGTAATTACTAAAAAATAAAACCAACGTCAAAGAGGCGTTTTCGCAGGACGCGTCTAGTTAGCATCCGCCAACTTTATATTTGCATGAGGCAAACAGCTCTCTTCGGCTATTTGTTCTGCATTGATGTAAAGTTTGAGGATAGTTTCATGGTTTTTTCCCGTATTAAAGTGCTCGCCTTAGCCCCTGCACTTTTGTTGCTTAGCGCGTGTAACTCTGCCGACGTATCTCCTAATCAAGTAAGCGCTAGTTTGGTGAACGCCGAACCCGTTAAAAGCATCCATTATGCGCCATCTCAGCAATTTATTGGTCGCATAGAAGCCTATAAAGATGTCGATATTCGCGCTCAAGTTAGCGGCTACTTGCTGAAACGTCACTTCGAAGACGGACAGATGGTGGAGCAAGGCCAGCTGCTTTACGAAATAGACCCTACCCGCTACCAAGCAGCCGTAGCACAAGCCAAAGCGGCCTTAGCTCAGGCAAAAGCTAACTTAACCAATGCAGAGATTAACTGGAAACGTGGTGAACGTTTGTTGCCTCAAAACAACATTAGTCGCTCAGAGTACGATCGCTTAACCGCAGAAAAACTGTCTAGCGACGCCCAACTCGAGGCCGCCGAAGCGCAGTTAAGCGCCAGCTTAGTTGATTTACAACACACTCGAATTGTAGCGCCCTTTGATGGCCGCATTGGTCAAAGTGAAGTGAGCCAAGGTGACTTAATTGCCAGCAGCAATGGTCGACTGACTAACTTGGTAAGCCTAAATCCGATCCGTGCTGGCTTTAGAGTATCTGAACGTGAGCGTTTAAACATGGGCTTAGACCAAGTAGACGCCCACTCTAGCGCACAAACCGACGACGCCCTTGTGCAGCTAAAAATCAGCGATAGCCGAACCTACCCAGAAAACGGCCAGTTAGATTTCATCGACAATCGCATTGATTTGCAAACAGGCACCATTGCCATTAGCGCTCAGTTTAACAACCCTCAGCAACAATTGCTGCCAGGCCAATATGTTGAAGTAAAACTGACGAGCCGCGCATCGCTTGAAGCATTAGTCATCCCTAGACGTGCAGTACAAAGTGATTTAGAAGGCGAGTTTGTGATGCTGATTGGCGCAGACAACACCGCAGAACGCCGCAACGTAAACATTGGTCCGGTATTGGAACAAGGTGTCGTCATCACTAGCGGCTTAAACGGCAACGAGCAAGTGATTACCGCAGGTTTGCAACGGGTACGCCATGGTGCGCCAGTGCAAGTTGTAGAACAGCAAGCGGGTTAATTAAGGAGTCATCATGTTAAGTCGCTTTTTTATTCAACGGCCAAAGTTTGCTTTGGTGATTTCAATTCTGCTGTCATTAGCAGGCGCGATAGCCTTAATGGTATTGCCCGTTGCAGAGTACCCACAAATTAGCCCTCCCTCGGTAAGTGTTTCCGCTTACTACACCGGTGCCAGTGCCGAAACCGTAGAAGAAGCAGTGGCCGAGGTGATTGAAAGCTCGGTGAACGGCGTAGAAGACATGCTGTACATGAACTCGAAAAGTGCCAACGACGGCTCTTATTCGCTTACCGTAACCTTTGACATCGGCACCGACCCCGATATGGCACAAATTAACGTGCAAAACCGGGTCACCCAAATTGAGTCAAAGCTGCCTGCAGAAGTTCGCCAAGTTGGAGTAACGGTGCGTAAGCGTTCGCCCGACTTACTCATGGTGCTTAACTTCTTCTCGCCTGACGGTCACTATGACGACACCTTCTTAAACAACTACGTAACCTTAAACGTTGAAGACCAATTAGCACGTGTGCAAGGCATTAGTGATGTACGGGTAATTAGCTCGGCTGAATACTCGATGCGTGTTTGGTTAGACCCGCTTAAACTGGCCAACCTAGGCCTTACCACTAGCGATATTCGCAACAGCCTAGCAGAACAAAACGTGCAAGTGGCGGTGGGATCTATAGGTGCGCCACCTTACGAAGCTAACAACGACGTGCAGTTTAGTTTGCTCACCAAGGGTCGCTTAGACACCGTAGACGATTTTGAGAATATTCTATTAGTCGCCAACCCAGATGGCTCACGTGTTTACTTAAAAGATGTAGCCCGTGTAGAGCTAGGCAAACGGGGTTACGCTGCCTTTGGCGAGTTTAGAGGGCAACCTTCGGTATCGGTGATTTTGTCGTTGCAAACCGGGGCAAACGCACTCGACAGTGGCGACGCAGTTTTGGCATTGATGGAACAACTTAAAGTTAACATGCCAGAGAAAATGGATTATGAAATTGCCTACGACACCACCCAGTTTGTTGCTGAGTCAGTAAAAGGCGTAATCAAAACGCTGATAGAAGCGATTTTATTGGTTATTTTAGTCACCTATTTATTCTTAGGTAACTGGCGTGCGACGCTTATTCCGGTTGTTGCTATTCCGGTTTCGCTAATTGGCACCTTTGCGATAATGCTAGCCACCGGCTTTACCATCAATACTATTACGCTATTTGGTTTGATTCTGGCGATTGGTATTGTGGTAGATGATGCCATTTTGGTGATTGAAAACGTCGACAGTAAGCTCTCAGCTCACCCAGAGCTAAGCCCACGGCAAGCCACGTTAAAAGCCATGCGCGAAGTGACCGGCCCCATTGTTTCCTCTACTTTGGTATTGCTTGCGGTATTTTTGCCGGTAGCGATGCTGCCTGGTATCACCGGGGTAATGTATCGTCAGTTTGCGATTACTATTTGTATATCCGTTGTTATTTCATCGATTAATGCGCTGACTCTCTCACCCGCTATTTGTTCACTCGTGCTAAAACGTGGTCAACAAAAACAACCTCGCTGGTTTGCTTTGTTTAACCGTGGTTTAGTCACAGTAACCAAGCGCTACGGCCAAGCTGCAGGCATGTTGGTAAGGCGCAGCTCTGCCTTGGTGGTATTCTTCTGTTTAGCCATTGCCGCTGTAGCATGGATGAATCACAACACGTCTAAAGCCTTTGTCCCGCAAGAAGACAAAGGGGTATTGCTGGTAAACGTTCAACTGCCAGATTCCGCTTCGCTTAGCCGTACCGCCGAAGTGTCGGAGCGTTTAAGCCATATCATTAAACAAGAACCGGGCGTTGAAGCGGTGAGTTTAGCCAACGGTTACGGTTTGCTAGCCGGCGCTATTCAGTCTAACGCGGCCACCATGTTTGTAAAACTCAAACACTGGGATGAACGAAACGCACTAGACGGTGACCATTCATCGTTTGCTATTAGCCAGCGCATCAACGAGCAAGCCTACGGCAAAATTCAAGATGCCATGATCTTTGCTTTTGGCCCACCTGCTGTGCCGGGTATGGGTACGGCTTCAGGTTTTGAATTTGTCTTGCAAGATGGCCTTGGTCGCTCGCGCAGCGAACTGGCTAAAGTGATGCAAGATATCACCATTAAAGCCAACCAAGCCCCAGAAATAGGCAGTGCTTTTAGTACTTTCCGCGCCGATGTACCTCACTTTTATGTAGACATCGACCGCAGTAAAGCAAAGCAGCTCGGTATTCCGCTGGGCGACTTATTCACTACTTTACAAGCCAACTTGGGCTCGCTGTATGTGAATGACTTTACCCTTTACGGCAAAAACTTCCGAGTTACCATGCAGGCTGAAGATGAGTACCGCAGCCGTTTAGATAACCTTGGTCAGTTTCATGTTCGCAGTATCAGCGGCGACATGGTACCGCTGAGCACTTTAGTCACCATTGAACAGCAGTTTGCCCCAGACGTAGCCTGGCGTTACAACTTGTACCGTAGTGCGGTATTGCAAGGCCAACCGGCGCCCGGTTATTCATCGGGAGATGCTATCGCCGCCATGGAGCGAATTGCCGCAGAAGAATTGCCAAACGGTTACCAATTTGAATGGACGGGTATGGCTTACCAAGAGATCCAAGCAGGTAATATGGCGGTATATGCCTTTGCCCTCGCCTTACTGTTTATCTACCTATTTATGGTGGCGCAGTATGAAAGTTGGACCATTCCGCTGGCGATTATTTTGGTGGTTCCGGTAGCAACTTTAGGATCGTTTGTAGCGCTATCTTTAGCTGGCTTACCCATGAACCTGTATGCACAAATTGGCTTGGTTTTGTTGATAGCCTTAGCTGCGAAAAATGCGATTCTTATCGTAGAGTTTGCACGTATGCAGCGTGAAGACAATGACATGCCTATTGACCAAGCAGCCGTAACGGGTGGAACCTTGCGATTTAGGGCGGTGAATATGACCTCTTGGTCATTTATCTTTGGCATGATACCGCTAGTACTGGCAAATGGTGCTGGCCATATTAGTCAAAACTCGCTGGGTATTTCTCTGGTTGGTGGCTTGCTTTGTGTATTGTTGGTAGGCACCTTCTTAATACCTGGTTTTTACGCCATGATTCAACGGCGCCGTGAAGTGCACCATGGGGGTTCTACCAAGCTAGAGGAAATAGAAGAAGCTTAAGCTTTCACTATTAGCCACACTAAAAAGCAAGCTTTAGGGCTTGCTTTTTTATTGAAAAATAAGCTCTAGAAGTCGTCTCGATGTCGCCTAATGGCGCGATTTATTTCATCTAAATGCTCTAAGCAGGGAGAAGATTTAGACATCACCATAAAAATTTGTTGTTTGCTAATACTGGGCTGCATATCCACCAACATATCGGCAAATTCTGTTTCAGCAATTTTCAACCGGCCTCCATGGGTGGCGTACAAGAAGTAGTCAGCTCTTTTTAAAGCGATGAGCTTAATAGCCCGATCTAAGTCGGCCATTTTGGAGATGGTAAGATTTTGCTTAGCATAGCTGTCAAACTGGTCACCAAAGCTACTTCCTAACAGTTGTAATCCGCGTTTACCAACCAAGCTTTCTGCGCCGCGATAAGTATCACTTTGCTCTTTATGAATAAACGCAGTGCTATATTCCACGCCAATCGCTTCGCTATAAACAAATTTATTGCCACGCTGCTGATTGTAAAAAGCAGCAATAATCACATCTAAATCGCCAGTTTCTAACTGTAAAAACTGCCGCTTCCAAGGCACCATCGCTTGGTAATCAACGTCAATGTCCACCTCAGCAAAAACTCGATTAGCCAAGTCGACTGCCAAGCCTTGCAAAGGGGCGTGAGAGTTAACTCTGTAGGACACATCAAACCAATTATGTTCGCCATTAACTTTTATTCGGTCACAGTTCGCTAGCACCGCAAAACTCGATACTGTTAATAGGGCAAAACACATCAATCTAAACACTAATTTTTTACTCGTAATGTACATAAACTAACGGTAGCGAAAGGCGCGGTAAATGCAAGCTTATCACCCTTTAACTCTTCCACATTTAGTGGCTTTTAAATCAAACAGTGAGCCCCACATTACAATCAATATACCCTTTAGTAAAAGGCCAACCCAGCTAAGCAAATTTATTCTAGGTAATTCCAGTTAAGCCAAGTAAAACACCACGTTCTTGAACAAATCCCCTTTAATTTCCGTGTTTTATCCACAAAACTGGTTACTTCGTAATATTTGTTGATGATTTAGCTCAATGATTTAGGAAAATGAGCTAGGGTTTATCAAACCAATCGGCTAACCTTGCGGGCAAAATACACTAGCCACATGCTGGGTATTAAGTCGTTTAAGCAAGCGTGTAAATACTGAGCGTAGTTCGACAAATACTCACCACAGGGCGAGGATAGAAAATGAATTCAAAAGACCAACCTTGGCTCAATAGTTACCCCGAAGATGTGCCTGCAGAAGTCACCACTGAACAGTTTGAAAATTTATTAGAACTGTTTGACCACAGCTGTAAGAAATCACCTCAGCAGATTGCCTTTGTGAATATGGGACACAGTCTTAGCTACCAAGAGCTAGACCAAAAGTCTTTAGCCTTTGCCGCTTATTTGCAACAAGAACTAGGCATGCAAAAAGGTGAGCGCATCGCATTAATGATGCCAAACGTACTGCAATATCCTATCGCGCTATATGGTGCTTTACGCGCTGGTTTAGTGGTAGTCAATGTTAATCCGCTTTACACGCCTCGCGAGTTAAAACACCAACTTTGTGATTCGCAAGCTAGCGCGATAGTAGCGGTGACCAACTTTGGTAATAGCTTGCAGCAAGTGATAAAAGAGACCCAAGTTAAACACGTAATTCTTACCAGCATTGGAGACCAACTTGCCGCTCATAAGCGCACCTTGGTTAACTTTGTGGTGAAGTACGTAAAAAAAATGGTGCCTAAGTACAACCTACCCGGGGCGATCTCTATGCGTAGGGCCTTAACACAAGGCAAAACCATGGCCTACCAAAAACCACAAATTAGCGGTGACGATATTGCCTACTTGCAATATACCGGTGGCACAACTGGCGTTGCTAAGGGTGCCATGCTCACGCATCGCAATGTATTAGTTAATGTGATTCAAGTGTTTTACCACTTCTCACCACGTACTTTGCTAGATAAAGAACACGCGGTCACGCCGTTACCGCTGTACCATATTTTTGCCAACACCGTGAGCATGATGTTCATTTTGTATATTGGTGGCAAAAACCTGCTGATCACCAATCCTCGTGATTTGGACAGCTTTGTAAACGATCTCCGCAAATATCCGTTCACAATGATTTTTGGCCTAAATACCCTGTTCAATGGTTTATTGAATCACGCAGGTTTCCGCCAACTGGATTTTTCCAAAGCACGTTTTACTATTGCTGGCGGTATGGCCACTCAAAAGCACATTGCTGAACAATGGCAAGAGCTAACAAAAATGCCAGTGATTGAAGGCTATGGCTTAACCGAATGTTCACCTGTTGTGGCTGCAGGTACTCACCAACAGCAGGCTTTTTTGCCGTCGATTGGTGTGCCTATGCCTAGCACACAAATAAGAGTGGTAGACGACAACGGTCAAGAGCTAGATGCAGGAGAAGTGGGCGAACTAGAAATTAAAGGCCCACAAGTAATGAAGGGTTACTGGAACCAGCCTGAAGAAACCGCCAATGTGTTGAGTGAAGATGGCTGGATTAAATCCGGCGATATTGGTCGCATGGACGAAAAAGGGTATTTTTTCATTGAAGACCGCAAAAAAGACATGATTTTAGTCTCGGGCTTTAACGTGTTTCCTAGCGAAATTGAAGAAGTAGCAACGCTGCACCCAAGCATTGTTGAAGCGGCCGCCATTGGCGTGCCAGATGATGTGACGGGAGAACGCATTAAGCTATTTGTCGTGTGTAATGCGCGGCTGAATCGTGATGATATTAAAAAGCACTGCCGCAAACACTTAACCGGTTACAAAATGCCTAAAGACATTGAGTACCGTAAAGAGTTACCTAAAAGTAACGTGGGCAAAATTCTGCGCAGAGAGTTACGCTAAATAAAAAAGGGGCGCAGTTAACGGCTGCGCCCAAAACAAACTCAAGATAAGGGGGTATCCATACCGCCCTTTTAACTTCAAACGGTAATAATTACCACCACGCGTCAAACATCAAACCTACGTTTGTTGCAGGTGTTTTCTTATCACCAACTTCAACTTCACCATGCGTAACAAACAAGCGAAGCTCTGGGCGCGACCATAAGAAGCTACCCATAGACATATTTTGCTGAATACTCACCTTCCAAGCACTTTCGTCTTGTCCATTGTTGAAATCCATGCTGTCGTAACCAAACTCAAACGACGTTGAGTGGATTTCAGACCAACGGTAATGCGGCTTAATAACAAACTGATTCCAGGTACTTTCGTCACTATTGTCTAAATCAGATTGCTCAAAGCTGTAACCATAATCAATGGCAAATGAATCACTTAAACCAATGTTACCAAACCAGTAAGCGGCAATTGAGCTGATATCGCTTTTAATCTGTCCTGAAGACAGCAAATTGTTATCGCTAACATTTTCGTTGTAACGAACCGCAAACTCATTGGTACCCATGCTCCAACCTACTTTATAGAAAGCAGCAGCTTGAAGTGCCGTAACATGTTTTGGATCGAGTTCTTCAGATTGATCACCAAAACCATAGTTAAAGTTAAAGCCCATAGAGCCTGGTCCCACTTTAATGCTATGTAACTTTGAAGTTACCGCGTAACGGCCATTGTTGCCGTTGTCGCCAGAAACCACGGCAAAATCAACCTGACCAAAACCTAGATCCAGGTTATCAAAACCGCCACCAGCACCATCGTTCATAAAGTAGAAGTAATCGTTCAAACCAAATTGAGCACGGCCATTAAAGCGCTTACCAGCCCACACATACATATCTGGTTGAGATTCGAATAAGTTACTACCACCGGCAAACGCTTGCGCCATTCTCAAGTTATAAGTTGTGGCATCGTCGTGATCGCGTTGCCAGCCATAGCCATCGTCAGCCATGAAGTAAATATCCCAATTACCCGCATTATCGCTCTTTTGATGGTAATTAATGCCTAATTCCATACCTTGCCCTTCATTACCAACACGACCTGGTTGTTGTGGGCTACTTGGGGCTTTAATAATCACGATGCCATTTCGTACTGCATTGTACGCAAGTCCATCGTGGTCACTATTGTTCTTTTCTGTGTTAAAGCCAGCTACCATGCGGGCATAACCATTATAACTGATGCCTTCTTCCTTAGCTGAAACCGAACCACTAAATGCCACTCCGGCACTGATCATTGCAACTGTAAGCGCTTTCATATTCATGTAAACAACTCCGTAGAATATTTTATATTTTTATAAGTTTATGCGGCTGATTCATTCAACCGTCGAATCCGAGTATAATTTCACCAGTCAAATTAAATTGAGAGTAATATCACGTATAAGAACGCAAACATCGTCACAGCTCACAAAAAATAGAGCAAAAACTGTAAATAAATAAACAGCCTATAATTTTAATTATCTCATATAAAATATCGTAAAAGACAGCAGATACAGATCAAAAGACCAAGTAAATGTTATTTGAAGAGAATTAATTAGTTGCAACAAAGTGGTGAATTGTTATTACCCATAGTGCATCTACGATATATCATTGCAAAATATAAGGATAAAAATCTGTTAAGCTCCTACAGAATAAAACCACCAACATTGTTAATAATAACAGTTAAAGACCAGTTTTATTAAATAAGCATCAAAATCACATATATGGAATATCTATCAGCGTGAAAGGTATGAAATAAGTGAAACATTTGTGATTGGAATACGTAAGCTAGAAATAAAAAAGGACGTAGCAAGGCTACGTCCAACACTCAAATACACAGATTATGAAATACTAAACAATCGGAGAACCGGTGTTTACCACCAAGATTCGAACATTGCACCTAAAGCTAAGGTATCTTGTTTTGCGGCTATAGCTTCGTTACTGCGAACTTCGTTATCGGCTTGCCCTGCTGTTGCATAAAAGCGCAACATTGGACGAGCATTACCAAAGGCATTAACGACCACATTTTGAGAAAGCGTTACTTTCCAAGCGGTATTCTTACCACCCGTGTCGTAATCAACTACCGAATAACCGGCTTCTAGCCAAGTAGAGTGCGTGGCGTTCCAATTATACATTGGACGAACAATAGCACTGTAGTTGGTACGGTCTTCCTCAGAAGATTTGGCATCGTAGTTATGGTAAGCACCTAAATACTCTAGCGCTACTTGCTCACTAAAGTTAACACCGCCTTCTAAGCTCATGTATAAAGTGGTTAAGTCTTCCACTTTGTTGAAAGTACTTGTATCGGTGTTATCAGCGTAACGCATAATAAGTTGATTGCGACCCATCGACCAATTTTGATCAAACACCGCAGCCACTTGGTAAGCGGTTAGCTTATCATCGTTAGTCTTATCTCCATTTTCATCATATTGATCGCTCTCAAACCCGTAGTTAAATAGAACGCTCATATCAATTGAATTGGTGAGCCCTATGCTGTGCAGTTTTGAGGTGAAAGCATAGTTACCATTGTCTCCAGGGCCGTCAACCTGGCCAACAACCGAGAAATCTAACTTAGCAGCAGATCCCAACTCTAAGTTGTAGATACCCCCACCCTGACCATCGTGCGTCATCCAAAAATAATCATTCAAGCCCTGTTGTGGACGCTGATGGAAATCTCGACCAGCCCAAATATAGGCATTAGGCTGCGAGGCAAACACATTAGTGGCACCTGCGTAGAACTTTTTAAGTGCAATATCACCGTACTCAGAAATCTCTTCACCACTTTCTAGTTCAGATTCGTATTTCCACCAGTTCTCTAACATCACAACGACATCCCAAATAGCACCATTCTCGCTTTCGAATGCTTTAGCAAATTGGAATTCACCGCCGTTAGATTCATTACCTAATCGACCCACCGCTCGGCCAGCTAATTCACCTTCGGCTTGAACATACTTTTCAAGATCATCTGAGTAATGCAAACCATAGCGGGCATAGCCAGAAAAAATCAAACCATCTTCTACTTGAAACTCAGGGTCCAATACCACTGGTTGAGAATCTTTAATTTGTTGGAACTGGTCGGCATTCACCTCTTCTTCTTGGGCGTTTGCAAACGGTGAGCAAGACAAAGCAATCGCAACTGCTGATGTAAGCGCTTTCATATTCATTTAAAACAACTCCTGGAATAATAATTTTTTATAATTATGTATGGCGAAAGTCTAAATATCGCCAACGAATGGAATATAACGCCAAAAAAGTCTAATTTTATAGACCAATATCACGCATGAAAACCTTATCACAATCACAGATCACAAAAACAAAAGCAATTACTGAAATAAAAATTATCAACCAAAATATGCACATAACCTGAATATAATCTCAATATACATGGACATTAAGAAACATATTTCATAATTGAGAAAAAATGCCTATTAAAACAGTCAATTGCACTGTTTAGATAGGGAATATTTAGGTGGCAACCGCTCAGCTATCGAGCACCCAAGCTAAAAAGCGCATCTAGCGATAAGTTCATAAGGAAAATGTAAGAAAGGATATAAATATTATTTATGTCATTAATATCATCAAATTATTAAACCCTCTCAATTCAGAGTAAAAGGTCTAAACCCAAGATCACAAAAACTATTTCCTATAACACAGGAAGTTATTTTGGTAATCGCGTGGGAGCGCTTCATTCTGTTTTAATGCTCTAGATCGTGCAGCAAAGTAGTGCTCACCCCAGCGTTGTTAACGCTAACAATTAATAAGGATTTTTTATGCGCATTTCATATTCTGCCCTGCTACCTTTTGCAATAAGCGTAGCTTTGAGTGGATGTGGTGGTTCTTCAAGCTCTGAACCACAAGAGCCTATCCGTATCCCTCAAGTAGAAAGCCTGAAAAAACTCAGTTCTATTTATATGGGTGCTGCTGTGCCTGCTGGATATGAAGACCAATTTAATAACGGCATTGAAACGCGTCCTGATCTACAAGATGTGGTTAATCAACATTTTGACCAAATCACCGCCGAAAACATCATGAAATCAGCCTACATTCAGCCGCGTGAAGGCGACTTCACTTTTCAAGATGCTGACAACTTAGTGGATTGGGCTATCGACAATAACATTACCGTTCACGCTCATGCGTTAGTTTGGCATTCACAAATGCCTAGCTGGATGGAAAATTTTTCTGGCGATTGGCTAGCGATGATGGACAACCACGTCACCACCGTAGCTGAGCACTTTAAAGGCCGAGTGGTTAGTTGGGATGTAGTCAACGAAGCGTTTAACGACAATAACATTAATAACTACGCTACCTATCGTGATACCGATGCCAATAGTGGTGGCAGTGGTAGTCCGTGGTACCGTAATTTAGGTAAAGATTTTATCCCTCAAGCGTTTAACTTAGCTCATGCAGCAGACCCAACAGTTGAGCTGTACTACAACGATTATAACATTGAAGATGGCGGAGCTAAGCTTAACTCGGTATTAAGGCTTGCCGACGAGCTACTCGCGGCCAGTGTGCCTATTGACGGGATCGGTTTTCAAATGCACGTAAACTACGATTGGCCAAGTGCTCAAGCCATTGGCGAGTCTTTTGCTAAGGTGGCAGCAAAAGGGCTTAAGGTAAAGATTACCGAATTAGACATTAAAATGAACCCTACTGGTAATAACAACACCTTTGATAACGCCCGTGCAGAACAACAATTGCAGCGTTACCAAGAAATTGTTGAAGCCTATTACAGCAACGTACCAGCAGCTCAACGCGGTGGTATTACTATCTGGGGTGTGAGTGATGCAGACAGTTGGATCCCAGGCTTTACGGGTCACAACGATTGGCCACTATTATTCAATAGCCAACTAGAGCAAAAGCCAGCCATAGAAGGCGTGGCTAACGCACTTAAATAACTGATAAAGCTAGTCGCCATCAGTGCGGCTAGTTTTCACTCTGCAAGCAAAACTGCGTTCATCTCACTTCTTGCAACCCACAGCGTTGCCCCTCTTGCGCTAGCCAAGTAAAGTAATTTCCAAACACTGTTTACCTTAGGCCACGCAAGTTATGCCCTACCAACATATTCGTGTACCCAACGGCGGAGAGAAAATCACGGTTAACTCGCAACAAGAGTTAGTAGTGCCGAATAACCCCATTATCACTTACATTGAGGGCGACGGTGTAGGCGTAGACATCACTCCGGTGATGCTAAAAGTGGTCGATGCGGCAGTTGAAAAAGCCTACGGCTTACAGCGTAAAATAATGTGGATGGAAGTTTTTAACGGTGAGAAAGCCGCCAACATGTACGACGGCGATTGGTTTCCGCAAGAAACCCTCGGCGCCATTCGCGAACATAGAGTGGCCATTAAAGGCCCGTTAACGACACCCATTGGCGGTGGCTTTCGCTCACTAAATATTTCATTACGCCAAGAAATGGATTTGTTTGTAAACATTCGCCCAATTCGCTGGTTTAAAGGTGTGCCCTCACCACTTAAAAACCCTGAACTAACCGACATGGTGGTCTTTAGAGAAAACTCTGAAGATATTTATAGCGGCATAGAATGGAAGGCAGGTAGCCCAAGTGCAGAGCGAGTAATCGACTTTCTTCAACAAGAGATGGGCGTAACCAAAATGCGCTTTACTGAAGATTGTGGAGTAGGCATTAAACACATTTCTGAACAGGGCTCAAAACGGTTAATTCGCCATGCTATTCAATACGCGCTAGACCACCATCGGCATTCAGTCACCCTAGTGCACAAAGGTAACATTATGAAATTTACCGAAGGTGCGTTTAAAAACTGGGGGTATCAACTAGCTCAGCAAGAGTTTGGCGCGCAAACCCACAGCAACGGTTACTGGCTGGAGATCCCACGAGAAGGCCAAGCGCCACTGGTAATAAAAGACATTATCGCCGACAGCATGTTTCAGCAAGTTACTCTGCATCCCGAGCTTTACGATGTGATTGCGACGATGAATCAAAATGGCGACTTGTTAGCTGACGCGCTGGCTGCTCACGTAGGGGGGATTGGTATTGCTCCTGGCGCAAACATGAGTAGTGATGTAGCCTTTTTTGAGCCCACTCACGGCACAGTGCCGCGCTTGGCTGGTCAAGATAAAGTGAACCCTTGCTCGATTATTTTATGTGCCCAAATGATGCTAAAACATATTGGGTGGATAGAAGCTGCAGAACTGATTAGCCAAGGCGTAGACGGTGCTATTGGCGCGCGCACCGTCACCTATGATTTTGCTCGCATGATAGAGAATGCCACTGAATTAAGTTGCTCAGCCTTTGGTGAAGAAGTGATTAAGCACATGCACTAAGCATTAAGGTTTCGCCTAACGCTGTAATTAATAATCGATATTTAACAGCTCTCAAAAGCGCGATAGTTCTGCCTTAATCACTAACCTTATCTTCCAACGCCAGCTTTGGCAGCTGTGGTAACGCTTGGCTTAATTGCTGTTGCGATAAACTATGCATAGTAAACCATTGCCAGTCATTGTTAATCCGACTAAAACGGCCAATACCTACATCACCATTGGTAGTCCACTGTTGCCAACCCGCTAGCTTATTTAGCCAGTAATCTGATCCCACACTCATTAGGTATTGCGCTTGGTCGCGATTGTCTGGCCCATTAGGGTCATCCAATACTAGCCGGGCAGCTACTACAGAGACCACACCGGCAATACGTGATTCACTAATTCCTTTGCGCCCACTGTACTTAGGCCAAAAGTGGAAATTGTACCCTGGAGTCATCGTCACCGAACTGCCAAGAGTTTCCGTTCGTAAATTGGCAGGTTTGTTTAGATCATCAACAA
Source organism: Agarivorans sp. 1_MG-2023 (assembly GCF_030548385.1). Classification (NCBI taxonomy): domain Bacteria; kingdom Pseudomonadati; phylum Pseudomonadota; class Gammaproteobacteria; order Alteromonadales; family Alteromonadaceae; genus Agarivorans; species Agarivorans sp. 1_MG-2023. The sequence continues at coordinate 161,778 of NZ_JAUOSJ010000002.1, read as the reverse complement.
AGTCTTCACGATAATGACGTCCAGCAACATCGCTCGACGACTGCAATACATACCACTGCATATCTTGGCTATCTAATACGTAACTATTGAGATGGGCCATTTGTATTCGAACATTATCGACAGGTTCCGTTCCCGCGGCCAAATAAGCTTGCCCCCAACTAAGAAAGGCCGAAAACTCTCCAGGGTAATTACCAAACCCTACTCGCGGCACTTGAGACCAATCATAGTTATTTGGTACACCGCTCGGTAACATTTGGTGAGACAAACTCATATCATCACTCAAACGCTGGCTTAGTACAGGTTGAACGGCCACCTCAGCAAGTGACTCCACGTCGAGTACCGAACGCCCTGCGGATGCCGCGCTTTGTGACGAATTACATGCCAACAAACCGCTACACATAAAGCTTAATATCAGCAGTAACTTGGCCGCTGCGAAAATAGAATCAAATAATGAATGTTTCACTAATGTAGCCCTCACTTAAGTCCGTTTAAACGCATCGGCCATGGTTAATATTGGCTAACTGCGCTAGATGTATAGATGGTGCTTTTGGGTGACTAGGGCGGGTTGTTTCATTACCTCCCGTACAGGAGTGCCAACGAACAACCATTAAATGTTTCTTTAAAAGTCGCAAAAAACTAGAGAGCGCAACCTTCAATTTCATAACAACCTGCCAGTGCAATATTCATACAGACATTTTCAGTATCACTGACTTGGTAAGCTTTTCAAAGCAATAATAAAAACATATCTATTTAATTTTTATGATATTTTTCACCTTATGATGTTTTATGTCATTAATTTATTAAGTAGTATAAAAGCTCTAAGGGCGTAGACATCGAAGAATTGAACGCCAATCAATAGGGACATTAACGCTTTACGGTAATCAACATACCGTAAGTAAAAAAGGGAATATAATGAATAACATAGTGTATCGCAGCCTAGTATTGTGCTGCCTACTCCTTAGCCTATCCACTCATCTTCAAGCTGCCCGTTACGCAGGTGGCGTTCCAATCAACATCGACCAAAACGTCACCTTCAACTTCAGTATCGCCAGTCAAGGCAACCGCACCGCGACAGTTTGGTATAGCAACAATATGGCTATTGCCATTGAAGGCGCAACGGCCAGTACCTACGACCGTGCAACCATGGAAAAAGTAGTTGCCTTAATGGCGGCTTCTAAAGCCTCTTTCGAAGAATTTACCGGCATAAGAAACTTGTCGTTAAATGGCTCATATAAAGGCTTACCTACCATTCAAATCCCCCGCGATAACAATGGCGCAGGCGGTTTAGCTGCTCACGGTGTATTTGGTTTGTCGGTGGGAAAAGGCTTATTTGACCCTTTTCACGATCGTGTAAAAGCCGGCGATATCAGCATCGACCAAGTGTGGTTGTATGAAATGAACCGCAACTTCTACAAAACCGGCAGTAATGGCTGGAACGCTTGGATAGACTGGGCGTGTGATGGAAACAACTCGAACTACGGCTATTGGACAGTAGGCTTTAACAATGCCGCCGCTTTTTGGATTGTTGATGACTTAGGCGTTGGCCTTTATTACTTTGGCAGCCGTTACGATAAGTTTCGTGCAGACCATAAGTCAGAGTTAAATAAATACCTAGACAATACCAGTTACAATTTTGATAACGTTTGGGGCACCAGCAAACTGCCGTGGCGCAACGGCACCATTAATACCCTAATGTCAGCAGTGTTACTGGAGTGGTATGACGCCTTAGGCGGTAAACCATTTATTCAGCGCCTGTATCAGCAACTGGATAACAACCCAAGATTAAGTAACCGCTTTGATCATCAAACTGCACGTGACAACTGGTATCGAGCGGTAAGCCGCGCCAGTCGCCAAGACCAACGCGATTACTTCGAAAAAACCTTACGCTGGAGCATTTCTTCAGCCGCTAAATCAACCATTCAAAAAGAACTGGGTAATGGTGGCGGTGGCGAAGACGATTCGGGCATCATTGTACAAGCCGAAGATGCCAAGCTTTACGGCGTGTTCACCCTAGGTTCAGACAGCGCAGCCAGCTCAGGCCAATACATCCATTCAGAGTATACCGGCAGTTATTACGACAAAAACATTGAAGCTAATCGTGCTGAAATCACCTTTACCGCTAGCCAAGCAGGTTTGTATACCCTAAAAGGCACCACTTACGCACCTAATAGCCAAGCTGATTCTTTCTACATAAAAGTGAACGATGGCACGCTGCAAGTATGGGATATTAACAATACTTCTTATTATGAAGAAATGAACGTTAACTACCGCAATGAAGCTGACCAAGTAGACCTTGATATCTCAGCGGGGAAACACACGGTAACCGTTTATGTGCGCGAAGATGGAGCTCGATTAGACCGAATACGTTTAGTACGTATTGGCGAAGGCAATGGCGGTGCCGATGACCCTATTGGTGGCACAACTCCGGATGATGGAAAACCTAGCACAATTACATTGGAAGCAGAAAGCGCCACCTTAACTGGTTTATTTATAAAAGGCAGCGATAGCAAGGCCAGCGCTGGAGGATACATTTATTCTACCGATGCAAATAAATACTATGAAGGCACCGCCAAAAACGCTAACCGAGCAGAATTTAGCTTTAACGCAACAGGCGCAGGCAGCTACCAGCTTAAAGGTACCGCTTACGCCATTGACGGCGGCGCAGATTCTTTCTGGATCCAAGTAAATGGTGGCGACACCTATTTATGGGACACTCATGATCAGCCCGTTTATTTAGAGATGGACGTAAATAATCGCGGTGTTGCAGATCAAATAGAGGTGGATCTAAGCCAAGGGCAAAACACAATTACAGTGTATGTTCGTGAAGATGGTGCGCGATTAGACCAACTTCGCCTTATTCCGCTAGAAGGAGATAACGGTGGCGACAATGGCGAGCCACCATTGCCCGAACCCGAAATCAACCTCATCAACAACGGTGATTTTGAATCAGCAAAAATCAGCCCTTGGGTTGCGGCTTATACCGGAACCGCAAGCGTGACCAGCTCAGCTTACAGCGGTAACTACGCCTTAATCAGTAAAAACCGCACAGAGTGGTTCCACGGCCCTAAACAAAATGTGTTGAGCGCCGTGCAAGTAGGTAAAACCTACCAGCTTAGCGCAATGGTTCGAATGGTTTCAGGCTCTAGCAGTAAAATTGAGGCACGCTTACTCACCCAAGATAGTAGCGGCCACACCTGGCACAAACTCGGCCAAGTGACAGGTTCAACGACTTGGCAGCAAATCAACGCCGAGTTTACCGTGCAAGCTACTGGTAGCCTCAACAACGCTGATTTGTATTTGTTTGGTCCGCATGCGGGTAGCGAATTTATTGTCGACGACGTAGCGCTCATAGAGCGCTAGCCTCAATATAGCTAAACGTTAGCTCTACTAAGCAGCATTTGAAACTCAAATGCTGCTTAAGACCCCCTACACTAGCGGCCACCTCACACAAAAAACATCTAAATAGCTATTAAACAAAAAAAATAAATGAAAAGCCCAAAACCTTAATTGTTAACGTTAACAATAAGCACTATAACTGCCTTTCATGCTGTCATTCCGCACCGGAATAGTTGAGTACATAACGGAATTTATGTATGGAAATAAAGGGCATTTTTTTATCTAAGCAACGTTAGATAACTACAGATTATTTCTATATCAACAATCACTCGCTTTAGGCAGCTAAAATGAATATAGAAAGCACTACAACACACCATCGGTTTTCACCTTCTGCACGCGTCGAAAAAGGCAAACCCGCAGCAACTCGCCTTTTAAGCCCTTCACTCCTAACAATGGGCAAGCTAACTAGGTTTACAATTTTTCTCTCTATATTTGCCCTCACCTTTTTTTGTTTCACCGCAAAGGCCATTGACATTTATGTGTCGCCAGAAGGAAATGACGCCAACAGCGGCACCCTGCAATCGCCCTTAAAAACCCTAAAAGGCGCAAGAGATAAAGTAAGAGCTGAAAAAGATGGCTCTCCAAGCACGTTGCATTTTCGAGCGGGTACTTACCCCATTACTGAGCAAGTCACCTTTTCAGCAGCCGATTCAGGCTCGTCGGCTGCACCAGTAACATATCGCTCTTACAGCGGAGAAACGGCTTTTTTTGACGGCTTAGCAAAAATTAATGCCTCTAAGTTTCAATTAGTAGAAGGTAGCCTGCGTAGCCGTTTGCATAGCACTGGCGCAGGCAAGATATGGTCTCAGGTTATTAGCGATCAAAGCCTCATCAATCTCCTTAAAGAGCCAGGTGCAGGGCTTAGCTTTAATACCCAACCTTTAATCACCACCCGCTCACCCAATATTGGTTTTTTCAACGTTTCAACTATTAGCTCTTTAGGAACAGGTAACGGCACCCACGATGCCCCCTTAGGTGACAGATTTCGAATGCATGAAGAAATTGACTACGACAAGTTTCGTATTGAATTAGAACGAAATGGAAGACAAGCGTATATCGATGGATACCTCAGTGCCGATTGGTTTAGAGAGCAAATACCAGTGCAACGTTTTGGCAGCACCGGCAGCCGACTCTTTGTGATGGTAAACAAAGCACGTTACACCTTAAAAGGCGCTACTACTGCCCCACGTTTTCGAATTAAAAACATGCTGGCCACCTTAGATGTAGAGAGAGAGTGGTTTTTTGATAAAACCGACAACCGTTTATACATATTCCCGCCTAATGGCACGATGTCTAGCAACGATACCATTGGGGTTTGGGCTGGCCCGCAAGCCATTTATGTCAATGGCGCTAACCACCTTTCTTTTGAAAAGATTGTGTTTCAGCACTTTGGTAAAGGAAATAGCGAAGACGGAGTAATTACCGTTAATCAAGGCGACAATATTAAGATTGCAGGTTGTACCTTTCGCTACACCGCGCTGCCGCTAGCCCCGGTAAACTTAAGAGACCGCGCCACAAATTCTAGCCTTATTAGTTCAGATCTCTATGACAATGGCCGAGGCAGCCGACTGCGAGGCGGAAGCTATAACGCGAGTGGAATAACCCATGGTCGAAATCGTTTTGAAAACAATCACTTTTCACAAGTTAACCTTCCCGATGGGCGTGGCGATGTAGTCGGCATTGCCGGTGCAGGGCAAGTATTCAAACATAACTTGGTACACAACAGTAATGCGCAACCCATTACCTTTAGCGGGGTTGACCATACCCTTGAATACAACGAAATATTCAATGTAGGTAATGAAGAAGGCGATGGAGGCGCTACCTATACTGGTGCGAATATTTTCTCTTTTGGAAACAAGCTCCAATACAACTTTGTTCACCACCTTATTACCACTCCCGGCTTAGTAGAGCGAGCGGGCTTTTTCTCCGACGACTATGACGCTGGCGAACAATACTTGTATAACACGATGTATAAAGCGGGCTCACAATCCATAAAAATGAATATGGGCTCTGGACATACCGTTCAATACAACTATCTGATGGACACACGAAAAGCGGTAGATTTACTAGGCAGAGACGCCACGTTTCAGAAAGCGTATAACACCTCAGTGGCATTTCTAAAAGACAACCCAAACTCTACATCGAAAAGTAATTACTTGGGCCGAGCAGAAAAAGTATTAGGCGATTTTGTTAACAATCAAACCGCAACTTACAACTTGTCTTGGGATAACTCCTATTGGGCCAATCGATACCCTTATCTCAAAACAATGCTAAGGGACTCAAGAGCTAAATTGGGCATGTTTCCTACCGAAATACGTATTTACGACAACTTGTTTAGCAACACCGACATCAATTTTCAACACAGTCCAGGCTATGGCACAGAGAGAGGGAGCATTAGCCTAGACACGTCGCACTTTGTTGACCCCGGGTCACTCAACTTTGAATTAAAAAGCTCTAAACCCAACAGTTACCCCGACAATCGCTTTAAGCAAATTGGTTTAAAAACCGACGCTTATCGCTCAACGACGCCGAATAAAAACAGTTACCGTAAAGCAGTAAAAAACCGATGGCAGAATAGTGCATCTTGGGGAACCGGTTCTTACGATAGAAGTACTTTTAATGGCCGTGCTTATTATAATTCTGGCAAGCTTATCGTTCCTACTTCTCAGCAGGGACTAGGAGTAAGAGAAAGCGATGCTAGCGGCAGTTCTTCGCCACAGCAAGATGCTTATGTTTCTCAGAGCATTCCTGGTCGAATTCAAGCGCAACATTACGACCTTGGAGGAAACAACACCGGTTACTTTGATACAACCGCCAATAACAACGGCAATGTGTTTAGATCTGATGATGTGGATATCCAAAGTACTACCGACACAAGTGGCAGTTATAATCTAGGTTGGGTAGCAAACGGGGAATGGCTAGATTACACCTTCGCTGATGTTAAAACCGGAGTCTATAACATCAATATTCGCGTTGCCGCCAATGGTACTGCTGCTCACTCGATTCAGTTACAACTCAATGGAAACAACCTGGGAACGGCTAACTTTAGTGGAACAGGCGGATGGCAAAACTGGACAACGGAAACGCTTGAAGACGTCACCATACAAGATGCCAGCAGTAATTCTCTGCGGGCTAATATCTTATCTGGCGGCTTTAACCTTAACTGGATAGAATTTGTAGAAGCGTCGACCACTACTCCTAATCCAGACCCAAGTCCTGACCCTGAGCCAGATCCGGAGCCAACATCAAACTGCAGCTATTCCATAAACCAAGACTATAGCAGCGGTTTCTCCGCAGATATTACCATCACCAATACCGGTAATTCGGCAATAAATAGTTGGGAAATCCAGTGGCAACTTAACGATGGTTCAACGGTAAGCAATAGCTGGAATGCAGAGTTTAGTGGCAACAACCCTTACACCGCAAAAAACCTCCCATGGAACGGGAACATTGCAGCCAACGGGTCTGTCGTTATTGGTGTTCAAATAGATAAAGGAAGCTCAAACGCTAAGGCTGAAATCGTTAATTTAGGTGGGACTGTTTGTAATTAGTCACCGTTGAGAATAGTAACAAGCTCGGCTAGCGTCTATACGGCCGAGCTTTCTTACCCTGCCGCTAAATCATGAGAGTTATAGACAGTGAAGTACTAGTCTTAGTTTCGGGCTTACACCCTCTTTGTTCAGTACTTAAGCAGATATCTATCCACTTATCTGACCTTGTCATTCCTAAACAAAATAACCTACCCAAGATATTGTTTTTCAAGCGGCTAATTTCAAGGCATAGCCGCAAGATTTTTTTAATACACCGAACTTAATCACACATGTGCAATATACGCTTGGGCTAAGTGGCCAGAGTTTGCTAAGTTTAAAGGACGTAGTGATAAGCAAGGTGTAATTATATGAAAGTGAATATTCAAACCCAGCACGTATCCTTAGGCGAAGAATCAAGAACTGAAGTTGAAAGAAAATTTGAGAAAATATCGAACCACTTTCCACAACTGATAAGCTGCGACATCATCATCACAAAAGAGCACGGGCAACATCACATAGAAGTTTTCACTAATTATGAAGGCGTGCGAGTTTCAGCAAAATCGACGAACGCAGTAATGTATCCAGCCATTGCAGCAGCACTAAAAAAACTAGAAGCCGGCCTAGCCCATCGCAAAGGAAACTTGAAAGCCGATCTTCATGAGAAGCCAACCAGTACCAAACCAGAGATAGCCTCAGACATCATCCAAGAGATGAAATTAGTTTAAGCAAAAACTTATTCAGCAAATTATAGAAGCCAGCATCGATTGCTGGCTTTGTTCATTCTAAGCCAGCGATTTCTCCACCTACCGCCTCCATACTAAAAACCTATTTAGCGCCAAGCCACCGCACATCCAAACACTTAAGCGCCCTGCTCATAACGACCACATTTAAGGCTTAAGAACCGCAGACTGTAACCTACTTAACAAGCCATCCTAGGTGTTCTATCAATCTTTAGAGCGAAATGTTCACCCAGCTATTTTTCAGAACCTTTCATTGATGTGTTTTTTTTACGCCTGCAATGTAATAACCATAAAATCTTATTAAAACAAAAAGATAGACAACACTATTTGAGAAAAACACAAATATTTAAAACACTCCCGCCCATCAAAAAACCAATGGAAACCCAAAAGAAACACTGAAAGGTTTCTTTTGGGTTTCTTTTTGTATATATTAAATCTCGAAACAATAATAGAACAAAGAAAAATTTAACCGCTAATGGGGTAACAAAACCTAATCAGCATCGAATCTTTTCCTGCAAGCACACCAGTCAACAGGACAAGAACCTTAGGCAAAAATTAAGTAAGCACTATGAATTCAATACTGAATCAATGCGAGTTAATGCCTAAACACATCCAGCCAAGGACGGCCTTACTTTAGATTGCGCCTAGCGCAAAAAGCTAAAACGAGGTCAACATGAATAACACAAGACTAAACACCGGTATTGCCTTAGTGGCCATTGCCATAGCTCTACCCTTTATCGCTGTTCCTATCATTACAGCGAGCCCTTTAAGTACAGCAGTAAAAGCCACCGCTATTACCTTTGCGGTAGCGGGTTTACCTGAAATAATGCTGTTCTTTGCTGGAATAATCATGGGTAAAGACAACCTTAAAGCCCTGCTAGGTAAGCTGATAACGTCACTTAAGCTTGGTTTCGCCAAGTTACTGGCTTGGTTTGGCCACCCTCCAGCCAAACCCACACAGAAAACTATTAAAAAAGTTACATAGAGGTATACTTTAGGAATCCTTAAGTACCCAAAAGCGAATTAAATGAACGAAGAAAAAATTATGCCGGTCACTTTAAAATTCACTAGCTCTTTTTTGAGTGAGTTTGAAAGCCATCTAAAACAGTTCAATGAAAGCCATGGTAAAAACTTAAAACGGGCTTCCTTAATGAAGTTTTATGTGGAAGAGAACATGGCTTTATTCACCGGTGATACGGTTACCCAATTTGCTGCGGCAACCTCAGCACTAAAAGCCAATCCCGATTTATTGGAATTAGTAAAAGTATGGATAGCTCAGCAAGAGAAGTAAAACCAATAAGCCCTAGCTTTAATGTCCAAAAAAGCCAAGCACCGCTTGGCTTTTTACGCTCTACATTTACGATCATCCGTGGCTTACCATTGCTTGAGGCTCTGCATACTCAGCACGTTGCCGCGCTTGAGCGATACAAGCTACATTATCAACCGGACGAATCACTTCTATATGTTGCTTAGTAAGGCCCATTAAATCATGAGCGCGTTTAAACACGGCTTCCATTAACTCTGCTTCTTCGGGGTTACTGGTACTTAACGACAACATCATATTTTGCTGCTCGGCAATCATTGTGGTGGTTAACACATCGAGAATACAACTTGGAATAGCACAACTGTATTCATCTAAAATTGCTTTACTGCTGCCACGACTAATATTGATGGACGTTGGCGCTTGAGTACTTTTTTGGCATTGCTGTAAGTGATCTTCGCAGGCCATTTCGTTATTGTTTTGGTTAAGTCTGCGATAGGTTCCACCAAATTCTTCTACCAAGACAGACAAGGCCTCAAAAAATTGACTTGATGCAACAGAGCTATTAGCAAGCAATTGCTGCTCAATAAATGTCAGTAACGGCGCATCAATAAATAGGTTGTCTCTGTGTTGGTAACCTTGACCGCTATGTTGTGATGTATTCATGGTCAATTTCCTTCTGGTGGTTTTTATTATTGTTTTTGTTTGCTTAGCTAAACCCTTAACTAAGCTTCACCTTCAAGATAGCGCGCCACCAAAATAAAATGAAATTGTAGTTTTCAATACAAACTATAGATTTTGTGAATAGTACTGAGTTCTGCCGTTATCTATCGGCCACCGAGGCAGAGAATTCAATCAATGAGCGGCGTAACCATTGGTGTGCCTTAGAGTGCTGCAGCAAAGGGCTCCAAATCATTTTAGTTTCGATAGGCACAATTTGAAAAGGCACCCGAACAATGCGTAAGTCTTGATTATCTTTATACAACATCGCTTGTCGGCGCGGTAAGGTGGCAATCAATTGTGGTTGAGCCACCAGCAAGCCCGCTAAGCCATAATGGCGTGTATAAACCCGAATATTTCGGCTTTGGTCAAGCTGAGCTAAGGCTTCATCTACCCAACCCAGTTTGTGCCCACTGCTTTGGTTAGCCACTGCTGTTTCTGCGCCCCAGCCCGCACGATTCACCCAAACATGTTCGCTGTGTAAATAGCTATCTAGGCTAAGCTGCTCGGTATAAGCGTGGTCTTTATGCAGCAAACAACAAAAGTTGTCGCGCCAAATGCTCGATTGATGGAAGGTTTTAGGCAAACTAGTAAAACGATTAATGGCTAAATCTATGTGTCCTTTTTCCAAATCACTCAAGCGAATATCGCCAGGGCCAAACAAATCAAAGTTAATTTTGGGCGCGCCGCTCAATACACTTTGAATGAACGGAGCCAGTAAGGTCGCTTCAATATAGTCGTTACACATAATACGAAAAGTCACGCTACTTTGTTCCGGCGAAAAGTCTTTATCTGGCTGGGTTATTTTCTCGGCCAAACTTAACAAACTCACGATTTCAGGTTTAAGTTTGGTGGCTTTTTCGGTGGGAGTCATGCCTTCGGCAGTACGCACTAACAGCGGGTCGTCAAACAATTCTCGCAAACGTTTTAAGGCATTACTCATAGTAGGCTGCGTTAGTGCTAGCTTGCTAGCAGCCTTAGAGACATTGCGCTCTTCCAGCAATACATTTAAGTAAACCAGTAGGTTTAAATCGACCTTTCTAATATTCACAGAATTTATCTTCTTTTTAAAAACTATTAGTATTTTTATTAAATCGACAGAAAATTATTGAGTAAAGCGCCGAGCAATGAAAACGTGACTGGCTTAGCACCCAGCTTACAATAACGATGCGAGGGTTTTAGCTTGATAGCCCTGTTAGCTGCGAGTGCTTATACTCAAGCCTAGCAACCCTCTTCCCCAATTAGGGGTTATCGTATCTGAGCATTTTCATTTAAAGGCCATCAAAGACTAAGTGTTGTGAAACTAATGACTTATCTTAATCACCACTCCTTGTTATATTGCTCAACAATGTTTCTTAGCTCAGCTTTCTTTCATGTATAAATTTGCCAGCATTTTAGCCCTACTGTTGTTTAGTTTTATCCTTTGGGTAATTTATTTGGCCAATACTGGCGCCAGTAGCGTGTTTTTCAATGTTGTAGGATCCCTTCCCTATGGTGACAAACTAGGCCACTTTGGTTTGTTTGGCACGCTCACCTTCATCTGCGTATTAGCGACCAAATTCAGCGGCCTACGCATTGCCAACATTCCTATTTACTGGGGAGCAATAGCGGTGACTGTTTTTGCACTAGGCGAAGAACTTAGCCAAGCCTATATGCCAACTCGAACCTTTGATTTAGTCGATGCCTCTGCCGACTTACTTGGCATCGCTGCGGCTTGCGTTTGTTGTTATTTCATCAGTATCCATTTAGCCAAGACAAAGGCAGCACCTTTGCCCAAGGGTCACTAAAGAGTTATGAATATTACTCAGTTGGCAGAAAAACTGATGGGCATGGACGAACGTAGTTGGCGCCGCCATGCAAATCCTTGGAGTGTGTACAGCCGCTTTACTATTCTGCCGCTAATATCACTCGCGTTTTGGTCTCGGCAATGGCTCGGTATATATGCAATAGTGCCTATTCTGCTGTCTATTGCTTGGATATGGGTCAATCCCCGTTTATTTGGTGAGCCCGCTAACACCCATCACTGGGCCTCCATGGGTACCTTTGGTGAGCGAATTTATCTTAAACGTAAACATGTCAAGATTCCTCGGCACCACCTACAACCCTGTATCATTCTGCAGGTATTATCTGGCTTAGGTGTTCCGCTATTTATATACGGGCTTTACCAATTAGATATCACAATTCTCATAGCAGCTAACTGTTGGATCATGGCATTTAAAGCGTGGTTTGTAGATCGCATGGTATGGCTATATTTGGATATGAAGGACAGCAGCAGCGAATATTCCCGTTGGCTAAAACCCTAGTATTTAGTGACCCAACCATTGTCTAGCTTATGCCACTAAGCAGCAAACACTTCCCCCTAACAGGTTCGCTCTACATTTAACTCTTAGCATATGCTTACCGCCAAACAAAATACGGGGCCTCTCTAGAAAACAAGCTCCCCCATGGCGCTAAACCAAGCAATTCAAGATTTATAAAAGTAGCGTTTTTAGCTCAGCCACAAGCCTTTCCAGCCGCTTTCAATAAACTGACGTCTTACAAACACCGCGCCCCAAAAGCGTGAATAATCCGCCAAGCTCGCGGTCAAAAGCACTAATATTAATTTTGCCAATAATTTACCCAGCTACACTTTGGCTAATTACGAAACAATATTTTGCGCGTATTTATTGCTTGGCGTTCTGGCTTGCGCTTAGTGAATGCCGCTAATGATTTAGGCACTGCACATTTAAAGGACGGTAAATGAGAAATAATCAACCCATTACCCAGCAAGAGCAAAAATTCACGTCCAAAGAAGACTTAGTTTCCATCACCGATTTACAGGGTAAAATTAAGTACGTTAATGACGCCTTTGTAGCCATTAGCGGCTTTACTCGCGAAGAACTCATTGGCCAAGACCACAACATTGTACGTCACCCAGAAATGCCTCCCGCAGCTTTCGAAAGCCTTTGGTCAACCGTAAAATCTGGAAACCCATGGCGTGGATATGTAAAAAATCGCTGTAAAAATGGCGACTATTACTGGGTAGACGCCTTTGTATCGCCTATTGTGAAACAAGGAAAAACCGTAGGTTATCAGTCGGTTCGCTCTCAACCTAATGACGCACAGGTAAGCGAAGCCGAAAAGCTCTACGCAAAAATGCGTAGTAATAGCAGCATCAAGATTCCTAATGCACCATTATTTGAACGCACTTCGATTAGCACCATCAATATGATGTTTAACCTACTGCTATTATGCCTGTGTGCAGCCATTGTTATAGCGTCAGAAAATACCACCATAAAGCTGCTCGCAATAAGTGGCGCAGTGGTTCAACTGATCTACTGGTTCTATAGCCATAAACACGTATACCAGCGAATTCGCTTAATTCAGCAACACAATAGAGACTTAGCCGCCGGAGACTTCACCCAAGCCATCACCGTTGATGGTAACCTAGAAATGCTGCAAGCCTTGGCGTCGATTAAGATTGTGCAGGCACGCTACAAAGCCATGTTTATGCAAGTATCTGAGTCGGTAAAAGCGATGATAGAGACCGCCGATAGCCTTTCTGCTACCAGTGATGACGTATTGCAAAGTATGCGAACCCAAAGTAGCCATACCACGCAAATCGCCACTGGTATGAATCAAATGTCGGTGACAGTAGACGGCGTAAGAGAGAATGTGCAAAACACAGCCGATACGACTCAATACTTAAGTAAAACTGTTGAAGAGGGAGACCAAGTGGTTGCTGATGCTCTGGAAACAATGCAGCAATTTAGCAGCGAAATGGCCGCCACCACCGACAAAATCAAAAATCTAGCCCAAGAAAGCCAACAAATTAGCTCAATTACCGACACCATTAGCAGCATTGCCGAACAAACTAACCTGTTAGCGCTGAACGCAGCCATTGAGGCCGCACGAGCCGGAGAGCAAGGGCGAGGTTTTGCCGTAGTGGCAGACGAAGTTCGTAATCTGGCGGCTCGCTCGCAAGAAGCCACTAAAGAGATTCAAACCATGTTAGAGCATCTCTCTTCGGGAATTAGCAGCTCGGCCAGTACCATTGACCAAAACAATACCTCGGCCAATGAGGCTCTAGAGAAAGTTAATTTATCGCGAGAGAAGTTTGTGCAAATTACCGAAGGCGTAGAGCAAATAAACCAAATGAGCTCGCAAATTGCTACCGCAGCCAGTGAACAAAGCATCGTCGCCAATGAAATGGCCAGCAGCATTGAAAGCATTAGTGCTCAAGCATCCAGCACCGAGATTGAGGGTGAAAAACTACAACATAATGCAACGCAAATAAATCAGAACTCTCTTCATCTGCAAGTGCAAATAGATGAGCTAGAGCTATCTCAAAAAAACTAAGGGGAACAAGGGTAGATGAGTGGCGTTAAAGAACTAGCACTTTTATTAGGTTCATTGAAGCCAAAGCTGCTAGAGCAAGAATTTGTTTTTTGTACTCAGCAAGGAGAGCTAAGCGGCTATTTATCGCTTAAGCCCTTAGCCAGCTTTGTAGAAACCGAAGGCCTCACCTTAATACTAGAAAAGCAGCAAGCGCTGCTAGCAAACTTGCACTTTGACGGTAGCTTCAAACAAATTACCTTAACGGTACATTCTAGTTTAGAAGCGGTTGGCTTAACCGCAGCGGTAGCCACTAAACTGGCTGAACGGGGTATTAGTGCCAATGTTGTGGCCGCGTTTTACCACGACCACATTTTTGTTCCCGCTCATCAAGCGGAAATAGCACTAAGCGCCCTGCAAGAGTTTAGCGACTAAAATAGGCCAAAACACACTTTTAAGGATAACATCAGCGCCATTATGCTTAGTGCTTATCCTTAATTTTCAAAACGGATTTGGGTGAATCCAGCTGAATAAGCACTTTGCTTGCACAGCTTATTTCACTTTTTCATTAGCTCGTTTTTATTGAATTAAAAGTGATAAAAATTTAACGCTTTTAAGACCTTAATTGCAAAGTGTTAGGGTAAGCTAGCGCGCGAATGTTGCCCATAGGTCTTCTATGTATCTGACTCCCTTGGGCATAAAACACCACTCAACACTTCGCTTTGTGACGTCGATCTGAGGATTTCGCGAGAAATACTTAGATTACAGCTATGCTTTTTATATTGAACCACTCAAGCAATGTTGAGCATATTTATACTGTTTTGCGTTAACGCTCTGTTAGCGCTAAATCTGAACGAGTAGTCAAATACTATAAGCCCACTATTTTGCTTAGGTATTTGCCAAGGTAATAGTTATCGACAATATCGAATTGAAGCAATGTACCCAAAGAGATGCTGCCCAGTTGTTATACAACAATGCATTTTCTGGAATACTTATTTCCATCATTGCTTCTAGTTTTTTAGTGTTTGCCTTCAACACCGCTGAGATGCGCCAGTTTAAACACGCTTGGTGGGTGTTAATGACTAGTTTATTACTTATTCGGTTAGTGGACTGGCATTTATGGAAGCGTCGCGATATTAACCAACAGCTGAATGGTAGCAAAGCGGTACTACGTTTTATCTCTGGTGCTAACCTCACTGCTTTATTGTGGTCAGTTTATATTCTAAAAGTAGTCGCCAATCCTAATAGCACCGACATTGACCTAAGCACCCACATCATCATTATTTCAGCCATGGCTGGTGGGTCTGCTACTGTGCTGGCAGGGCATAAACGTACTGCTATGTTTTATGCGTTTATCTTATTGGGCCCACCCTCTATTGGTTTACTGCTATCAGGTATTTACGAGCGCCAGATGCTAGGCATTTTAGGCTTTTTATTTGGCATTGTTATGGTGGTAATTGCCAAGAAAAATGCTGAGTTTACCGCTCAGGCCATTTTACTTAAAAATGAAAATGCCCTGTTAGTTCACCACATGGAAGAAAAAGTAGAGCGCCGTACTCATACCATTTACGAGCTATCTAATCTTGATCCCTTAACCGGGTTGTTTAATCGCACCGCCTTTTTACAAAACTTGCAACAGCAATTACTTGCCGCCCAAAAAAAACAGCAAAGTTTAGCGGTGTTGTTTATTGATTTAGATGGTTTTAAAAAGATTAACGATGCTATTGGCCACGATACAGGCGACCAAGTACTAAACAATACCGCTCGCCGATTAAAAGACATAAGCGCTAATCACCAGTTACTTTGCCGCTGGGGTGGCGATGAGTTTTTACTCGCCATAGAAAACTGCGATGAGCAGCAAGCAGTGCAGCAATCTGAAGAGATTATTCAGGTGCTATCTGCAGCCTACTCGTTTCAAAATAATCGATTATCGGTAGGCGCAACGGTAGGCATTGCCCTTTATCCTCAGCATTCAGAAAATGAACACAGCCTTATTCGCTTAGCCGATACGGCAATGTACGCTCAGAAAAAACGCTCGCCCTGTACCGTGGGAGTATTTTCCAATCAGCTAGAACAAAAAATACACCGTGAGTTAAAACTAAAAGATGGCTTAAGCCAAGCCATAGAAAAGCAGCAGCTTAGCTTGGCATTTCAGCCCATTTTGCGCGCTAAAGATTGCCAAGTGGTGTCTTTTGAAGCTTTACTACGCTGGCAACTTGACGATGAAATGATCCCACCAGATGAGTTTATCGGCATTGCTGAGCAATATGGATTAATTCGAAAAATTGGCCTCTGGGTATTAGACAATGCCTGCCAAATTGCCAGTTCGTGGCCCCAAGAACAGGCGTTGTCGGTATGTGTGAACGTATCCGTCACCCAATTAGAAGACCATGATTTTGTAGAAATTGTAAAACACGCGCTGCATACCAGCCAATTACCTCCCGAGCGCTTACATATAGAAATGACCGAGTCGGTATTTAGCAGCGACATACTGTTCTTGGCTGAGCAAATTAAAGCGATTCAAGATATTGGCGTACAGGTATCTATAGACGACTTTGGTACTGGCTATTCTTCGCTTTCTACCATGCAAGATTTAGCCGTAAATACCGTAAAAATTGACCGTTCTTTTGTGCAACGTATTGATACTAACGGCTACCCGATCATTACCGCAGTGATGCATATTGCGCAGGCATTAAATTATTCGGTAGTGGCAGAGGGCGTTGAAACTGAAGCGCAAATGAACACGCTGCGCAGTTTAGGTGTAGATTTCTTGCAAGGGTATTATTTTGCTAAGCCCTTACCTGAAAACCAGGTCGTTGACTTTATCAATGGCGGAGCTGAAACCACTTCCCAGCAAGCCTAACATTCTTAAGCCATTAGAGAGCGGCATAGCTGGAACCTAGCCCCTTCCTTGGGCGGTTCGAACAATCTATTGCTGCAGGGTAAGCTCGCTAATCGTTTCTTCTATCTTACAATTGTTACTGCTCTTGATAGATACAAGGTACTCACTGGTATTATTACCTTGGCTTTGCAGTGCATCTAACATACCTACGGTGTAACCCGCTTCTTCGCCCACTAGCGTCATAAAGGCAATGGCTTCGTGATCGGGTTGCTGCACAGTGCTAATCATTCCCGCTAACCCTGCACGAACCGGTGCATCGTTTTCGTGGGCATGTACCGCCAAACAACGACCTAAACGTTCGGCCTCTTCAACAACTTGGCGCTGCTGATGAGTGAGGATGTCGTCATTTTGCTCTGGTGCATTCGCCAGTGCTACAGAACTGGCAAACAAAGCGCTAAGTGATGCAGTAAGCAATAGGTTCTTAGTATGTTTCATATAAACTCTCTTGGTTGTAAAACGCTGAGTCTCCTGAAAGAGACTTAGCTCGTTGGTGAACAACCATAGACTAACCAAGAAAGCTAAGAAGATTGAGCGGCAGCCGCGAGTTATATTGTTTCATTTTTCGGAACAGTGAAACGGGCGCCGTACTTAATCTGCATGACGAAACAGCCAAAGGCCTTACACCGCTTCGCTCAAAGCACTCACTGCTGCGCGATTACTGTAATATTGCTGAGCAATATCCCTTACCTCTACCGATACCATTTTCACGCTAGGTAATAACTCACACACAGCTTTAGCAACCGCGTCGGCTAAGTGCTTTTTCTGTAACTCACTACGGCCACTTAAGATATGCACTGAAGTATGCACATAAGGCGCGCGCTTACCGCCTACCCTATAGTGATTAGCCAGTACTAAACGAGCTTTTACATCACCATCAGCAAACAAGCCGCTAGCTTCTACTGCGTCGTGAACGGCTTCCACTAAAACATCAAAATTAACAATTCGGGCTAAATCTGCAGGGCATTCAATTACACAATGTGGCATGGGCTTTCCTTAGTCTGGGTAGTAATCCGATACTGGTTTCCTGCCTTTTATAGGCAGGGATCGCACATTTGTTCGCTTTGCTTGAATCGTAAATGCTTCTTCCATAGAGTAGTTTGCGTTATCAAACATATGACAAATGCTCTAGGAGTAGCAGATAGATCCCACTTGGGCTCTATTATTAAAGGAAAATTATGACAGTAGAAACCATTCATAAAATTATTCTTCATCCTTTCATTCAAGAATCTTTACAGAGCCTTAAACTCATGACCGGTTTAGACGGCACTGCCGACGAACCCTTCATTGATAAAGTAGGAGATTTTCGCTTTAAAGGTTACGCGGTTTGTTCTGACATGCAAGGGCAACTAGACGGCGTGGTTTTAATGCACCACTACCAAGAAACGGCCGTAGCAATCGGTCAAGCCGTTCAACAATCTTTAGTCGGTGAAGCAAGCAACAGTGATAGCCTAGACGAAGAGTTGGTAGCCGCCCTAGAAGAATGGGGGAATACCATTGTTGGTCGCGCCACCCATTTATTACAACAACACAAACTCGGCTTCGAGTTTTCTAGCCCCCATGTTGCATTAGATTTAGCTGACATGAGCCGCTACCTAGAGGGCGTACAACAAATTGTAACGGTACCCGTGCATGTAGAAGGCGTAGGCCGTTACTACTTCAACTTATTGGTGCGTCAGCTTGACCAACAAAACAGCTATCAAGAAGCGGTAATCAATAGTGACGCCTGTATTGTTGCGCCGCCAACAGAAGGTGAGCCCCTAGCAAAAGAGGCTTTAATCATGACGGTGGATGACAGCCCATTAATTAGGAAAGCAATGCTTCGTATATTAGCCGGCATTGGTTATCACAATGTGATTGAAGCAGAAGATGGCGATACCGCCGTAGAGCAGTTGCTTAGCAAACAGCCTGATTTTGTATTTATGGATGTGGTGATGAACCGCCTTAACGGTGATAAAGCCTTAGCAAAAATGCGCGAAACTAACCAAAGCACGCCCATTGTAATGCTGTCTTCGGTTACCGATGCCAGTGTGGTAGATGCTTGTCAGAGCCAAGGTATTCAAGGTTTTATCTTTAAGCCTTTGAATGTTGATAGTGGTGGTGAAGTATTACAAGCTTACCTAAAACGATAAGCACCGGTTTGTATATTGCCTTTTGTAAAAACGAGCCTTAATCGGCTCGTTTTTTTCGAAGGATAATCAAAGCCGCTAAGGCAAAAATAAGCAAAATAATACTTGCTGGCTCAGATACGGCAAAGGTGGCTGCGCTAAAGCTACTCACCGGAATGGCCTCCACGTAAACGTTATCGATTAAGTTGCCTAGTGAACCGTTAATCATCGAATCCAACCGGATCCTCGACCAGTTATCGTTTGCTACAAAGGTTCCGCTAAATTGACGCCACGAATTATTATTATGATCGGCCAATAACTGCGAATACACTGTATTTCCTACGCTATCTTCAATACTTACCTGAAAAGACTCATTTCTGTTAGTTCTCGCTCGGTAAGATAAACCGAAACTGTACTGCTGCCCTTGGTTACTCGCAAAGTCTTGGTAAATGCTGTATTTACCCGATTGGCAGGCTCGCGAACCACCACCAGAACAGTGAGCATTAAGCTCAATGAATTGATCGCCCTCAACCGCATTGATGTTGAATAAGTTATCCCAAATCTCAATGTTGTGCCCCTGCCAACCTTGCACATCATTACTCGAGAAGTAGCTCCAGCCACCACGACGAACATCATTACTCTCAAAGCTTCCGTTAGTAATAATCCCAGCGTTGGCAAACAGCGGTAAACAACATAACAATCCTAATAGTTTTTTCATTTTGGCCTCTTCTAGCAATTTGCAAATTCACTTGATTTACTGATGACTCAGCAAGCTTTAGGCCAAAGGAAAAATACAAACGTAACCCATTGATAAAACTAAATATAAACTATCGCCCGGGTTGATTTTCAGATTGCGAAACCCTTAAAAGCCCAAGGCTTAACGCTGTGTTTTTTCACAATATTCGATCTAAATGAAAAATAATGGCGTATTGTTAAACACAGTCTTTTGCTCTTAGTAGGTAGCAATATTAATAGCCCTAAACACTCTAAAGCCTCAAAGGTACCCAGCGGCCGCTTAGCTCGGCTTGGTCGCCTTGGTTCGCTGGCTTCACGCGTAGCAGGTGGAATGATTGCCGAAGGAGCGGTGCAACTCGCCGCGGGAAAACGCCCTAAGCTTAATGAGGTATTACTTACCCCAAATAACGTGAAACGGGTAGCAGACCAACTGGCTAAATTGCGCGGAGCCGCCATGAAAGTTGGCCAATTAATGTCGATGGATGCGGGAGAGATGCTACCCAAAGAAGTGAGTGAGTTACTGGCGAGATTACGGGCCGACGCCGACCCCATGCCGATAGGCCAGCTAAGCCAAGTACTGCTTAAAGAATGGGGCGAAGATTGGCAACAACAATTTCAGCAGTTTTCACTACAACCAATTGCGGCCGCATCTATTGGCCAAGTACACAGTGCCTACCTCAGCCAGCAACAGCGGGTTGCCATTAAAATTCAGTATCCTGGGGTAAAAGACAGCATAGATAGTGATGTAGATAATGTTGTTAGCTTGCTTAATATAAGCGGCTTGTTACCGAAGCAGTTTGATTATCAGCAAATCTTACAAGATGCCAAACTACAGCTCCATCAAGAAGCCGATTACCTGCAAGAATCAGAGTATTTACGCCAGTACCAACAAAAATTAGCGACTCACCCTGAATTTGAATTACCACAATTGTATGAGCACCTGACCACCAGCAACATTCTCACGATGAGCCATCATGATGGTGAGGTTATTGATCAGCTAAGCGAAGAGCCACAGGCACTGCGCGACAAAATAATGCATAACCTATTTAAGCTACTGATGATGGAGTTGTTTGAGTTTGGATTAATGCAAACAGATCCTAATTTTGCCAACTATCTCTACTCCAAGCAGTCTCAAAAAATCATATTGCTTGATTTTGGCGCAACCAGACAAATTCCTTCTGCACTCTCAGCTGGTTACCGGCATTTGTTAAGCAAAGCCTTAAACCAGCCTTTTTCCTTAGATTTAGCCGCGCTCACTGATTTAGGTTTTGTGAATGACGACAGCACTGAGAGACAAATTGCCACCTTAGAGTTAATGCTATCAATGGTCATTAAACCACTGCAATTTGACGGAGAATATGACTTTGCCCAATCTCCACTAGCTAAACAATTACGCGAAACCGGAATGACCTTGAGTTATGAGCATGACTATTGGAACACTCCGCCCATTGATGTGCTGCTAATCCATAGGAAGATTGGCGGTATGTATTTGTTAGCCAGCCGCCTAAAAGCTAAAGTGAACTTGAAGCAAGTATTTGAACCCTATCGATTATGAGCGAAAACTACCCTCTGGCGTTTAGCTCAACCATCACCGCAGCATGATCGCTAGCTTGGCTGTCGATAGAAAAATCGGCATGAGTAAGATGGCGGTCAAAGCAGTGATAGAGGCTCACCTCTGCCATTTGTTGCTGGTAATCCGCTGAAAACTCCCCCGACAAAATAATGTAATCCAATACGTTCGCCTGGCCACCGTAGTAGTGGGTAGCAGGTCGAGGCTTTGCTGAAGAGCTCAAGCAGTAAGCGTCATGTAAGCGCCAAGCTTGTTCTACATCATCGTGGTGTGGCTGGGGTTCATCAAATAAATGCGCTAACGCCCCTTTAGATAAATCATCATTAAAGTCACCCATTATCATTAAGGGCTCAAGTTTGTGCTTGCGACAACTCAGTATATCTTGCATCAACAAGGTGACCTCTTGATTGCGCAAATTGTCTGATTGCCAGCGCCCCATGTATTCATCAATATCACTAGGCTTACCTTGAATATCTTCATCCAACATTGGCCGTTTAGATTTAAGGTGCACAACATAGCACTTCACCCAGCCTAAGGAACCAAGCTTTACCTTAGCCACTAATGGCTGGCGACTAAATAGATCGATATTGCCAGAGTTATACAAGGAGCCGCTACGTAGAGGATATTTGCTGGCCAGCGCTAAACCGGGTTTTCGATACACATAACTCGATTCATCTAACGCACTGGGCGTCGCTAAAAAATAAGGGTAACCCAAGGCCTTACATTGTTTAGCTAAAGCCTCGGCGCTAAACACTTCTTGAAAAGCCATCACATCAGCTTGAGCTTGGTTAACCATGCGGCTTAACCACGCTTGTTTTTCTTGCCACTGCTTGGCATCCAATATGTTATCAAATTCATAAGCGGCATAAGGAGGTGCTAAATAATTCAGCAAGTTTAAACTAAGTACTTTAATTATTTACTCCTTACACCACTACTAACACATTGTTTATAAAGTCAATGTGCGCTAAACACCGCTGACTAGCAAGCTCATTCTACAGTAATGGTTATTTTCTCAGACAGGATAGGCGGTTGGTGTGGAATATGATGCATATCGCCCAGCAGCAACTGCAAACTATGCTCGCCAGGCGTGAGTTCAATGGTGACCTCGGTTTGTCCGCCACCAAAGTGCACGTGCTGAGCATCTGCAGGTACTGGCATTTCTAAGTTTGGAAGTTGCTTCACGTCAATCAGCAAATGATGATGACCGGTGTTTTCTCTATCCACACCCGCTGGCGCAACCCCCATGCCCTTTAGGCCAAACGCCACCGTTAATGGGCTACTAAGCACCTCACCATCTTTAGGCGAAATAATGTAAACCGATGCCCCTTCCGGCGCTTTGGTAACGGCCGCACTTGGCAACGCTACCATTCCGACACTTGCACTAAGCAACATGCCCATTGTTAACAATTTTCTAAGTCCACGCATTTAAACCTCGTTAGTCACTGAACAGAAAGCTTGACTTAAAAGGTAGTAACGAACTTAAGACTAAGCAAAGGCCGAAGTATTGAACGAAATAGAATTACCTTACGTATTCTTTTACTATAAAACAAAAATAGCTCAGTAAATCAGCCTTAAAGCGGTAGGTGAACATGTTAAAAGCAATAACAGCAGAGTTTGTAATTAAGGTAGACGGGATTCGCGTCGAGGTCACTAAGGGTCGAGTACCAGAGTATTTTTTGCACGAGATAAAGCTAGTACAACGCACTAGCCAAGCAGTTACCGGGAAAATATACGGTATGAAACGTGGCCGCCAAGTGACCCTAGAATGCTCTAAATCTATCCCCGAAAATGTATTACAGCGCCTGCGTAATGTATGGAAGCCTAATCCAACGCCAAGCAATGACGGAAACTTAAAACGCCGCTAGTCGCGGCGTTTACTGGGTATTAATAGGGCTGAGCCAAGCGCTAATCTCTCTTTTGTAGCACCCTAAAACGATCGAACCGGCCGGTTCCATCTTCATAAGCTGCAAAAATGGTGACGGTATCCGAGTTACCACTATTAAAATCTACAGTGATTTTTTCCCAATCGGGATGATAATCATCATCTGAGTAAGTTTTCATCGTAAGTGTTTGGAATTTGTTTACTGCTTTTTGTTTCTCGGTTAACTCAGCGACCGTATTTACACCAATTTGACCAGAGCCTTTCATAAAGGCCATAAGCGTATAATCAGTATTGGGTTTTACCCTAACATCTTGTTCTACACGTCCTGATTCACCAGTGATTTTTGCTGAGGACTCATCGTCTCGCCCATGGTCAGATATTGCTGAGGGGCCAGACTTTTTCCAGCCATGCCAGCCTTGCTCAAAATCAGCATTAATAACTTTAACCCTAGCCGCGTATACATTGCCGGCTAACAGCGAGATTACTAAACCACACAGCAAAAGCGAAGGTTGCTTTAACATGTTCAATTTCCTTATTTTTCAGCCAAAGAAGCACGCCGCAAAAGTAACGAGATGAGCTTACTTGCAGCACGGGAGTTGCGATTACGTGCCCGCTTAAAATAAGTAATCTTATAACACAAATTTTTTAAGCATAGATTCCTCAGTCTTTGCTGAGATAATGGTTGCTTAGGTCTTCCCAAACCCTTTCATTTGTAATACCAAATTACTTAAATGGCATTCTCAAGTTTATTGGTTTATAAAAACAGCAATAGAGCTGATTTTTGTGAGCAAGTTCAAGCGATTAATTGATATGAAAGTAACTTTGAGAGGGATTTTATGAAAGCAATACCACGCTTAGTGACAAAATAGTTAAATTTGATGAAAAGTGACCGAAGTTTCCATCAAAAAGCTTGCAACCTAGCACGCTCTAAATCCCATTGGAGGCGTGTAATATCGGCATCATCTAAAAAGCGGGTAAAAGCACGGACTGCAATATGCTCAAATTCGGCGATCGTTTCTCGGTCAAAGTATTGAGACACTCCCAATGACGCTTTCAGCATATTGGCCGCCTCTTCCACTTCAGAATGCGCCATTACGTGGGCATTTTTAGAAGCAGGAATATAACTTAACCCTTGTGCAAGCTGCGTTTGAATCTCTGGCCTAGCCATGTATTTAATAAATGCTTCTGCTTGTTTAACATTCTGAGTATGACGAGCAATCATAAAAACGTCAGTGGGGGCAACCTCATAGATAGGCTTACCTAATAACAACGGAAACTGCATAAAACCAATGTCGTCTCGTAACTTATCTGGCCACTTTGTCGCAACAAAATTGCCTAATAGCAAAAAGGCACTACGCTCGCGGTAAAAATGCGGCAATACTCCGTCCCAGGTATATTCGTGATGATCAGCATTAAAGTACTTCTGCTCAATTAAGTACGCCCATCGCTCGAACACCGTTCTCAAGCGATCATCGTAGAAAGATACCTGGCCACTCAGTACCTGCTGATGAAACGTCAAATCGTTAAAACGTAAATTTAGATACTCAAACCAAGCCGCTGATGGCCAGAAGTTTTTGGTTCCAATGCTTATAGGCGTTATTCCGGCTTGTTTCAGTTTTTCACATTGATCGACAAAACCGTCCCAAAAGCGCTGCGGCCCGCCGAATTCTTCAACCAGTGATTTACGATAAAAGATCCCCCAATGATAATAGGCAAACGGCAGCGCATAAATCTGGCCGTTGTCGCTCACTCCGCTTTGTAAATGGGCAAAGCCCTGATCTAACCTTAAATCTTGCCAAAGCTTAGTAATTGGTCTCACTAAGCCCTGTCGAGAATAATGAAAAAGACGCTGCGAGGCTTGCCAGTGCATTACATCAGGAGCATTGCTCTCGCCATTTAGCCAAATAGGCAGCTGCTCCTTATAGTCGTGATCGTCACGGGTGATGGTGGTTATTTTGATGCCGGTTTCTTCGGTAAAACCTTTAAAAGTGGAATGAAAAGCATTGCGTTGTTTGGGCGTTAATAGCAGCGACACCGTTAGCTCTTCAGCAACGCTGTTCCAACTCATTAACGCTATTACCATCCATAAACATCTTATTTGCATTCTTCTTCCTAAAGAATATTTTCTAACTCACTTAGCTAGAATATCTAAAGTGTAGCCCTTAATCATATTGCGCGCGTTTAGAGCATATTAAATGGCCGCATAAACCAATGATTTAGCGGTAAATCATCACCCAAACCTAATGACTTTAGGTATAATATGAGCACTACATTTGCACTTGGCAATAACATGTCTTTCCAGCAACTTTCCCTAAACCAAACGCTAGTTAACAACCTTAACGATGCGGGTTACCAGCAAGCGACACCAATTCAACAACAAGCTATACCCGAGATTCTAGCGGGGCGAGATCTTATGGCTTGTGCGCAAACCGGTACCGGTAAAACTGCCGCCTTCAGCTTGCCTATTTTGCACTTACTTAGCCAAGCTAAGCACTGCGAGCCTAAGCAAATTAAAGCCTTAGTATTAACCCCTACTCGCGAACTTGCCCAGCAAGTACATGCAAGCCTGCAAACCTACTCCAAAGATTGTGAACTAGATTCTGTATTGCTTTATGGTGGCGTGAGCATTGAACAACAGCAGCAACAACTTAGCGCTGGTTGCGACATATTGGTCGCCACACCTGGGCGCTTATTAGATCACCTCAATCGAAGCTCTTGTTCATTAAAAAACTTGGCATTTCTAGTATTAGATGAAGCCGACAGAATGCTAGATATGGGCTTTAAAGACGAGCTGAAAGCACTATTGAATTTTATGCCTAAACAGCGACAAACCTTGTTATTCTCGGCCACTTTAGACGACAGTATTTACCGCTTTGCTAAACCCTTGTTACGCAACCCAAAGCAATTAGAAATCACCAAAGCCACTAGCAAGGCCGCTAGCATTGAAGAACGAGTTTACAACGTAGATAGCGATAAAAAAACCGCCCTACTCTGCCATTTAATTAAGCAGAAAAACTGGCAACAAAGCTTAGTGTTTTGTCGAACTAAACAAGCTGTAGATAAACTGGTTAAGCAGCTTACTAGCCAACAAATTAATGCCGCGTCTTTTCATGGTGATTTGTCACAAGCAGCGCGAGAACAAGTTTTAGCCAAATTTAAAATTGGCGAAATTAGTGCGCTAGTGGCTACCGATGTTGCTGCCCGAGGTTTAGATATAGATGAACTGAAATACGTGATAAACCTAGAACTACCTTTTAAAAGCGAAGACTACATTCATCGCATCGGCCGAACTGGGCGCGCCGGCCAAACGGGCACAGCCGTTACTTTATTAAGTGTTGAAGACGAACACCTATTAAGCGAATTAGAGGTGCAATTAGATAGGCGCTTACCTCAGCAATGGTTTCCGGGCTTTGAACCCGATTTAACTAAACCTGCCCCCACTAATAAGCGTAACTCTCGCTCCGCCCAAAAGAAAAAAGCGCGAAAAAGAGCTTTAAATACTACCAGTAAAAATCGCAGATCTTGAAACCAATCTCTGGTAACTTTTGCCACTTAGTCACTAACAATAATTTTAAGGTTAAGCCGCATCATGATAAGCCTATCCCCTCAGCTTAAGCACAGTCTACGCGACATTATGTATTTCTGTTTATTGCTAATACTGGTTCAAGGGATTAATACCATTAGCTTAGGTGCAGTTTCAGCCTTAGGCATTGTGCCCCGATCCATATCAGGCTTAATAGGGATCCCCTTAGCGCCTCTTATTCATCATGGGTGGTTACACCTATTATCTAACTTGCTGCCACTGGCGATATTAATGTTCCTAGTGGCCCAACTTGGTCGCGTAATCCTATGGCAAAGTACCTTAGTTATTGCCTTGCTTGGTGGGGCATTAGTTTGGCTGTTTGGCGGAACCGGTGTTCATGCAGGTGCTAGCAGCCTTATCTTTGGTTACTGGGGATTACTGCTAGCCAACGCTTGGTTTAGCCGCAGTATTAAAAGTGTGTTCATTGCAGCGATTGTATTACTGGCTTATGGCGGTATGTTCTGGGGCTTATTTCATTTAAAGGCTAATGTAAGTTGGTCGTCACATGCTTTTGGTACAGTGGCAGGCATTGTAATGGCGTGGGGTTTAGTTAAGTTTAAAAAGCTAAAATAGAAGCATTTTAAGGGC
Source organism: Agarivorans sp. 1_MG-2023 (assembly GCF_030548385.1). Taxonomy (NCBI): domain Bacteria; kingdom Pseudomonadati; phylum Pseudomonadota; class Gammaproteobacteria; order Alteromonadales; family Alteromonadaceae; genus Agarivorans; species Agarivorans sp. 1_MG-2023. The sequence continues at coordinate 134,452 of NZ_JAUOSJ010000002.1, read as the reverse complement.
TAAACTTCGCTGCAAAATCCACCAAGCAATAAGCCATGCCGGTTCATTTACCGCTTTTGGGTTATATTACTTGCGTATAGGCTCAACTTGCGCAACTATCCCGAGCTAACAACTACGGAGCAAATCATGTCTACATCAGAAACCAACCTTTCAGCCTTTAGTAAAGCGGTTATAGCAGCCGGTGAGCTGTGGGTATTGAGCGCCGATGAGGAATTTGTTGTGGTTGACTCAATTGAGTTTGAAGCCACCGATGTCATGCCGTTATTCTCTAAACAAGCGAACGCTCAGGCTTTATGCATAGAAGACTGGGCAGATTACCAGCCAGTAGCAGTAAAACTTGAAGACTTTTTTGAAGAGTGGCTACCAAGCTTAGACGAAGACAAAGTGCTAGTGGCAATCGATTTAGATGAGAATCTAGTCGGTGAAGAAATCGAAGCCTTTAGTTTAGCCAAGCAACTGGCCGAAGACGACGCCTAAAAGAACAGTCGTAGAACAAAAAAAAGCCACTGAACTCAGTGGCTTTTTGATTTACGCAGTGTCATTACTAAGGTGACTTACATGGAACTTGTTTGCTCGCTCTTCTAAGCGCTGCTTTAAGAAAAACTCGCCAATTCAGAAAGGCAGTTGCCTAACTGTTTTCTTTCGTTGTATTCATCAATTCTACGCCGCGTACGAGCCCCATTTTTAACTTTTTTATGCTGTTTAACGTGATGGGCTTTATCTTCGTCTTCCCATTCATCAATATCGTCAAACCTTGAGAATTTCATACTCTATACCTACTCGACTCAATAATATTACAGACATTTCATTGCCAGTAACTAAGCTAAAACAGCACTCGACCAGCCCGTTAAATTTGCTATAAATTGGCCATTAGGTCAATCAAAAAAACAGGCATGAAAAAACACACTAAAATCAACAATAAACATTTAAAATCAATGAGTTAAACATAATAAGTTAACGAATAGATATATCAAAATATGTTTATCGTTTCGACAAATATACTTTGTTTTACCCTTTCAAAATTTGTTGGCATTATCGCGCGGCTTTAATCAAAGCACATTCTTTTAGTCGCACCTTAATTGTTGGTAAGCCATGCAAAATATTACTGTTACACCTTCGCCTGCAAACGGAATATTTGCACCCTTATTGGGTTTAGCTTTGTTTGCTATAGCCTCTGGTTACTTTATGAGCTTGTTACCCCTCGCATTAGCAGGTTTGTCTCTACCTCTAGGCTTAAGCGCATGGTTAGCGAGCGCTTATTACACTGGCCTGCTTGGAGGTGCGCTAACCGCCCAAAAAGTCATTTCTAAAATGGGTCACCGACGCGCCTTAGCATTGTGCCTTGCAGTCATATTCAGCTGTGTGGTGTTAATGTGGCAATTGCCTTATACCATTAGCTGGTTAGCCTTACGGTTTATCGCAGGCGCTGCAACGGCAGGCGTATTTATTATTGTTGAGTCTTGGTTGTTATTGGTTGACGATGACAAACAGCGCGCAAGCCGCTTGGGGATATATATGGCAACCTTGTATGCGGGAAATGCTTTTGGGCAACTGCTAATAGAGCCTTTTGGTACCAGTGGTTCGGTACCATTTTTAACTGTAATGGTGTTATTAAGCTTGGCTATTTTGGCGCCCCTGCTTAGCCACAGCAATGCACCAACTCAAACCCAGCATCATACTTTGTCATTTAAAGCGTTTTCAACATTAAGTAAACCCGCAATTATTGGTTGTATTGTTTCTGGCTTAATTCTTGGTCCTATATACGGCTTAATGCCAAGCTATTTAAGTAGTTTAAGTGTTTGGGGTAATAACGTAGGTAAGTTAATGGCTTGTTTGGTGCTTGGCGGCATGTTAATTCAGCCCTTAAGCAGTTACCTTTCTGCGCGATTTAGCAAAACATTGCTGCAAGCCATGATGGCCAGTATTGGTGTGCTAGCCGCAATAGCGGTGGTGTTAGCAAAAAGCTGGCTGGGTTTGTCAGTTGCATTGTTTGTATTGGGCGCGAGCACGTTTTCGCTCTATCCAATTGCAATCAGCCAAGCCTGTGTAAATGCTCAGTCAGACAACATTGTGGCCATTACCGAGTTTATGCTTATCAGCTATAGCGTAGGCTCCATAGTTGGCCCCTTAATCGCTGATTTTAGTGCAGTATGGGGCAATCAACTGCCGCTTTACTTAGCGGCTATTTTGGCCAGCACCAGCCTGTATATGTTATTGGTGGCTGTGAAAGAAAAAGATGGCAGAGGCCACTTACCGCCAACCTTTGGTATTTAGTGGCCTAGCAAGCATTAAGCGTTATGCGCGATAGTCTTGAGCACAATACAGCTGGCCACTGCCTGCATCATCGCTCAGTAATACTGGTACTAAAGCACCAGGTATTACTGAGTCAGGATGATCTGGAGCATGCTCGCCACCCAAGTCTGTTTGCAACCAGCCAGGATCCATCAAGTTCATCAACACGCTAGTGTTCGCTAAACTCGGTAACATATCTCGCACATAGCGATCTAAAGCCGCTTTAGAGCAGCTATAGGCCATCAGTTGCGGCTGGTCGGCAATACCAGAAGTAACATTTACGATCCGTGCTTGTTTTTGTTGTTTCATTTGCGGCAAGAAGGCGTCACACAAGGCTGCGGGGGCAATACAATTCACTTGAAAGCTTAAGGCGTAATCATTGGCAGGCACTATGCTGTCCTCTCGCCAAGGTGTCATTATTGCTGCGTTGTTGTACAGAACCGCCAGCGAATTATCAGTAATAAGGTTAACCTGTTCAATTAGCTGCACAATAGCGGCATTATCGCTAAGCTCGGCAGCCACTGCCACAGCATGGCCCTGTGCTGCGGTAATTTGCTCAACCACTTGCTGCGACGCATCTAAACTACGGCTATGAACAATCACTTTAGCACCTTGCTTAGCTAAGGCCTTTGCAACTCGTAAGCCCACACCACGACTCGCTCCCGTTACCAGTGCCCATTTACCTTGTATTTGCATCGACTTGCCTCTTCAATTCAATAATTGCAGCCATTAAGCTACAAACAGCTATGGCATATAGTAAACCGAACCGGTCAAAAGTAATCGCCAGCTTATCGCCAAATCAAGGAAGGTTGAAGCAGTTCAAATGCTGATGAAACCCGGTGAAACTGTTCGCTAAGCCTGGGCGTAATTGTGCTTTATAACCCTACTGCTTCACACACGTTCCAAGCAGTAAAGATGACTCGCCTCGCAACTGTGTTAGCGCAGCCTTATTGGTGCTGCTTGGCTAGTGCTGGTAGACAAAGCCACCGTACAAGTACTTGGTAGCCTCAGCCCCCAGCACCAATACCTGATCGCCACGCTCTAAGGGCTTGCTTTGTAAGAGCTTGGCAAAACTTAACCAAATGGCTGCCGACCCTAAGTTACCTAACTGCTTGGTATCATTAATAATTTGCGACTGTGGGTAGTTAAGAGCCTTACTCAGTAGCTTGTCGATATGGCCATTTGCTTGGTGGGGTAAAATATAGCGAAAGTCACTCAGTTGATAACCGCGATCTAACACGGCCTGTAACCCCAGCTCAAACAGCTGAGCTCCAGTTTCTCGCACACCGTGGATATTGTGATGAAAGCGCGCCATTTGCGCTTCTCCCACGCTGTCGGCTCCCGAGTCTAAATAAAACCCTGGCGCTTTTTGGTGGCCAATTTGCCCTAGGTAAATGTCTTTGATTAAACGCTCTGGCTTAGTGGCTGGCGCAACAATTACGCCGCCGCTGCCATCGCCCATTTGCACAAAATTAACCAGCTGTTGCTGGTCAACAAACTCTGGCGACAAATCAAAATACACCGAACCGGTTTCACTCCCTACAATAGCGACAGGCTGTTGGTCGGCGGCACACAAAGCACTGGCCATTTGTAAGCCGTTGGCAAAGCCTGTACAGGCTTGGCGTAACTCTAAATAGGCGCCATGATAAGCCAATTCATCGGCTAACCACGCAGCATTAGGCGGTACTTGTGTATGTGGCGTACAGGTATGGCTCAGTAAATAATTTAGCTGGTTCACCGACAAACTCGCATCGTTTAAGCACTGCTCAAGTACTTGTTTTGCCATGCTAATACCATTTGGCGAGGCTTGGCTGCGAGGCTGGGTAAAACTGCGGCTTAAATAACGCCCTTCAATACCTAAGCGCTTTGCAATTATTTTTGCCTTTCTGGCCATCCGCCAACCACAACGCTCGGCCAAGTGATCGAGCAATTGTTGATTACTCACCGGCTGATTAGGCAAAATATAATTTGCCGCCAGTAAATTCAAATTGTTGGATGCAAACTTTACCGCCATTTTAACTCCAGTCTCTGTTGTAACTGATCAAGGTCTACACCAATAATCTCGAACTGTTGAGCTTGGCTACTCAACAAGGTCATGAGTTTTTGCAAAACCAATAAGCGCTCTTCGGCCATGTCTTGCACACTGGCACCGAGGTCTTGAGCAAAGTGTTTACTCACGTAAACATGTTTTGCTTCATCTTTTTTAATCAAACCACACAGCTGCGAAAATGGATGGTTTTTACCGATAGTTCCTCGCTCAATCATTTGCATCAGCTGAGTAACACAGGCATCTAAACTGGCAATGCGAATAAACTGTTGTTGCAAACTTAAGCTACGCCCCAAGCCACTATAAAATCGCTGAGCCGAGCGGCGTACTTTGTGTTGTTGTGCCAACTCTGGCAGCTGGCTAAATACCCATTGCAGCGCTTCGTCGTGCCAAGCTTCGTCGGCTTCAACTTCGTTCAACGCCTTAATAGATAATGGGTTGCTGTGTTGTTCCAAGTTTTTAGCTTGTTGTTGAAACACCAGTTGAGCAGATTGCTCTCCACACAGTAGTAAGGGCATCAACAAGGCTAAGGCCTCGCTGTGTTTATCGCTAAACGATAATCTATCGGGTGAATATTGCTGCGCCCAACGAGCAATAGCATGCTCTGGGCTAAGCACCGCAGCTTGAGTGGCAAAACAACGCCCCATGGCATGGCGTTCATCAGGAAGAAAACTCATCAATGACCTCCAGCCTGTTCAATCGCGGCATTTACTTTAGCGTTAGCTTTGCTCCTAAGCGGCAAACATAAGGGCAGCAGCACTAAATCAAACAGTAAAGCGATAACCAAGCTTAAACCCGACAACAAACTCATTTGTTGAATCGGTAAAAAGTCAGACAAGCCACCTAAAGAGAAACCCACAAGTAAAGCGCCAGAGGTAAGCAATAACGCCGGGCTAATGCTTCCCATTCGCTGCTGCAAATCAGAAACACTATTAGCAGGGTGCACTTTAAGCAATATATGTAAGCTGTCATCAACAATAATGCCTAACATCATGCCCATCACCACTGCGCTACCTAAACTAAGGTGTTGTCCGCTCCACTGCCACAGCGCAAACACCCAAAGTAACGGTAAGCCATTGGCCAACAATGCCAGTAGCATTAAATAAACACTGCGGCGTAATACCAGTACCACCAATGCCACTAACAACAACGCCACAGCAAACGACAGCAACATAGCCTGGCCATTAACCCGATTGAACTTGGCGAATATAAGCTGACTACTGTAAGCAGCAGATAACTGTATTTGCTGGCTGGCTGCCCACCCAGCAACCCGTTGCTCAAAAGCGATCAGTTGCCGGTTACTCAGCGGAGCTAACCATACATTCAACAGCGCTTTTTGCTGACTAAGATCATCACTCTGCGGCATGGCCATTAACTTAGCTAAGGCGCTAGGATCCTGCGCGATCCAATCTAACCAGTCTTGAGCACTATTCACTTGGTGAACTTCGTCTTGTTTAGCCAAATAACTCAGTATTCGACTTAGGTCATCAGCGACTGTTAATGGTTCAGAAGCCTCGTCATCGAGAATTTGATAACGTAGGCTGTGCATGCCCAAAAACTGCTGTTGAAGCTGATCACGACTCTGAGAAAATGCATTATCGTCGGGGAAGTAACCCAGAGAATCATCATCGAAAGCAAGGTTTTTAACACTCAGTAAGGCAACCGAACTAAGCAGCGCAACCCCAAGTAATAGCACCTTTCTGTGTGCTAATAAGCGCGTATAAAAAGAGCTGTCGTTAGCTTTAGCGGCTTGTTTAATTAAATTCTCAGCACCAATTTTATTCACCCATAGAGGCAAAATAGAATAGCAAGCTAAGGCATTTATCATCACTGCAAAAGCCACTATAACGCCAAAATCTGCAATCGGAGGAGATGGGCTGAAACACAGTAATAGAAATCCTACCGCGGTAGTAACTGCACCCCAAAACAACGGCGCTAACTTATGCTGTAAAGCTAAAAGCATTGCCTGAGCAGAACTAATAGCCTCGCCACTTTTAGTGTATAAAAGACCCCGCCAAGCAAAAAATAAGTGACTAGAATAAGCCATTGCCAAACTGATAATAACCAAAGGCAAAAATGCACTAATTGCCGCTAGTTTCAAACCTAGCCAAGCCGCAAACCCCAAGCTAATTGTAAGGCTAAGCACTGCGCAGCTCACCATGCCTAATAACCAACGAGCTTGACGAATAACCAATACAAACAGCAAAGCAAAACTAAACAGCAAAGCTGGCACAAACCACGCTAAGTCATGGCGTAATACCGATAAATACTGCCGACTTAAGGCCAGTTCGCCAGCATATAAATAAGTATATGAATTCTCTGCTTGATGGTTAAGCCTACTCAATTGGCTATCTAAGGAAGTAAAAAACTGTTGTAGAGCCTTAGCCTTCCCCGCCACATTTGTATCAACATTAATCGCAAAATTTATACTCTTGCCATCTTCGCTGACAAACTGTTTAGCAATAGTAGGCGGAAGCGTGTCGTTCAGCGCCAATAAGGTAAAGGGATTAATCGCTTCTACACCTTCGACAAGGCGAAGTTGGTCTACGGCTTGTTGTGCAGCTAGGTACTGAGTACGATTTTTCCAGGACGTATCGCTAGATAGCAGCAGTAACAGATTTGCGGCTGGGGCGTGCTCATCTTCAAATTGTTGTAGGGCCAATACTTGCGGGTCATCTTTAGCAAAATAAGCTTGAATACTTGGTTGCACTTGCAGCTGTGGCAAGCCTGCTGCGGCAACGAGCAGTAACAATATCCACACACCTTTAAGCCAAGTTTGCTGCAGACTCACTAAAAGCGGTGAGCATTCCCATTTCGCCATCTACTCTACATCCTTTACCCAGCTTATTGATTTCCTTGATTGAGTAGACCCAGTGACTAGCTATTTGCATTCACCTAAGCACTATTTTTATTTGAAAAAATTGAAGACGCTAATCCCAGTGTGCGTCTTGCTCGAACATTTCAAAGGCGACAACATTACCATCTACGGTGAGTTGTTTAACTGATTTTGGAGAACCATCGGTATTCAATTCAAGTAAACCAATACCAGAAGCATTAAGTAAGCGCTCTCCTTTTGAGGCGTTTTCGGGACGATGCGGCACTACTCTCATTCGACGGCGCTTAGTAAGCCAATTTAACGGTGATTTAGGCGAATATAACCAACGGTTTGCTCTGTCTAAGAAGTTGAGCAAGCTTTCAGGGAACTGGTTTTTGATGCCACTACTGGTAATTTGCCATATGTCGGGTCCACCTTGGCGGCCACGCAATTGAATATGGTAGGCAAAAGAGTAATGAACATCACCAGAAAGAATAACAAAATGCTGCGGCGTTTTAGGGTGACGAAATAGATTGAGCAAAGCATTAGCCGAGCCTGGATGCGCCATCCAGTTTTCTGCATCAACTAATAAGGGTTTGCCAAACCAAGTAAATACGCGTTGCACAACTTCGATTAACTTCACCCCAAAGATGGGAGCTGGAGAGACCAATATCACCGCATCTTTACCTAATAATTGCTGTTGTAAATCAGTGAGTGACTCCCAGTCCATTAAGCCTGATGGAGAGTTAAGGTTACGCTCAGAGCGCCAGCGATGAGTACGTGTATCTAGCACCAATAGCGGCGGTTGAGTATCCCAGTGGTAATGCCATTGCGGAAAACTCAACAAAGTATCAATCAACTGTTGGTGTTTATCGTTGCCGGGCTGTTGCAAGGCTTGCTGTAATTGCAGAATTAACGCTTTAGAGAAATACTCAGGCGCATTCCCCCAACCTTGACACAACAAGTAACCAACCAGTGCATTGCCAATAATGCGCTTAGAGAAAGCATGTCCGTAAGCACTTTGCTCCCATGCAGCAGTAAGGTTCCAATCATCAGTCACATCATGATCGTCAAACATCATGGCCGTGGGCAAATGCGCCATTAAACGCTGCACTTTGGCTAAGCCTTTACTAAAGCTAATGATGGTTTCACGCTGCTTAAGGTATTCGTCTAGCTCATTTAAGCTAAGCGATTCTGGAGGGCTTAACTCCAAATTCGTCCAGGCACTAGGTGACCAAACTAATAGATACATCGCCAATACTTCGGCAAGAGAAATCAGGTGGTTATTGGCGTTATCTGAGGTAAAAATAGGTTTGCGTACGCTACTAAACAACGCACTTTGAGCCAGCTTAGCACCTTCCACAGGCAGTAATTCATGACGTGACAAATAATGAGCCTGCGCATGCAACTCATCGCTACCAGCTACCTTTGCATCGACAAAAGGTTCATTGGGTACCCCTAGCTGTTCAACTAAACGGTGAATGGCCACCAGCATTGGCGTAGCAACATCATCGGCATATATTTGATCGCCGCTCAGCATTAACAAGCTCGGCCAATCCTCAATTGAGTGTTCGGCTAAATGAGCGTCTGCCCTGACTAAACCATCGGCACTAGGGTGATGGGGTTTTCGACAAGAACCGTGAAGCATTTTTTTCACCTCACCCGGCACGATAAAGCCCGGCAGGTTGCGCGGTGGGTACACCAGTTCTGGCGCCCATTCCTGCCAGCTTAGGTCTTTAGTCTGGTTCGCTAGCCGTAATTTCAAGTCATACCCGACCCAAGTTGCAGCAGGCAAAGCTTCTTCCAATGGGATATCGATGAGCTGATAAAACAAATGCTCACCTGCAGGTAACTGTTGGGTGTAAAGGCCCATTGTCTGATGGTCAAACTCACGCGCAGCCAATCCTTCAGGCTGCAAACTCAAACTAATATCAACCGCCTGAGAGGTGGCAAGCCAAACAGAAAAACGTTGCGAGCTAATTTGTCGCAAGATAGGGCCAGCTAACACTAAGGCTAAATTTGTTCTGCTCATAACAAAAGTATACAAGTGAGCGAACAAATAACCATGTTGAGTTTACAAATAGAAAAATTCAGCGACTGGCCACACTAGGTTGCAAGCCCAAAACTACCAGCACTACTGCAGCGAATTATTTTTAAACAAAAAGCTAAAAGCCGATACCTTATAGGGCATTTAATTCTTCTGCCAAAAATAAACTCTTCAGTGCTTTGTATTAAAAAAAATAAACTTAAGCGCTTTCAGCAACATATAACTTAGACAAAGTCGTACCAGTTAAAATGAAATCCTTTTCAATCACAAAATGAGGATAAATACTTGATATAGCACTCACTTTGCTCATTTTTGCGACTATTTTTTACTCGACTAGATTAAGGTCGCGCAAGAAATGACCACCAAGAGTCATTTTATGTTGGCTAACACGTCGATAAGCCTAAAGGGCTATCGCAAACAAACATTCGAATAAGGAAATGACATGAACAAGGTAGTATTACTTGGTTTGTTAACGGCCTCGCTTTCTGCGCAAGCAGAATGGGAATTCCGTGGCACACCAAATGGTTGGCAAACCACTGCCATGGAACAGGTAAGCAGTACCCAGTTTCAAACCTGCCAAACTTTTGGAAACGATGACCCACGTTTTAAAATAGACCGTTGGGGAGACTGGCAAGAAGCCTACCCTAATGCAGACTACCGCGTATCGGCCGGTAGCCAGCAAATTACCTTTTACAGCGATAGCAAAAACATCGACGTAGTATCGGTAGCCAGCTGTAATAGCAACCAAGCGCCTACTGCGGTTATCTCGCCCGCCAATGCGCAAACTGTAGATGCTGGTACTAGCATCACATTCTCAGGCACCGACTCTAGTGACGCAGACGGCAGTATTGCTAGCTACGCATGGAGCACCGGTGAAACCACTGAATCAATCAGTGTAACCTTCAGCCAAGATCAAACTATCACTTTGCAAGTGACAGATGATCAAGGCGCAGTAAGTAATACCGCCAGCGTAGACATTACCATTGCCGGTGCAGAGCCAGCAGTATGGTGTTTCCGTGGTACCGCAAACGGTTGGGGCCAAACGCCACTAGTACGTAACGCGGCAAGCGGCCTTTACGAATTAACCCAAGCCTTTGCTGGTGAAGAAAGCCCAGCACGCTTTAAAGTAGCGGCTTGTTCAGATAATGGTAGCTGGGGCGAAAACTACCCTAACCAAGATTTCCAAGTGCTTGATAACACCAACTACAACATTAGTTTCAACGCGTCTAGCAAAGAAATTACTGCTGAAGAAGTGATTATTGCCACTAAACCTGAGTTAGCGATTAACCCAGGCAGCAGCGACTTTAGCACCGATACCCTAGCGGTAACCTTGAGCTACAAAGGTGAAAACATCACTTCTAGTAGCTACATGTTAAGCACCACTGGCGGTACTCAAGGCATCGACTTTAGTAACGGCGACATCATAAACATTGGTGGTGAACTAGCCATTGGTGAGTCTGTTGAGTTACAGGTTTATGTAGCCAACCCTCAAGGCTCGGTTATTCAAACTTTCACTTACAACAAAATTGCCGTTCCAGAAACTGGCTTTATTGTTTACTTGAATGCTCCAGCCGATTGGACCCCGTCTATTCATCACTGGGATGCTCTTCCTGCCGGTTCTACACCAGATACAGGTTGGCCTGGCGATAACATGACAGACCTTGGTGAACACTGGTTTGAGTACAAGTTTACCAACAGTGATTCAAGCAAGCTTATCTTTAGTAACCAAGGCAACAGCCAAACCGAAGACTTGTTCCGCGACAAGAATGGTTGTTATACCATTAGCACTCAAAGCTGGACAGATACTTGTGACATACCATCAAACGATGCAAAAGTGAGTATCGACCCTGCGGTAAGTACCTTCTGGACTAACGAAGTAAGCATTACTTTAAACGCTACTGGCGATGACGTTACTGGCGGTTTATATACAACCGACGGCAGTGACCCAGTAAACGGCACAGCATTTACTAGCGGCGCAACAATTTCGGTAGGTAGCAACCTAGCAATAGGTGAGTCTCTACAAGTATGTTTGTATGCAGAAAACACTAGCAGCAAAGCTAACCAGTGTTTCACTATCACTAAAGTTGAGCAGCCTACGGCTTCTGACTTTACTTGGGATAACGCCAACGTTTACTTTGTTATTACCGACCGTTTCAACGACGGTAATTCAAGCAACAACAACTCTTACGGTCGTCCAAGTGTTGATGCAACCGGTAAAAACATTGGTACTTTCCACGGTGGTGACATTGCAGGTTTAACCGCTAAATTAAATGAAGGTTACTTCACTGATTTAGGTATTAACGCCATTTGGTTAACCGCACCTTACGAACAAGCCCATGGCTTTGTGGGTGGCGGTAACGATGGTGATTTTGCTCACTACGCTTACCACGGTTACTACGTACAAGATTACACCAACCTAGACGCTAACATGGGTACGCCTGCAGAGTTTAAAGCTTTTGTAGACAAAGCGCATAGCCAAGGTATTCGTGTAGTCATGGATGTGGTAATGAACCACGCTGGTTACAACACCCTAAAAGACATGGACGAGTTCAGCTATGGTTCTGACACTGCGGGTCCTAATTGGACACCAAGTGCAGGCCAAAACTGGTTTGGTTACCATGACTTTATCAACTATGACGGTGATGAAAACCTATGGTTGAAATGGTGGGGTAAAGATTGGGTACGCGTTGGTTTACCTGGTTACGACCCTTGTGGTAACGACGACTTAACTAAATGTTTGGCTTTCTTGCCAGACTTTAAAACTGAGTCAACTCAACAAGTGGGTATTCCACCGTTCTTAGCCAACAAGTCTACTTTTGGTCAAGCTTACTTAAGTGATTACCAAGCACAAGGCAACAAACGTGTACGTGATTGGATCACTGAGTGGCTAGTACAATACGTGAAAGACTACGGTATTGATGGCTTCCGTGTTGATACTGCAAAACACGTGACTAACGATAACTGGGCATATTTAATTAGTGAGTCTAAATCAGCCTTAAGTGAATGGCGTCAAAACAATCCAAGTGCGCCAGGCGCAGATTGGAACGACGAGTTCTGGGCAACGGCAGAAGTATTTGGCCACGGCCTTGGACAATCTGATTACCATACTCAAGGTGGTTTTGATTCGGTAATTAACTTCAGCTTCAAAGGTGCGATTGATGGCATGGTAAGCAGTGCCGACACCATGTTGAGCGTATTTGCTAGCTACGCAAGCCAAGTAAATGCTTCTACCGACTGGAACTCACTAAGCTATATTTCTAGCCATGATACTGGTGCAGTATTCTACAACGGTGACGATACTCGTCAAAAACGAGCTGGTACCGCATTGTTGTTGTTACCAGGTGGCGTGCAAGTGTTCTACGGTGATGAGCTAGGTCGCGTAAATGGCGACGGTGGTTCTGATGCAGACCAAGGTAGCCGTTCAAGTGTAGATTGGAGTAAGTCTGGCAACAGCGTTCACCAACACTGGCAAAAAGTGGGTCAATTCCGTCGTGATAACCCAGCGGTAGGTGCTGGTCAACACATCAACCTAAGCGGCCAATCTAGCGGTAAAGCGTTTGCCCGTACTTGGACCAACCCAATCTCTGGCGTTAGCAATAATGTAGTCGTGGTTGTAGATGGTTCAGGCCAAGTAAACATCAATGTAGATAGCTACTTTGATGACGGCACTAGCGTGCGCAATGCTTACGATGGCACCATCGCTACAGTAAATGCAGGCAGCGTAAGCTTCTCTGCGGGTAGCGAAGGGTTAATTTTACTCGAAGCGCTATAGTCCAACAGCCTTTACTTTAAAAGTTTGCCGCTCAAGCGATTGAGCGGCTTTTTTGTGTCTAGGCTAACAAGGCCCAATCAATGGTGATTATTGACCGTTCTCAAACCAATGAATGTTCCACCCACTGGAGCTGCTAATTTGGAATATCAACACTGCTATAAACCCTCGAGCCTCCTGCTTTCTCAATTTGTACCTTGGCATCGCTAGGACTTGCGACTCAATAAAATCGTGGATTATGGACTTAAAGAACCATAATGAATGGAGAGAACAGGTCTTTTTCTCAGCATGGCAAGCTCGTAAACTGCGCTCATTGAAATTAATCTCTGAGGAAATACCTAATGTCTCATCCAATCATTAACGATCTAAACAGCCGTTACACTGCTAAAAAATACGATTCAACTAAACGTATTTCTGCAGACGATATGACGGTAATTAAACAAGCGATCCGCTTATCAGCCTCTTCGATTAATTCACAACCTTGGAAGTTCATTGTTATTGAAAGTGAGCAAGCTAAGCAGCGCTTTCACGATAGCTTTGCCAATATGCATCAGTTTAACCAACCGCACGCTAAAGAAGCCTCACACGTTATTTTGTTTGCACATAATCCTCACTTCAGCAAAGACGACTACCGTAAAGTCGTCGATGCAGAGGTAAGCTCAGGCCATTTGCCAGCAGAAATGTACGACAACATGCTAAACGGTGCATTTGGTTTTGTGGAGGCAAATACCGACGAAAGCGGCTTTAACGGCAACTGGACCAAAGCCCAGACCTACATAGCGGTAGGAAACACTTTGCATGTACTTGCTCGTTTGGGCATAGCCTCCACGCCAATGGAAGGCGTTGATCCTGCACTGCTTGGCGAAATATTTGAGCAAGAGCTAAATGGCTATGTATGTGACTTTGCTTTAGCGATTGGCTACCATCTAGATGGTGAAGACTACAATCACGGCCTACCAAAAGCCCGCCTTGCGGAAGAAGACATCATTACTGTTTTGTAAGCGCCAAAGCACTCAAAAAGCTGGCTGCATTGCCAGCTTTTGTGTTTCCTTTTCCCGCACTTTTCACTCGATATAAACCTTATCTGCTCACAAGAACTTGTGTTTCATTTGACACCAACCTAGCTAGCCAACTACATTTGCACACAGCAACGACTCAGTAGCTAGCGTAAGCCGCTAAACCGTAGTTTTATTCATCATATTTAGGAGATTTTTCATGCCAAGAGCAAGTGCACGCCACATCTTAGTAGACACAGAGCAACAATGTTTAGATCTAAAAAAGCAAATTGAAGGTGGAGCAGCATTTACTGATATCGCCAAGCAACATTCAAGCTGCCCATCTGGCGCCAATGGCGGAGAGTTAGGCGAGTTTAACAAAGGCGATATGGTGCCAGAGTTTGATACCGTAGTATTTAACGAAGCACTAAACACCGTGCACGGCCCAGTGAAAACTCAATTTGGTTATCACTTATTAGAAGTAACTAGCCGTAGCTAGCCTGCTTGAATCAAGTGTTGCTTGGCAGCACTTGATTCATTTCCAACCTTGTCGCCACACGCTAAGATCTTTTAACTCTCGCCAATCCAGCTCAAAATCTTGCTTGTTATAAACAGCCTGAATCACGCAACGCTGTACAACTTGAAACTCATCAAGCTCCAATTCCGTTACCATAAAATGCTTCATCTTGTTTATAACTTCACATTTGGTCCACTTACTATGCAGTAAGCGCTTGGGGTTTATTTGATTTTTCATAAGGTTAATTCTTACTCTTAGGCCAGCAAAAAAGCCTGCTGTGTCTACTAAAGCTAACTCTTAAGCCCTACAAAGCGATCACTCTTTCACTAAAATAGTGACTCAATAAAGCCCTGCTATGAATCCACCATTTGCTGGTATACTTAAGCCAGTGAAGTTTTATAGCGAGAAGCAATGATGTTAGATAACCTAAGTATCCCTGAAGGGATCGAAAAAGAGCCTGAGCTACCCGTTCCATCGATGGAAGATCAAAAGAAGATCGTGGCGGAACTAAAGCGCTTGGAAGAAGCGGGCAAATTAACACCAGAGATCTTAGAAGAGTTTATGACAGGTAAACGTAAGCCTGAATAAATCAAATTCAAGGTAGAGCGTTGCTCTACCTTGAATTTGCTTACCAGTGGCGTAATTTTCCAAAAGGCACACTATAACCAACCGTAGTTATCCACTCGTCTTTGGTGAACATAACATCTGCAGTTAAAGCAAAGCCCACATACTTACTATTAAAATACTTTGCAAAACGAATAGGGATCCCCAAGGTATCACTGTCAATTGTGTCCCACTGACCATCATTTTGATAATCTGTAGATACGCGAGTCTTCGCTAATCCTATTTCTATCAGAAACTCGTTTTTACCCGGATAAAAGTATTTTCCAGCCATAAGTCTAAGCGAGTGAGTTTCAATATCACCTTCAGACCTATCACATAAAAAACAATCGAAGCCACCGGTACCACCAAAAGATACCGTATAGTCAGAGAAACTATATCGCATATCTAAACTAGCATTCACACTCGGGTTCCCATAAGACATGCCCGGCTCTAACCAAAAATAGTTTTGCTGCTCTACTGCGCTTTGTTCTTCTGCATGTAGAGGATTTATTGCTGCACAAAGCAGTAAAACCAATAAGCTTATTTTTTTCATCTCTTCCCTTAGCTGTACAACTAATCCTTTATTGGATTTTTATATAAAAACTTGCGAGAGGATTAAAACATAAATAAAACAGGTAGATAAAGACATCTTAAGTGCAAATGTGATGAGATTAGTGATAAATAAATCAAACAGCATTTGAAAAATTGAAATATCGAGTACTTGGCAACTTACTGCGTATATTTAGGGCAACAAAATAAACTAACTCTAGATAGCATTTAGTCTGTTTATAAAAGAACAATTTGTTTGTACCTAGTTACAATTCAATTGAGTGTTCGAATTTTTTGTCACTCAATGCAAAACCTAGCTTACCTAAACGGCCTTTCTTAGAACCACAGATTAATTGGCTAAAGATTTTATCACTGTTGCTATCCCAACTGGCTTTTTGGTCTCGTTGCTTAGCGACTCTTTACCTAGCCAACTTAAGCTAGTTATTTTCCTTCATGCTTCTCAAATACAGCATCAAAGCCTCAATATTTATCAGGTAAGTGGCTAAACTATAAACTGATGGTCAGGGTCACTATTACGTTGTTTTTTTGTGTCTTAGCTTACTAAACATCTCAGCTGCAATTTTTAGTGGGCTTACTAGGTCTTAGTTCTCGGAGAATAAACTCAATTTACCCATTCATCATTCACGACTAGGTGGCAAAGGATGCCGATGAACAAATACTGTTTTACCCTACTTTTTGCACTTCCTTGCATGTTAAGCCAAGCGGCAGAAACTTTTGATTATGCAGTACAGGTGAATAGTCCGGATAACAGCCCAGTACAAGACGTGGTGGTTTACCTCACGCCAATAGGTCACCAACTCCCACACATCAACCAAGCAGCAGTCACCATTGGCCAGCGCGACAAAGCCTTCGTTCCCTACATTAGCGTGGCGCAACGTGGCAGTAAGGTTGATTTTAATAACGATGACAACATTACTCACCACATATATTCGGCAGTGGGAGAAAACAAATTTTCATTTCAAATTAAGGCTGGTGAGCAACACAGTAAGAGCGATTTTAATCACAGCGGCGTAGTGCCTATGGGTTGTAACATTCATGATTGGATGGGCGCTTACTTGCTGCTGGTTGATACGCCTTTATTTAATAAAACAGACTCACAAGGCCGGGCTAACTTTGAACAAGTAAGCGCAGGGGACTACCAGCTTACTGTATGGCACCCTGAGTTAAAAACGGCAGACAAGCAAATTAGCCAAACCATTAGTATTCATCAAACAGGCACTCACGCATTAAACTTGCCCCATGCCTTGGAAGCTGAATTTGAACAACAAAATCCGGATGATTTTGATTTCCTCTCAGACTACTAATTGGCAGGAGCGCCGATGAAAAGTATTAAAACCAAAATTCTGCTGTTGTTTGTTTCACTGCTACTTTTGCTACAAGCGATTTCATTTTGGTCTACTTACGACTCCTTGCGCACAAAAGAACGCATAGCCATCGACTCGCAATTGAGTAAAGCCAAGGCCTTGTTTGATAGTGAGTTTAATCGGCGCGAATTTTACCTCACCAGCTTTGCAGAAACGGTGACCAACGACTACGGCTTAAAAAGTGTGTTTGGCGAAGACCAGCGCAGTGTAGCCATTGCCTTACTTAACCACGGTAAACGCATCAACGCCGACTTAGCCATGGTAGTAACCCCTGCAGGCATAATTGAGCTGCAATTGGTCAATAGTTATCAACACAATCAGAACAAAAAAGTGGTGCGTGGCGCTCAGCAAGGCCAAGCCTTTGGGTTTATGCCAGCCTTAAAACAAGGTCAGTTACCTCCTTATTACGTAATTGGCGAGCAGCTTTATCAGCTACACCTTTCTCCCTTAAAAAGTGGCCCTGCCATTATTGGCTGGGCGGGTTTTGGTTACGAAATATCTACCCCTTTAGCCGAGAGTTTCTTAACGTTAACGGGCTTGCAGGCCGATTTAATTTTGGAGCAACAAAACCGTTGGTCTTTGTTGGGCTCGAGTAACCCGCTTGCAAATATTACCAGTGCTAAAGCTCTAATAAATCCTACTTCCAGCGATGTTATTTCATTAAAACAGCAATATAGCGCTGCGGGTGGCGCTAACTTTTATGTGCTGTTGCACAGCTCTCGTGACAACCTTGTGGCGGTGATTCAGCAAAGCTGGTTACAAATTTTACTCATCACCATACTCACCCTCATCATTTCAATGGTTGCGGCATATTTAATCGCTGATGACATCACTAGGCCTATCAAGTTATTGGTTAAACAAGCTAAACGCCTCGCGGCAGGTGAATACCAAAAGCCAGTGTCAGTTAACGATAAAACCGAACTAGGCCAGTTAGCCAGCGAATTTAATAGCATGCAAGAGAAGGTACTAAATCGTGAACAAGCGATTAAACACCGGCTGCAACACGACCCTCTTACCGAACTGCCTAATCGCCATTGGCTAGCCAGTAAACTGCAAGATTTAACCGAACAAAATAGTGCCCCTTTTGCGCTATTCCATCTCAATATCTGCCGCTTGAAAGAGGTGAACGATACCCTAGGCCATTCAGCGGGAGACCAGCTGATAAAAGAAGCGGGCAAGCGCTTAACGGCCTTACAGAGTGAGCATTTTTTGTGTCACATTGGCGCCGATGAATTTGTATTGATATTACCCAATATCACTCGAGACACTGCCCGTGATGAACTCAATAATATTGCCATGCAAATGCATGAGGGCTGCAACTACCAAGACATGCATTTACAGCTACAGATTCGCGTGGGGGTAGCACTGTATCCTGAGCACAGCCAAGATCCACAAATACTGGTTCAAAAGGCCGACGCCGCCTTAAATCATTGCCGCGAGTCTCGCAGCCACTGTTATATTTACGACCCGAGTACTGATACCAATACAGTTGAACGTTTAAGCCTAATTAACGACTTAAAAAAGGCGATTCAAAGCAATCAGCTCATCTTGCATTACCAGCCCAAGTTCAGCTTTGCCGCAAATAAGATTACCCACGTAGAAGCCTTAGTGCGCTGGCAACACCCAGAGTTGGGAATGATTCCTCCCGATTCGTTCATTGAAATTGCCGAACATACCGGACAAATAAACCCACTCACTCGCTGGGTATTTTTAGAGGCCTTATCACAAAGTTTGGCCTGGAAAGTACAAGGTATCGACATCAACATTGCGATTAATATTTCAGGTGAAAACCTTAAAGATGAGAGCTTTTATAGCTTCATTTGCCAGAATATTGAAAGCAAACAGCTACGCGCTGAATCGTTCACCTTAGAGGTCACTGAAAGTGCCTTGGTCGACGACCCTGAAACCGCAATTGCCTTATTGGCCCGATTCAAAGAGCGCGGTTTTAAACTTTCTATTGACGATTATGGCACTGGTTATTCATCGCTTGCACAGCTAAAACGCTTGCCGGTTCATGAACTCAAAATAGATAAATCTTTCGTCCAAAAATTGGCGATTGACGCCGATGATGCAATTATAGTGAAATCGACCATTGAACTGGCTCATAACATGGGGTTAAGCGTAGTAGCAGAAGGGATAGAAGATTTAGCCAGCCTGCGCTGGTTAGAAAAAGCCAACTGTAACTTAGCGCAAGGTTATTTTATTAGTCGCCCAAAACCAGCCAACGAATTGTACCAATTACTCGCTCAGGAGAGCATAGAGTTTGCCAACTAAGGGATTACTACGCGGCGCTATTGCACTGCTGGCAGTAACGCTACAACAAGCCACCATGGCCACCGAGTTTACTGCCAATGGCATACTCGACTTACGTGCCAGCCAGGTAAACAGTACCGATAGCTACCTAAAAGGTGGCTTTGGTAAGTTTGCTTATTCAAACGGCAGTCATTTGTCTATTGCCCAAGCAGGCTTAGATCTAGGCGCGCACTGGGACAATGGCTTTGCGGCAAAACTGGTGTTAAATGGCTGGTTAGATAACGAAGATAGCGCGCTAGGTTTTAGCGAAGCCTTTGCTAGCTACAAAGGCCTGCCCTCAGAAAACGGCCTGCGCTGGTCCTCTCGTTTAGGCATTATGTACCCCAGTATTTCCTTAGAAAACACCGCTACCGCATGGGCCACACCTTATACTTTAAATGCCTCTAGTTTAAATACTTGGGTGGGTGAAGAGATCCGCACCACCGGCATAGAAGCTAAATTAGAGCGAATAGGTAAGTTTTCAGGCTCAAGCCACAATGTATCCCTAAGCGCCATGCTATTTGTAAACAATGATCCCGCAGGCGCATTATTGGCTTGGCATGGCTGGACAAGCAGTTCTAGACAAACCCTTTATGGGGAAACACGGTCTTTCCCAGAGCTAAAACAGCCCGCACTATCAGATCAGTCACAACGTTCAAATCCGTTTAAAGAGATAGACCACCGACCGGGTTACCACACAAATCTGGATTGGAGCATTCATCGCACTGCTTTATTTCGCCTAGGTTATTACGACAACATGGCTAAACCCTACTTAATTGACGATGGCGATTATGCATGGCGAACCCAGTTTGCTCACTTAGGTGGAAAATGGCGCTTTGCCAAACAATGGCAACTTGTTTGGCAATATATGAATGGATCTACTTTGATGCAGTCGCCCGACCGAGTAGACGCAGTAAATATGGACTTTGCTAACGGCTTTGCCTTGCTCACCCGCAGTTTCAATAAAAAACACCGAGTTAGTGTTCGCGCCGAGGCCTTTAAAAATACCGACCTAGATAATACTCCGCTCGATAACAACAACGAACGCGGCAAAGGGTTTACCTGCGCCTATCAATACCGCGTAAACAAAAACTGGTTTTTAGCTGGCGAGTATCAATGGTTATCTAGCCAGCGACCACAACGGGTTTTGCATGGCTTAGATGAAAACAGTAACGAGCAGCTGTTTCAGCTAGCCGCTCGATATTTCTTTAGCGCCCTTTAAGCGCTTAACTTACAACGAAGAAGTATGTTTTTTACTGACATTTAATGACAAAGCCTTAAGCATACTGACACTCTACACACTGAGATAAATTGCTAACCCTCTATCATGTGATGAATCGCGTTACTGCATTTAAGGACCCCACATGAATGGAATTCTCCGCCTAGCGTCTGTTAGCTTAATCATACTTACTAGCCTTGGTTTAACCGCCTGCAATACCAGCGATAGACTACTCGATCATGTAGATAAACCACAAACAGCAAAAATTTCTTATATTAACGCCCAGCCCAATGCCACCGGTTTTTATCTTAAAAGTGTGGCTTATAGCAGTGATGTATTTGACTCGCGTTTTAGGGTAACCCAGTTAAACTCGGCTAGCGCCAGTAAAGACCTTACCTACCGCTGGATAGAGAGTAACAATGAAAGCCAATTCGCCATTGAAAACAGCAACAGCCGCCTTGAACGAGTAAGAGTAAACAAGCACTTAAATCACAGTGGCAGCTATTAGGTTGTGGCTTGGCACAATAACAATTTGCCACAACTAACCATATTCGAAAAATCGACTATCCATCAACAGAATAACTATTATCTGCGAGTATTCAGTAACAGCCAGCAAGTGTTAAAAGACCAAAGTCGCGACATCAACTTGGCGACGACAGAAGTAGGGAAAGTCACCGACAGCTTTGCCTTTGCCCAATGTAACGACGCAATGTTGGGAGAATACACCTTAGATCTTTGCGCTATTGGTGAGCTGGGCGGTGCATATTTAGTGGTAGCCAATACCAATGGCAGCATCGTGATTGTGGAAGAGCCTCAACCCTAAAGCCACTCTCTGTATTTGTTTTTTAGCATAGCGGCTTAAGGGTTTACTCCAGTAACAGGCTTCATGTAAACGGATAAATCAGTACTTATCGCTATGCAGCTAATCTCTTAACGAGTGTCTCGATTATCAAAATTTAATTGAAAGTGATTTAACTACTACCCAGTTTTTCCAACTGCTAGAGTCAACTACACTGAGTGCATCTACATTTTCGCCCTTAATGGAGTAATCAATGAAAGCCGTAGCCTATCAGCAAGCCCTAGCAATTAACGAAACCTTATCTTTACAAGACATAGAGTTAGACAAGCCCACGGCCAGCGGGAAAGACCTACTGATCAAAGTAGCCGCCGTGTCGGTTAACCCTGTTGATACCAAAATCCGCGCCAATGTCTCTGCCGAGACAGGCCAATGGAAAGTTATTGGTTGGGATGCCGTTGGCACCGTAGAGCAAGTTGGTGACCAAGCCAGTCTATTCAAGGTGGGTGACAAAGTATGGTATGCCGGCGATTTAACCCGCTCAGGTAGCAATGCGGAATACCAATTGGTTGACGAACGCATTGTAAGCTTAGCCCCTACCAGCATTCCTGACGCAAACGCCGCTGCCCTGCCGCTTACCGCCATTACTGCCTGGGAAATGTTGTTCGACCGTTTAGAAGTAAGCCGTGACCAAAACAAATCTATTTTAATTATTGGTGCGGCCGGTGGTGTTGGCTCCATTATGGTTCAACTGGTTAAACAGCTCACCAAGCTTAAGGTTATTGCTACCGCATCTCGTCCGGAAACCCAGGCTTGGCTAAAAGAGCTAGGCGCTGACCAAATCATTAACCATCGTAATCCGCTCAGTGAAGAACTGAAACAAGCCAACGATATTGATTATGTAGTGAGCTTAAACAACACCGATGAACACCTAGCAGAGATTATCAAAGTGATTAAACCACAAGGTAAGTTTGGTTTAATCGACGATCCAAGTAGCTTAGACGTGAAGCTACTTAAGCCTAAAAGCATTTCTCTACATTGGGAGTTCATGTACACCCGCTCAATGTTTGAAACAGAAGACATGATCAAACAACATCAGCTTCTAGGTGAAATAGCACAACTGATTGACCAAGGTAAAATCAAAAGCACTTTAGGTGATCACTTTGGCCAGATAAATGCCGACAACCTAAAGCAAGCGCATGCCTTTATTGAGTCTCAAAAGGCCAAAGGTAAAATTGTGTTAGAAGGTTTTTAAGCGCTGTTTAAACTATTTATTGACAGCAGCCAAGCTAGAATTACCCGTGTAATTTAGCTTGGTTAACTGCCAAATAAGCTCCCTATTTGGCCTTACAACTTCATACCTGCAATCAACAATCAAATGACTACTGTTACATAATCAAAATATGATTTTAAACAATTAATATATAAAACAAATATTTATAGTAAAGCTCTTAGGCTTAGCCAATTGGTATAGGAGGCTTTCCTAAGCTCGACTCAGGCTTACGTGCAAAGAGATTAAAATGAAGAAACTGATACTATGGATGGTAGTTGGATTTGCGGCTTGGAATATCTACACACAACAACAGGTACCTGTAATCACCAATGCTGATTTAGTACTGTTAGATGCTCCAATAAAAAAAGCCTCAAAGCTGCAATCAATATTCACACAACAGTACACTTGTGATGGTAGGCAACACTGTAGCCAAATGTCTTCCTGTGCAGAAGCAACCTTCTTCATTAACAACTGCCCTAATACAAAAATGGACGGTGACAATGATGGAATACCTTGCGAGCGTCAGCATTGTAATTAACGTCGTATTAGGTATTCATAAGTTAATCTCTTAACCTATTTACACTTCTTTACCTGCGCTTTACGTAACTAAAAATTGGCTTGTTTATACTTTCTCTAAGGGATAAGTAAGGCCAAATCATGAGTAAAACAACCGCATCAATTTCACTGTTCATAGCACTACTAAGCCTTTTGTGGCTTCAAGCAGAGCCCAATCTACTGTCCTTTGAAAACTTCTTTCAATGGCGATCTGCACTCATTCAATATAGTGGAATGCTAGCGGTAGGTTTGATGAGCTTAACCATGCTACTAGCCTTGCGTTTGCCCTTTATTGAGCAACTCACCAAAGGTTTAGATAAGTCTTACCGCTTACACAAATACCTAGGCATAGCAGCAGTGGTTACGGGAGCAGTTCATTGGCTGTTAGCCATCATCCCTAAGCAACTGGTAAGAGCTGGAGTGTTAGATAAACCGGTAAGAGGCAGCGGACCGAATAATCCTGACTCTTTGTACGCGCTAGTCAAACCATTAAGAGAGCTAGCCGAGCATGTTGGTGAATGGGCTTTTTATGGCATTGTTGTGTTGGTGATAGTGGCTCTGCTGGGGGTTATTCGCTACAAAGGCTTTCGTTTTTCTCACAAACTGATGTCGGTAGCCTTTTTAGTCATCGCCTTTCACTCGGCAGTATTAATCAAACACAGTTACTGGCCTTACCCAATTACTTACGTTTGCCTAGCGCTGATTTGGGTGGGCAGCGTAGCAGCAATCTACAGCCTGTTAGGGCGTATAGGTAAAACCAAACAACACACCGCCAAAGTGGCTAACTTTAGGCTCTTACCCAAAGACAAAGTGCTAGATTTGCGCTTAAGTGTTCCCAGCTGGCATGGCCACAATAGTGGGCAATTTGCTTTTGTTGGTTTTCCTGGTGAAGAGCCCCACCCTTTTACCATTGCCTCTACGCACACTGGAACGGGTCAATTACGATTTATGATCAAAGAGTTGGGTGACTTTACCGCTAATTTAAAAAACCGCCTTAGCATTGGCCAAGAGCTAAAAATAGAAGGTCCCTACGGTAACTTTGATTTTAGTGACACTGCGCCGCAACTATGGATAGCCGGCGGCATCGGCATAGCCGCTTTTACCGCTATTTTGCAACAGCGCCAAACCATGGATAAACCTCCTCTCGCTAAATTGTATTATTGCAGCGAAACCATAGAGGCGAAGTTTATCGAGGAGTTACAGCACTTAGCGAACGGCGCTCAAGTAGATTTAAAGATTATCGATAACAGCAGCCAAGCATTCTTAAACGCTAACCAACTATTACGCGAAGTCGATGATTTAATGCAACGAAGCATCTGGTTTTGTGGGCCAAGTAAGTTCTCACAATGTTTACAAAATGATTTAGCCAAGCAAGGTTACAACCTCAATCAATTCCATAACGAGTTATTTGAAATGCGCTAGGGCCGAGTAGGCGAAGAATAGGCATAAAAAACCGACTAATAAAAGTCGGTTTTTAACGATCCAGCTTAAGCATTTAGCGTGGTAACGTTGGCTCTCGCATCATGGAGCTTAAGCCCCACATGCAGCCACTTCGTTAACTCATACTTTAGGTACTTAGAACCAATACCCATATAAGTAACCCGCGCTAACGGCCATGCCCAAAATCACTACCAAAAACGCAGCAATCATTTGGTTTCTGAAAATAGATTTAAGCAAAATAACTTCGGTTAAGCTGGCACCTGCGCTACCAATAATCAAGGCCATTACCGCCCCTAAGCTCATTCCTTTAGCGGCTAATGCTGCACTTAAAGGAATAACCGCTTCAGCACGAATGTACAAAGGTATACCAATGACAGCCGCAACCGGTACTGCCAATGGGTTATCTTTGCTAGCAAACTGCGCAATTAGATCGCTTGGCATAAAGCCGTAAATCAACGAGCCAATGGCAATACCACCAATCAGATAAGGCAATACTTTTTTAAAATCTTGCCAAGTACTGTCCCACACTTTTAGCCATTTGCTACGCTCTACTGCTGGCTTACCTGAACAAGAAGACCCACATTTTTTGGCTTCTGGCTCTAAATAAGACTCGGCTTTTACATATTTCTCAAAACCCAGTTTTTCTAAGGTGTAGCCCGCCACTACAGAGACCCCCATCGCCATCACAAAATAAAATACACTGACCTTCCAGCCAAAGGTCACCGCAAACAAACCAATAATAATTGGGTTAAGCAAAGGGCTGGCAAACAGGAATACCATCATGGTGCCAAAACCCGCTCTAGCGCGTAACAAGCCCTTTAAAAAAGGAATGGTAGAGCAAGAACAAAATGGTGTTATTGCCCCTAAAAAGCCAGCCACGATATAACCCGAACCATTTTTGGCACTGAGAATACTTTGAATTTTTTGCGGCGGAATATACAACTGCAACACCCCCACCAAGTAGCTAATGGCTAAAAAAAGCAAGGTCAGCTCTACAGCCAAAAAACCAAACATATTTAAGGCTTGCCAAGCCATATCACTATTTATGCTAAACATTACATTAATTCCAAATATCTAGATTATTCGAAATATATACTCAAGCATTGACAAAAACAAGTTATTTCTAATAATATCGAAATATAGATTTAACGGAGAAGCCTCATGAACACAGATAGCATTGCCAAAGCCCTAAAAGAACTCGGCCACCCTACTCGTTTAAGTATCTACCGAAGCGTAGTAAGAGCCGGTTATAGCGGTATTGCTGTAGGTGGCTTACAAGAAAAATTAGCGATTCCGGGATCAACGCTTTCTCATCATATTTCAAGCTTGGTATCAGCCGGTTTGTTAAGCCAACGACGCGAAGGTCGAACCTTATATTGCGTAGCTGAGTTTGAGCGGCTGCAAACAGTGATTAGCTTTTTACAAGATGAATGCTGTGCCGATGAACAAACTAAAGCTTGCTAGCGAATAAGCGATTTCCGACCACCCGCTGTACAAAAATCATTCAAATTATTTTTACTAACTGTGATTAGCGTGGGGGTGGCACTAAAAAATAGTTAATCCAACCATTAAATATTGTTCTTATCACTAACGTTAATTCACAAAAGCGTGACTAATGATTGATTTATTATTTACTGGTGAAACCGCCACTTTCATTTACCAAGCTGTTTCATGGATAAGCTAACATCCCTCAACTAAGTTCCCTTAAATAACTCAAGCAACATTACCGAAGTATGTGGTCGTAGTTGCTGAGCTTAATTTGCCACGCCAAGCGTGTTACTCGCTGACGAGGCAAAGCCCGGTTCACCAAGCATATTGGCGAATCAGCGTAAAAATACTAATAATGTTAAGGGAACAACATGACTAACAAACTAATACTCTCACTTTGTATACTTGGCAGTAGCCAAGCCTTTGCCCACGGCTTAATCGTAGATCCACCCTCGCGTAATGCCCTTTGTGGCTTAACCGAAAAACCCGATCAAGCCACTAGCCAACATTGTATCGACGCCTTTGCCAACGATGCGCAAGGTGGTTACAAATTCATGAGTGTACTAACTCACGCTGAAGGGCGTGCAGTGGTATCTCCTTTGCCAACCAATGTATGTGGCTTTGACAGCGAAACCTGGGAAGGCGGCGCCACACCTTGGGACGCAGCCACGTCTTGGCCGGGCCAACCCGCTCAAGCTGGACCACTCGATATTACCTGGAACATTAGCTGGGGAAATCACTTCTCTGACACGCGAGAGTTTCACTATTGGATAACCAAACCAGGCTTTGTATTTGACCCAAGCAAAGCCCTAAGTTGGGATGACTTTGAAACAGAACCATTTTGTGTATTGCCATACGACGATAACAACCCCAATGCTAACCCTGCGGTAGTATCAGACAAAGAAGCGGTTACCTTTACCACTACCTGTACCCTGCCAGAACGCAGCGGTCATCAGGTAGTGTACGGTGAATGGGGGCGTAACTCTTGGACCTTTGAGCGTTTTCATGGCTGTATTGATTTAGCCTACGCCGAAGACACCTTAGGCAAACCAATTGCCGATTCACAGACCTTAGCCACCAATCAAGACACTCCACTAAGCATTACCTTAAGCGGCAGTGATTCAAATGGCCAAATTGCCAGTTACCAAGTGCTTAGTCAGACTGCAAACGGGACATTAAGTGGCACTGGTGCTGCACTTACTTATACCCCAGCCGCCGAATTTGTTGGTGACGACGACTTTAGCTTTAGCGTGACAGACAACGAAAATTTAGAGTCTGCGCCTGCGCAAATAAGCATTTCGGTGAAATCGACCGCCAATACCGCGCCTGTCGCAAGCTTTGAGGCAAGCAGCAAAGGTTTAGTCGCCAGCTTTGATGCAAGTGCCTCAAGCGATGCCGAAAACGATGCACTGACCTACCAATGGGACTTTGGCGATGGTTACAAAGCGAGTGGCGCATTAGCAAGCCACACTTACGATGCAGCAGGCAGCTACTCGGTGTTGCTCAGCGTATCAGATGGATTGTTAGAAACCACCAGCAGCCAAGAACTGGTGCTTAGTGCATTGCCACCTACCCAAGCGGGTTGTGAGTATGTGGTGGTTGATCAGTGGGGCTCTGGGTTTAACGCAGAGATCCGCTTAATCAATACTGGTGAGCAGGCAATTAACGGCTGGCAAGTTAGCTGGGCTTACGCCGACGGCAGCAGCGTGAATCAGCTATGGAATGGCGTACTCAGTGGAAATGGCCCTTATACGGTAAGCAATACCACGTGGAACGGCACCATTGAGCCGGGCCAAACCATCAGTGTGGGTTTCCAAGGAACCAGCAATGGGAACTTAGAGGTACCTATTGTTAGTGGTGATATTTGCCAATAGTCACTACTAAGTAAGGTTTAATTATCATGTGAAAATAGCACCGCTAATGCGGTGCTATTTATTTACTTAACCACGTTATCGGCGCTTAACCACTGCTCGCCTTGCTGCTATGCATACGCTAAGAAGCACTAAGCGGCCTTTGTAGCCCGTTAGCAAGATCTATGATTGGCCTTAAAAACGCAGGTTTTTATAAAAAAACTGCTTATCGTGTTCGCCAATCTCTCGCAGCACTTTACAAGGATTCCCCACCGCTACCACGTTAGCCGGAATATCTTTGGTTACTACACTGCCAGCACCTATTACACTGTTTTCGCCAATGCTAATACCCGGCAATACCACAGTATTTGCGCCTATCCACACATTATTGGCAATATCGATAGCAATGTTAAATTGGGCCGCTTTACGCCGAGGTTCTGGGTCGATAGGGTGACCGGCGGTGGCCAAAGTAACATTGGGCCCTATCATCACTGAATCACCAATATAGATATGGGTATCGTCTACCAAGGTAAGATTAAAATTAGCATAAACATTTTTGCCTAAGTGGGTATGCTTGCCCCAGTTAGCCTGCAAAGGTGGCTCTATAAAACAGTTATCGCCCACTTCTGCAAAGATTTGCTCCAGTAAGTCTTCACGCAGTTTTACTTGCGATGGCCGACTGTGGTTATAGTCATAAATAACCTCTTGGCATTGAGTTTGTTCTGCAAAAATATCCTCATTAAAGTAATACACCTGCTGGTTGTGTTTTTGATCCTCACTATCCATGGCACCCTCTCATTCATGAGCAAAATCTAGTTGCATAATTTGGCACTGTAACAAGGCTTTATCGTGGATTCTTGGCCTAAGTTCATAGTTACTTAAAAGGGATTAACTAAACAGCGCTTTTATACTTAGGCAAGCTTTCAGCAAGCTCGGTGAGACTGGCCACAACTAACTTGGCTTGTATTTCCCAAGGGTCAAACACCGTTTGTTTTGAGCGCTGAATCCATGCAGCCTGCATGCCCGCAGAAATAGCGCCGGTAACGTCAAAAGGATTGCTCGAAATCAGCCATGCCTTATCGGCAGTCGTATTAGCTTGCTGTAAAAAATACGCGTATACCGCGGGATTGGGTTTGAATGATTGAATGTCATCGGCGCTCACCACGCTTAGAAATAAGTGGTCTATTCCAGCTGTTTTTAATAACAACTCTACCGCCTCACGCTTGCCATTAGAAAAGGCAAACATTTTAAAACCAAGGCCCTGTAGTTCAGTCAAACCTTGCTTTACATCAGCATGCGCTGGCAACACCTTATAAACATCCAACAAGCTTTGCTTTTGCTCGGCAGTTAAGGCTATTTGAAAAGCTTGGCAACAGTAATCAAGGGCTTGTGCAGTGCATACCGCAAAACTTTGGTAATTTTGCATTAAGCCACGCCGAAACGAATATTCTAGCTGCTTGTCTCGCCACATTTGAGAAAACGCTGGAGCTTGCTCTCCCATCAACGCTTGTAATTGTTGCTCTACACCGCGGGTATCGATCAACGTACCGTATACGTCAAAGGCTAAAGTCATTGTCATTTTGATTGCCCTTTTGTCTGGCTACTTATCAAGTAGCAATAAAACTGTAGCGCAAATAAGCGATACAGCACTTAAAAACAGCGTCCACTATAGCTAGACCTGAACGTTCGTTCAATGTAAAATTGAACAATTGTTCAAAGTTTAACTAGGTGAAGCTAATGGCTAACTCCGCTAAATTTAATCGCCAAGACGTAGTACAAAAAGCCACAGAGTTGTATTGGAAAAAAGGCTTTCACGCTACATCTATGCGTAATCTACAAGAAGTCATAGATATGCGACCCGGCAGTATTTACGCCAGTTTTGGTAGCAAAGAAGGCTTGTTTAGTGAAGCCTTAGATAACTATGCCAACTCAAGCATAGAACAACTTTACGCCTGTAAGGCTGAGGCAGCTTCTCCTATTGCCGCTTTAAAGTTGTTTTTAAAAAAAGCACTGATAGACAGCCGAGAAACAGCGCCTAGTGGTATGTGTATGCTGGTAAAAACCGTAGCAGAATTAACTGACGACAATGCCGAACTGCTCGAACAAACCAAAAAGCTGCTGGCGAAGGTAGAAGCTGAATTTACCAAAGTTCTTAATGAAGCCAAATTGGCTGGCGAGTTACAAAGCGATAAAGACACAGCCCAATTAGCCCGTCACCTACAAGTGCAAATTATTGGCTTGCGCACATACTCGCGCGCCCACGATGGTAATGCTCCTATCGAGCAGCTCATAGAAGAGTTGTTTGAACACAGCTCATTTACCGTAGCGTAAAATTTTTAGCCAGCGCCCCACTGAAAATATTTGTTCATTGTTGTACTAGGAAAGTAAATGCAGGCCTTAAATCATTTTTCCCAAACTCGCTTAGCTTGGCTGAGTTTATTGCTATTTATGGTATTTTTTGAAGCATGCGCATTAGCGTTCCAGCATGTTATGGAGTTACCGCCCTGCGTGATGTGTATTTACGAGCGTGTAGCCATGTTAGGCATTGCTGGCGGCGCAATCATTGGTTTATTAAAACCCAACAATCTATTAGTGCGAATACTTGGCTTTGCCGCTTGGGGAGTGAGCGCAGCGTGGGGTTTGCAACTGTCGATAACGCATACTGATTTACAAATGAATCCATCGCCCTTTGCCACGTGTGATTTGTTTGTTAGCTTCCCTGGCTGGGCGCCGCTAGACCAATGGCTCCCATGGATGTTTCAAGCCTATGGCTCTTGTGATGTGGTTGACTGGATATTTTTAAGCCTAAGCATGCCGCAGTGGTTAATCATTATTTTTGCGGCTAATCTTATCGCGTTGGTCGTCATGGTAATGGCTCAATTTTTCACAAAACCGGCACTAGTTTAAGTTCTACACAACTACGGAAATGTGGCTGAGCAGAGATGCTCAGCTTAGCGTTAGACTATAGGCCCATTAAATAAAGTGGGCCGTTCACCATTTAATACGTGAAGGGCTAATCGCTAGCTGCTTAAGATATAATTCAAACAGGCCCTCTTTTTTCATATCACTCAAAATAGTAGACAGCGGTATTACCAGACTTTGATGCTTTTTATGTAACCATAAATGGCTGCTAACTATTTCCATGGTTCCTGCTTTGTAAATGGGCGTTCCTTGGCTTATGTCTTGGAAGGTTTCTGATTTTAGAAAGTCAGTAACACTATCTTCTGGCTCAACAAAAACGTCGGTTCTCCCTTTTAACAACCTTTCAACTGCACGTTGTATAGAGTTAACCGCAGAGAGATGTTTTGAAGGAACTATTGCCACTAGTTTTTCTGTGCTTTTTTTAATACCACGCCGATACTCCACATTTAAGGTGGTATCTTTCTTGAGACTTTCCCACCCATCAAGCTTGATAGCGGGGTCTGCCGAAAACGCACTAAATACCGATAACACATGGTGCTCTTCTACTCGAATAAGATTGGGGTGCTTTGTGCCATAGTCGAAAACGCGGCTCAGCTCTCCGTCTACTTCACCTTTATCGGAATACAAACTGGCTCTTTTGGCAGGAAATATACGGTAGCGTAAAGTGATCCCAATACGGCTGAAGGCTTCAGTGTAAATGTTAATAAACCATTGTTGGACTGGCTTAACATATAACGGGTCGTCTTTGCTTTGTATCACCGCCAATACTAAAACGTCAGGTTTGCTCACTTCACTTTCAGCCTGTACCGAGCGAGCAACACTAAAGGTGAGCAACAACACAATCGAAATGACTAGGCTTGTTTTAAGCTTGGCTCTCATCCAACTCTCTTCTTCAGTACACCAACCGAACCACTATGAAAAAATTGTAAATAATAGCTCTCACGTAAGCCTACAGTTTCAGCTCTTTTAACTGGAGACTTCAAACTAACCATAGTGCTAGCCACTCCTGTTGACCTAATACTCATATTCTGTGTGTTTTCGATTTGTGACTTCAGCAATGGGAATCTAGCTATTTTCAAGCAAAGCCAGTTAAGCGTGAACACTGACTCCGGGTAAATAGCGACTTAGCTACAACACACTCAGCGTTCCCCTATTTGAAAGTGGCCTTTAAGTTAATTTAGCGAGGACAGCTTAGCCTTAGTCTTTCTAAGTTGTGAGAGTAATTGCCCAATAAACGGACTTAACTTCAACAACACTGCGCCCGCTATCGCCAGTTTGTTAGGCACTTCGTCAAACAAGTAATAGCCAAGTAAAATAGCGTACACCATTTTCACATACTCAATATTGGCGACCACGTTCGCTTCACCATGTTTGTATGCGGTTACGCCAAACCATTGAGCGACTGACGACAGCACACCAACGGCTAACAACAAGCCGAGATCTGCCCAGCTAGGTGTTGTCCAATAAAACCAAGCACCAACGGCTGCTAATAGGCCCACAAAAATCGCCTGGTAAGCCAGTATGTTGGTGGTGGAATCTAGTCCCGATAATTTCTTCACACAAATCACTGCCACGGCAGCGCCTAATGCAGCTAACAAACCTAAACCAACATACAACATTGATGCCTCGGCAAAGCGCGGTTGAATCACCAATAACACACCAGCAAACCCCAATCCAATCACCAGTAAGCGCTGTACGTTGACTTGTTCGGCTAATACATACTTGGAAATTAGCGCAACAAATAACACTTTAGTAAAACCCAGTGCCGTAGCATCAGCCAAAGGGATATTAGCCACTACGGTAAAACTTACACTTAGGGCAACAAAAGCAGCGCATATTCGGGCAAAGTGCCAAGTAATAAAGCGCGGTTTTAGTAGGCCCTGCCACCCCACATAAATAGCAGGGCTAAGCATAAGAACAAAGATAAGCTGCCTAAACAGTAAAATTTCAAATACATGTATCCGCTCGCTTAGCAGCCTTACTAATCCGCCTATCACCACAAATAAAGCAGTAGAAACTAGAGCTAAGGCAATGCCTTTATTTTGCACAGCGAACAAGCCAGCGGGCTGCTCTGTAGGATTATGTTGTAACATTAAGAATCACCTTGATTAGTCAGGCGGGGAGTGTAAAGGCTATACTTATAGACGGGTCAAGCCATTAACAACAATCTGAGAAATGCATGTTAAATATTACTGCTTTAGCCAAAAAATACGGTTTGTCTCGCACCACTCTTCTCTACTACGAACGCCAACATTTGCTTCAAGCGGCTTATCGATCTAACAACGGCTACCGTTGGTATGGCAACAAAGAGCAGCAGCGCTTAGAAAAGATTATTGCCTTACGCTCTTTTGGTATGTCGATTAAGCAAATCGGCCAACAACTTAAACAAAGCGGCAAGCTAGTTGAACACCAAATTTTAGATGGCGTACTTAGCCAGCATTTTCAATCTTTAGAGCAACAAGTGCAAACCCTGCGCTCACAGCAAAAAGCCATATTATTGCTGCTAGATAAAGCCAACTCATTAGAGAACAACACAGTAAGCAAAGCCGATTGGGTTGCAGTAATGCAAGCAGCCGGATTAAGTGAACAAGACATGAATGACTGGCACAAACAGTTTGAAAGTATGCAGCCAAAGCAGCACCAGCGTTTTTTGGAGCTGCTAGGGATTGGCGCTAACGACATTGCAACAATCAGAAAGAAGTAAGCCTCTAATTACCCGCTTGCTACTCCAGTACAGGTAAAACGCAAAAACACCTTTCGTAAAAACTTCCTTTCACAAAAATCACTGCATAATGCGGCTAACGTCAGCGATTATTCAACTTCTCGTGGCTAAGCTGCGCAAACCCTCATAATTAGCAACAAGCCAAGTGAACAAAATTCAAGCATGTTAGCATTTTACTGGGATTTAGAAGATCCGTAGAGATCTCAGATAATACATAAGGAATGTAAAATGATAACAGCAAAACAGTCGATGACTTCGCCATGGCGTTCAGCCCTTGGCTTAGCCGCACTTTTAAGCATCTCAAGCGTACATGCAAACACCTGGCACTTTAGAGGTACACCCAATAACTGGGCCAGTACCGCAATGAGTGAAGTTAACACCCACCTTCACCAAAGTTGCCAAACATTTTCTGCCACTAATGCCCGTTTTAAAATTGACCATTATGGCGATTGGACTGACAGCTACCCTGCTGATGATTTTTTAATAAGCCAAGCGGGTAGTTATCAAATAAGCTTTAACAGCAGCGATAAAACCATCACCGTTGATTCGGTAAGCCAATGTGAAGACCCTGCAACAAGCACCAGTAATCAGCAAACTAATACAACAGATACTCGCTTCTATTTTGATGCCAGTGACTTTACCAGCACTCCCACTATTTGGGCTTGGATTTCTAATGGCAGTGCCATTTCTCAGTTAGAAGGATACAGCTGGAATAGCCAACAAAGCTTGTTGGTAGATAGTGACAGTGGTTATTACTATTGGCGCTTACCGAGTACTTATCAAGCGGAGTTAGATGCCGGTTTAAAGCTCAACTTTATCATTGATAAGAATGATGAATTTAGCCGAAACAACAGCGGATGCTACAGCGAAAACCGTTGGTACCAAAGTTTAGCTACTTGCTTAGATAAACCCTTTCAACCTTATATAGGGCCTTACCTCACTTTGCTTCAGCCGCAATATTCGGGTGACTACAATACTGCTAGCATCTTAGACCCCAGCAGTAACATGGTGATTAACTACGAGTTAAGCAGTGCTGATAGTAACTTTAGTGCAGCGGTGTTTTACCGCCCAGCTGGCCAAACTAGCTGGATAGAACAAACAGAAGATGAGGTAGCCCCCCTTGGCGAAGGTTGGGGGAAGGTTCACCATATCACTCTCACCAACTTACAAGCCGATACCGAATATCAATATAAGGTAATCGGGCCAAACGGTAAGTTTTCTGCTGAATACGCATTTAAAACCGCTAGTACCAATATGGATTACAGCCGCTTTTTAGTAGTGGGTGACATGCAAGATGAGCAAGGCGAACAACGCTGGCACGATATTGCTCAAGCCATTAGCAGTGAGCACATGGACGACTTTGACTTTATTATTACCGTAGGCGACATGGTAAAAGACGACGTTAGCCATAGCTCTGAACGCTTTTACTGGTGGAAGGTATTTTTTGATAAAGGCCAACAGCTGTTTGCTTCTAAACCCATCATGCCAGCAATGGGGAATCACGATACGCCAGGTAATATCGGGGTCAGTGATTCAGAGCAATACTGGAGCAATGCCGAAGATACCCGTTCATTTAGAAAGTACTTTTATCTGTCTCCAGATATGAGCTACCCAGACTATTACAGCTTTAGTTACGGTAACGCTTGTTTCATGAGCGTTAACTCAGAAATCCCGGTTTTTTATGGCCGTCATCCAGAACGAGATAACGGCAACAATGCAGCAACGCAAGCCAACTGGCTACAGCAAGAGGTAAACAAAGCACAGGCCTGCCCTTGGAGTTTTGCTTATTTTCATGTGCCACCAATTAACCCTGCAGGCGGCAAAAGTGAAGTGGCTTTTGTACGCCCTTATACCGATTATTTTAATCACAAATTAGATTGGTCTATTACTGGCCACGTGCACGAATACCAGCGCCTAAAACCGGTACATGCAACCAGTAACACTTTAGATTTTAATAAATCGGGTTATGGCCGAACCGCTGATAAAGGCGTGGGGTATATGATTGCCGCTCCTGCTGGTCAATGGCCTCGGAATACTACCAGCAGCAACATGCACCAATTGGCGTTTTACCCGCATAACAGCAACGGTACCGCTTACGAAATTGGCTTTAGCATCATCAATGTTTCTGCCAATAATTTTGAGCTAAAAACCTATGGTATGGGTAGCGTGGGCGACAAAGTTCAGCCTTCTGGTTACCGCTCTGGCGACGACAGAAGCAAGCAGCTCATGGATACTCTGAGTTATAGTAAACTGGCCTTAATTGCTAATGCAGGTCCAGATATTAATGTGAATCAAGGCGACACAGTGAGCTTTGATGGCAGCGATTCACAAGCCTTAAGTGGCTCTATTATTAGTTACCAGTGGTCAAACGGTTTAACCGGAGTGTCTGCCAGCAAGGTCTACTCAGAACTGGGCAGTTTTCCGGTAACGCTTACCGTTAAAGATAACCAAGGAAATAGCGCTACCGACAGCGTAGTGGTGACGGTGCTCGAACAATCAGCTAACTACCAAAAAGATTTTGAGAGCGTTGATTTTCGTGGCACTGCAAACAGTTGGGGAAAAACCGCGATGAACTTAATCGGCGACAATACCTGGCAACTGGTAGTGAACGTTACCGATAGCCAGCCCAGCTTCAAATTTTACGCCAACGGAAAATGGTATGGCGATGACCAAGCTGATGGAGAAACCCACAGTAACGAGCGCGCCAATATTGCCCTTTCTCAAGGACCGGGTTTGTATCAAATTACCCTCACTGACCATACTCGACAATATCGAGTCACGAAGTTGTAAACCCCCCTTTACCAATAACCAAAAAGCCCAGAGCACAAAGCTCTGGGCTTAAAACTGTTAGCCGTTAACCATTTAGCACTTTTCTTATTTTAGTATTGCGCGCCAAAAACTTGAGTCCAATATTGGCCATAAGTACTGCTGCTGTTTTCGCTCATGCCTGCACCTAGCTCGGTGTAGTTAGCACTCATGATGTTTGAACAGTGACCGCTGCTTTTTAACCAGCTAGACATTGCGTCTTCTAAGGTACGGTTACCTGCTGCAATGTTTTCGCCCACGTAAGACGAGTTGTAACCCTGCCCTCTGGCACGGCTAGAAGGGCTAGAGCCGTCTAATCCGGTATGTGAGAAAAAGTTATAGTTTGCCATGTTAGTTGAGTGCTCTTCGGCAGCCAACTGCAAACTTAAGTTAGAACTTAATGGCTCAACGGCTGGGTAATAAGTACCGCCACAGTTACGCCCTACACTTCGCGCTTCATTTACTGCTTCTAGCATTCTAGCTTGAATAGTATCTTCTACTGGATCACTTGGTTCTATTGGGTCAACGGGATCAACCGGGTCCGTTGGCTCAACAGGGTCCACAGGATCTGTTGGCAACACCGGGTCCTCAGGGTCAATGGGATCAACCGGATCGCTAGGGTCAACCGGATTGGTTGGCTCACTAGGATCTTGGCCGCCAGGATCAGTGGGTTCAACAGGATCAGCAGGCCCACTAAGGCCAAGTAATAACAATAAAAACTTAAAAAATGACATATATTTCCTTATATCGTCTGGGTAGTGAGGCTCCTAAACCAAGGGATCATTAACTACACATCAAGCTGAAAACAGCTATACACTGTGCTACACGATCCCTCGGTAACCATAAGCGTTCACTAACTATTTGGTTTTACTCATAAAAGCTTGCAATAACGCTCTACTTTTATAAGGGATAAAAATATTACATAACTACAAATCAAAAAACATGATCTTGATTATATTTATAATTAAATTATCAGTAACACCTGTAAGCCATTAATATTAAGAAGATTATCCTAATATTCTTTGTAGGGAGCGGATGTTAAACATGAAAAGCGCTACAATTTGCTTGGCAATGTAGCTCACCAACAAATGATTAAGCCTCTCGGTACCTTTAAATACTGATTAGAGTTCTGAGCCTACTTTGGCCTACACACTCAATATGTATCAAACAGACTTTTATAAAGTGAAAGTCCAGCTAGCTAGGCTTTTAATCAGAGACTCATTGCTTATTACTTTTCTCAGCGTTGCGCTCCAAATACCTGAGTCCAATACCGGCCATAACTACTGCCGCTGTTTTCACTCATAGCGGCACCTAGCTCAGTGTAGTTAGCGTTCATAATATTTTTGCAGTGGCCGGTGCTGCTTAACCAACCAGACATCGCGCTTTCTAAAGTGCGTTGCCCCGCAGCAATATTTTCGCCAACGTAAGACCAGCTATAACCGTGCGCCGTAGCGCGAGTGGCTGAGCTAGATCCGTCTAGTCCGGTATGAGAAAAGAAATCGTAATTGGCCATATTGTTTGAGTGCTCTTCAGCGGCCAGTTGCAAACTTAGGTTGGAACTTAGCGAGGCTACCGCAGGGTAATAGTCGCTACCACAGTTACGCCCTATACTTCGTGCTTGGTTTACGGCCTCTAACATACGAGCTTGAAGGGTATTGTCTGTTGGCTCTGTTGGCTCTGTTGGCTCTGTTGGCTCTGTTGGCTCTGTTGGCTCTGTTGGCTCTGCAGGTTCTTCTGGATTAACCGGATCGTTAGGTTGATTTGGTGTGGGTTCGCCAGAGTCAGATGAACCACCACAGCCACTAAGCCCTATTAACAACAATAATAATATAAAACGAGACATGTACATCCTTATCATGCGTAAAGTCAGTGAAAACAAGCCCTTTAGAGACATTAAGTACTCACTAACAATTAAATTAATAAGGCATAAAAACACATTGAGATGGCAAAATCCATGAATTTTTCATCAACAAAAAATATCAAACTACTCGCCCTGTAAGCTTAAATAGACGCTTCTATATAACCTGCAGACCAACGCAGCAACAGCCATTTGAGTAAATATTCGAAGCGACTCAGTAACCGGCACGATGCTAAAAAGTAATCAAAAACTCTCCGCTACTACTTGTAAATAGATTAAATATCTACTGCGTATAAAGGGTGTGGGTGGGCTAATACAAAGTGCTGCCAAACATGCTGATACACCTCGCGTTGATTAGGGAACGGTACCATGGATTGAGCCTCTTCAATTCCCACCCAACGATAGTCGGTATGTTCGTGATTTAATACCACAGCTTGGTTTGGAGGACAGATCACCACAAACACCGGAATAACTTGCATTACATTGCTGTTGGCTTCAAAAAACTGCTCAAGAATCTGCCCGTTGTAAAGCTGAGTGACCTCTATCTGAGTTTCTTCTTTAAACTCGCGCACCATTGCTTGCCACGCCTTCTCGTCGCCCTCTATATGGCCTGCTACATGGCACCAATAATTGCCCTTGCTGCGCTTCATCAACAGCATTTTGGTTTGGCCATTAAATTGCGATAAAGCCACTCCAGAAACAATCGACGTATCTAGCGGAATCATCTTTAACTTCTCCTTAAGTCTTAATGGTAATGACCTTAAACCATGGCTTGGCGAATCACTGTTTTCCAGTTTTCTGGGGCGGCGCGGCGAATGTCAGACAAGTAAATTTCATGATGTTTACCCCGCAGTTGACTGCCGCTATCGCTAATAAATTGATGAACCCGCTCTACCGTTGGTCCCTCTTCAGAAAACGGCCCCACATGTAGAGTTTGTGCACATTTACCTTCAGTAAACTCAGCAAAGCGAACTAAATCTATAGCGGCCAAATTTTTCTTGGTGTTGACTTGTTTTATCGCCTCAGCCACCCGCTCTGTGGTCACCCACTCTGGCTGCATAATCATCATCGTCCAAATCCAATTAGCCTTGTTGTCGTTTACAAAATCACTCATATCTT
The DNA here is from genome assembly GCF_030548385.1 of Agarivorans sp. 1_MG-2023. Lineage (NCBI taxonomy): Bacteria > Pseudomonadati > Pseudomonadota > Gammaproteobacteria > Alteromonadales > Alteromonadaceae > Agarivorans > Agarivorans sp. 1_MG-2023. The sequence goes on along the minus strand of NZ_JAUOSJ010000002.1, from coordinate 95,094 downwards.
CCGCCCACCACAGGCCTTCCAGCGGCATTACTGCGTAATCAATTCCCACGCTCTTCTTAACCATAAACTTAAGGGTATAGGCGAGTGAAAACAGCGCCTCTACCGCTGCTTGGTAGCGTTCAGAGCCAGGCTCACCCTGCCCATCTACCATTAAAAAATTCATGGTCGGCACATCGACTAGCGCCACTTTTTTAGCTGAAGGGCGATAAAACTGCTTTAATTCTTTTTTAAAGTCTATTTTGCTCATGCTTGTACTCTAAGGGTGGTAAAACCAACAACGATATGAATACCGTTAGCATACCGCAAAACACAGCTCTCGTGCTGTTACTGTAGTTAAGTAGTTACCTTATGCTATGGCTGATAAAAGCCTGAAACAAAACCGGTGGCCTCGCAATTTGGGCTGCTAAGAATGACCAAACTGGTTTCATCTACAAGGTATTCTTGCTCGCAGTCCGTATAGGGGTGATTAAACTTAAGTTGACCATTGTCAGCCAATGTGGCCTGCATGCCATCGGTATTGATGAGGGTTAAATCCGTAATTTCTAAGTACTCTCCTGCAGCGCTATATAAAACACTATTGTCTGCAGTCGTCATTGTCAGGGTTTGTTTGTTTGGGCGCTTCGTATAGAACCGTGCATCCCCACAATTAGTATTAAACTGCACGGCCTTATCTTGCATCCGTGTGAAACTGTAAACATGGCTAGCCGCATAACCAGAAGGATATTGGCAGGCGCTGTCTTCTGTATACTCGGTGTCTGCTTGCACAGAAATACGCACTAAGCCACGCTGTTCCACTTCGCGATCAGTGAAATAGTCATCCCAAAATAATACTCGTCCATTGCTGCTCACCACAGCAACATGATCGTCGGCAGTGTCACGGTAAATCCCTTCAGTATTCAATGTGTTGTTGGGGTTAATAGGTTGGCCGCCTTTATTGCCGCCGGTATTGTTACTGTTACACGAACTCGCGTTGGCATTTTTTGAACAAAGGTTAACGCTCCCCTGTTCTTTACAACCGCTAACAATGGCCAGTAACGCTAAGATTGCAAATGTGATTAGTTTTTTCATTTTGTTGCCTTTGCTCTCATAGCCACTTTCACAATTAAAGTAGTGGTGTAGCTCAACGCTGCTTGTCTGTAGAAAGCATAAAACAACGATATTTTTTTAGGCAACGAGGACCTTAAAGCCAAACTGTTAGCCTAAGTCGATTAAGCACTCCCCCTGCTAATTAACGCACTTCAAGTTAGATTAGCGCGGACCAGCGGCAATAAACTTAGCTTGGGCTTTGGCATAAATCAGCTGATCGACACATAATGATGCAGTGAGCGAATAAATGCCTCTGCGCTCGCCAACAAGCTGAGCACTTAAGCGTAAGGTTTGACTCACAGGAATAGGCCTAACAAAGCGAACCTTTAACTCAGCGGTCATTGCCTCTACTCCTTCAAAGAACAATCGATTCACCATTGCATCGTCTAATAAAGTGCTGATAACACCGCCATGTAACACCCCACTATAACCTTGATACCTATCCCCAAGCTTTACCGTTGCCCATGCTTCTTTTAGTTGATTAAGTGAGAACGTCAACCCCATGGAATAGGTGTTTAGTTGCGGATCACCACAAGCGATGCAATGTTGGTGGTTCGTGGGTTGTAGCTTATTCACTGATTATCTCCCTAAGCAATATTCAGTCTCCATTAATAGCATATGCCATAAATAAATCACACCAGTAATTGGCATATGCCAATTACTGGTGTATGGTTAACTCATCACATTAGGAGCAAAAATGCCTAGACCGAAGAAATGCCGCCGTATTGGGGGTGCTCCCGCCCACCGTTGCTTTAAACCTAACGGCGTGCCAATGAGCAAATTAAACAAAATAAACATACTGCCCGAAGAGCTAGAAGCACTGCGCCTAGCCGATTACCACAATATGAGCCAACAAGCCGCCGCAGATCAAATGGGTGTATCACGGCAAACCTTTGGCAACATTGTTAATCAAGCGAGATACAAGGTAGCCGCCAGCTTAATAGAAGGCAGCGCATTACTATTTGAAGAAGAGAATATTGAATAAAAGGAAGCAAACCATGATTTATGCCGTAGCAAATGACCAAGCTTTAGTCGCTAATCACTTTTCTAAAGCAGAGCAATTTTCATTTTTTACCCACAACAATAGCTTAATCGCCAACTGGGAGAACCCAGCGGCCAACGCTGAAGCCTCTTGCATCGATAAAAGCGCCATTATCACTCAACTACAAACCATGAAAACCGAGGTGGTGATTGTGCGTAATATTGGAGAGCGCGCCTTAGCCAAACTATTAAAGGCTGGCATTAAAGTCTTTCAAGTAGGCCATAAAACCGAGGTAAAAGCAGCCACCACCAGTGACTTGTTAGAACTTCACCACCCTAGCCAAGGGCGCGCTTCTACTCAGTACAATAAAAACCATCACTGCGAAGACCGCCAACAAGCCAATCGCTGTTGTGGCCAACCAAATAAACGCCACAACAGATCCGGTCGCTCAGGAAAGGCCTGCTGTAGTTAAACCATTAAACCCTTTGGCTAACTACATGAATTAACCCGTTCCAACAAAGTCTGTCACTTTCTTTGCTTAGCAACTCACCCTTATAAAGTTACAGACTTCCCTTTCTAACCAATAGGTTTCCCCAAATCTATCTAAAAAAAACCAAGTATTTCGAACAGATTTGCCTATTCCTCACAGCTACTTTGATGAGTTTCTCAACATCAATATTGACTCATAACTCACTAGACTGATAGCATCCCCACTTTATTGATTTTGCAGTTAATATCGAACAACAGACAGGCAAGGAATCGTATGTTTAAGGTAGACAAACTAATTAGCTATATAGGAAGCAAGTATGCAGCCACACGCTAATTTCGTTCAGCAATCCAAATTCAACCAAACCTTGTTAGTAGATGCCTTTGGCCAGTCTTACGTTTTTGTTCCTAGGCATAGCGGTGCACGTCATCAAGGTGAGCAACTCCACAGCTATATAGATGTTTATTGGGCTGAATCCTTACTGCAAAACCATAGCACCATGTGGGGTTACCAGTTTGACCTAAACAAACTCTATTCCAACATGGCTGGCGATTTTATGGCTAACCATAAAACCGAGCAGCAAAAACATGCCTGGTTAAGTAAAGCCATTATCAGTGGCGAAGTAAAAGTGTATAAGGGTGAAAGCTTTGCAACCAATGCCCCAACAGATACCGAAGGCGGTATTCCTGTAGCGACTTTGCCAGAGAAAACTGTTGGCCCTCGAGCCACTCCAACCAAGGAAACTTTGGGCCAAGGTGGTAGGGTTGAGCAACAATCATCTCAGCCTCCAAGTTCTAGCCAGCAGAAACAAGCAAAAACTGCACCTAAGCGGTTAAATCCAGCCCAAACAATCAACGAAGCAAGCACTCGTTTAGAAATAGCTAAAACCGCGATTACCGACGCTAAGGCAGCAAATTCTGCTCTTCCCAAAACGCCTTATACTCTAGAAGACAAATTAGCCATAGTAGAAAACGGTCTTAACGAAAATATTCTTGTTAGGATAATTGAAACCGCTCATTCAGAAGACTCAGGAACCATTGGCCAAGTAAAAGGTGGTCGAGCAGTAACATGGACCGCACCAATGAGCCAAGTAGAACATGCCGATAGTGATGCTGAGCTTTTATTAAACGCTTTTGGCACTCGATATAAGCCTGAGAAAACATACACCATGTTGCTTATCGATAAGCAAAAAGTTGCCGATGCTGGTGATGTTGTTTCTGTCATTCCAACATTTGATAACATGAACCGGATGATTGCAGGTAACCCTGATATAGGGATCGACCCAAGCATTGCTAACAAAGTGATGGATGAAGACTTTGCCCCTAAGTATGAAAGTTTTGCCAATAGCGCTTGGGATGCTGGGGTCGACATGAACAACCCAATGAAGAGGCAAGAATTTGCTGAGGCACTTGGTCACGATGAGGAAACCGCTGGGTTGTTGAGTGACAGGCACGAAATAGCAACAAAGATTAGCGCTTGGGAAATCTTTACTGGGAACGGTATGACTCGTGATACCAATGTTACCAGCCATATTGCTTACGGCCCTGTAGAAGTCTTTACTTACGATAAAAACCCACAACAACTAGGTAAGTTAGAAGACCTAGGTGCAATTAAGCGAATAAACTTATGAGAACATTTGAAAATACAGACCCATATAAGCTTGGTGAAGATAAGCGAGTAATTTTTCGTTATTCTCAACCTACATTCAATAATAGAAATACCGATTACTACTATTTGTTACTCGACGATGATTATTTTATTTGGGCAACTAAAGGGTACTTCCCCCCCTTGAACGGAAAACCCGAAAAATGGGTTGGCGGTTCATTTATAGAGTTTCCAAAGAGCGGATTATCATGGTTCATCAATGCTATTGAGCAGAAGTTTATGAAAACAGAAGCTGAAGGCGGCTTAAAAAAAGAAGAACTCACATATAGTGAAGTAATTAACGACGAAAAACTTGTGGCTAGTCGTTGGTTTGGCACACCGGGGTACGGTTTAGCAAACGCGAGTCGTGATAGATATGGAAGTTCAACGTTTAAGAAACAGCAAGAATTTTGTTTCACTGATGAAATGCTATTTGATAAGGGCTTATTGGATAACCTTAAAATAATTGCCAAAAAAATTGATAGCGGCGAGTTATAAACATCCAAGAAACATGTATTGGCGTTGATAGAGCAAAATCAAAACCGTTGTTCTGAGTTGGAAGAGTCAGCTGTTGCTCACTTCTCTATCAAATTCAAAGGGACATCAAGTGAATATTCCAATGCTTACAGTATCATCAAGCCTTGCATTAACTGAGTTTTCCAAGAAAAGCATACCGTCTATTGAAGGTGCTATTTATGACTCAATAATAGAACAGCTAAAATTCATATTGCATGAAGCGAAGCGTGGACATAATCCTAGGAATAACCTCCCTCGAGGAAAAATATTTACCTATGGGGTTCTTGCTTCAAGAAACTTTGCCTCTCCAGAAGAACTAAAATTAAAGGCGCTTTTAGATGAAGTTACATCGCACCTATATCCCGAGGACTACCAATAAAAACCGCAGCACATAAAATATCATTGTCTATTGCTAAACACTCCACAATGGCATGAGCACTCAAAGAGTTAAAGTGGATTATAAAACAGGCCGCTTCATCGATATTGACCTGAAAAAAGCTAACAGGCAGGCTAGTGAGTTAAAAACTCATATTCTAAAAACATATACACCGATTAATGATCAATTTGATGTAATTGGACAAGTGTTACCTTTGTGCGAACAACTATTGAATAGCACAATAAAAATAGCCATCGACGTAGATGCCTTGCCTTTAAAGCACCAAACTCGTGAAGGCTTATTACCAAATGAGCTAGATATTTTATTTTCAGCGTTTTGCACAACAATTACAGGTACTCCGCTTGAGGAGCTAGATATTAAGCGTTTAGATGGTGAGTTTATAACTAAAGTAAACTTTGAATAACTTAGATTCCCTCCTTTAACTTAACAATGGTAATTGATTACAAAAATCTGATTAAAGATATTACAAGCCTCTATTCGGCTCGTACTTATAGGCGCGTGCAATAGAAGGGCTTCATTACCCTTCAATGCTGGTAAACATCAAGTAAGTCCATTTTGAATATCACCGCGACATAAAAAAGACAAAAATAGTTCATCTAGGATTCATCTACAGTCACTAAGGTCTAGAGTTTTCTATCTAGAAGGATTTAGTAAAGATGAATTTTCGCAAGGAATGGCTTGCCATAGTCCCACTCGGTTTGGTGTTAGCTGCATGTAACGATAATGACAACACCACTACGCCAGCTCAACCGCTTACCATTAACGTTTTGCACGTTAACGATCATCATTCTCACCTGCAGGCTGACACAGGTATAGACCTAACCTTAGCTGGCGAAGCTACGCGTGTATCGGTAGGTGGTTTCCCTAAAGTAGTCGCAAAAATAAATGAACTCGCCGCCAGCAAAGACAATGTGTTGAAGCTACATGCGGGTGATGCAATTTCTGGCGATCTTTACTACACCTTGTTTAAAGGTGAAGCCGACGCAGCACTGATGAACGAAGTATGTTTTGATGCCTTTGCCCTTGGTAACCACGAGTTTGATGGCGGCGACGCTGGCCTTAAAACCTTCTTAGAGTTTCTTTACAGCCCAACTTGTCAAACCCAAGTATTAGCCGCGAATGTAGAGCCTGAAGTTGGCGTATCGCCGCTCGCTCCCGTTACCCGTTGGGACTACTTCCAACCTTATATGATTAAGTCTTTTGGTGATGCCAAAGTAGGTATTATTGGTATCGACATTGCGACTAAAACCAAGAACTCTTCAAGCCCAGACGCCACCACCCTCTTTCATGATGAAACCACTACCGCCCAAATGTACATTGATGAGCTAAAGGGCCAAGGCGTAAACAACATTATTTTGCTTACTCACTACCAGTACAAAAACGATGTAGAGCTAGCCGCTAAGCTTAGCGGCGTAGACGTGATTATTGGTGGTGACTCGCACACACTATTGGGTGACTTTGCCGACCTAGGCCTAAATACCCAAGGTGATTACCCCACCATGCTAAGCAACTTAGACGGCGACCCTGTTTGTGTCGCCCAAGCGTGGCAATACTCTGCGGTAGTTGGAGATCTAGCCGTAACATTTGACGGCAACGGCAAATTAGCAAGCTGTACGGGTACGCCACACTTAATGCTGGCCGACAGTTTTAAACGTAAAGACAGCACCGGTACTCGTGTTGAGCTTACAGGCGCAGACCGAGATGCCGTCACTGCGCAAGTAACAGCAAACGCTAATCTGTCTATCGTAACGCCAGACGCCAACGCAGCTGCCGTATTAGCCGTGTATGCAGAAGAAGTAGACGTATTAAAACAAGCGGTTGTGGGCGATGTAGCACAAAACCTATGTTTTGAGCGTATCCCAGGCCAAGGCCGCAGCACCCTTTGTGATGTATCAGCCACTAGCGCGAACGGCTCAGACATTTCAAACTTGGTGGCTCAAGCATTTTTAGAGCAAGCGATTCGAGGCGATGTATCGATACAAAACGCAGGCGGAGTGCGTAACGACGTACCGCAAGGCAATTACACCATTGGTGATGCATACACCTTACTGCCCTTTTCTAATACCCTTGTGTATCTAGAAATGACCGGCGCAGAAATCAAAACAGTACTGAACGAAGCTGTCGATTACGCCCTAGACCCAGACGGCTCTACCGGTGCTTATCCTTACGCTGCAGGCTTGCGCTACAAAGTGGATATGTCGCAAGCAGCTGGTTCACGTTTATACGATGTAGAAGTGAAAGCCAAAGACACAACGGATTGGGTTGTTTTAAGTGATGATGCCAGCCTTACGGTTGTCACTAACGACTATATTGCTGGCGGCCGCGACGGTTACTTTAGCTTTGCCGACATAGCAGCAGACGAAAGTAAGTTTGAAGATAGCTTCCTCGATTATGCACAATCATTTGTTGATTACGTAAAACGCCGCAGCACTATCGACAAACTTCCACTTGAAAATTACAGCACTCAAATGTTCTACGATGTAGACGGCAACCTGCAAAACTAGAGCGACTGACTCACACTAAAAAGCCCGCTACAGCGGGCTTTTTTCTATCGAGTCATCGGTCTATATAACTCAAATATGCAACTAGCTATTTAAGGTTATTGTTTCAGCTAGAAAATCCATTAACACTCGGATTTTTTTGTTGTGTTGCACGTCTCTGTGGCACACCAAGTAGAGCGGCAGTGCGGGGAGTTCTATGCCAACATCAAGCTTGATTAAGCCTGCAGCCTCACACAATGTTTGGTGGCTAACCACAATGCCAGCATGTTGTTTAGCGAGCTCCAATTGCAAAGGTAAACAGTCGGTGCGCAGTAAAAATTGCTCGTTTTTAACTGACATACCTAATTGCCTAGCGCCGGCTTCAAATTGCGGGTCGCGGTCGTAACCCAGTACTCGATGTTGAAACAAGCTCTGCGGGTCGCAAGGTTCACCCTGTTGGGCTAGATATTCTAGGCTGGCGTAAAAGCCGAGAGGAATATCAAAACAAACGTCGACAGTAAACATCCAATTGAGTGGGAGGAAACATGCGAATGGCCACATCTGCATCGCGCTTATCTAGGTTGCTAGCTCGGTTACTCACTTCAACTTCAAGCGATACCTGCGGGTAAGTTTGCATAAAACTGGGTAACAACTTAGGTAGGTAGTACAAGGCGATTAGCTCATTGGCAGATAAGCGAACACGACCAGTGAGGGTTTGCGCTTGTCCAGTAGCTAAGCGCTGCAGCCTTTGTGCGCTGCTTTGCATGTGTTGGCACTCTTCTAGTAAACCCTGTCCAAAATCGGTCAGGCTTAAACCTTGGGTACTTCTATCAAATAAAGGCTGGCCAAGTTGCGCCTCCATGGCCTGTAGCTGACGACTTAAGGTAGGTTGTGATACCGCTAATTTATCGGCCGCTCGGCTCAAACTGCCTTGCTCGGCGATGGCTAAAAAATACTGCCACCATTGCCAGTTATCGCTATTCATATTTGCATACCCATTACTAATTTTTGGCCATTCTCTATTTGATTATGAATCATATAATTGGTTTATCAACTGGAGAAAAGAAAATGAAAACAGCACTCATAGTAGGCATAAGCGGTAACTTTGGATCAGAAATGGCTCACGCGTTAAATCAGCAAGGCTGGCAAATAAAAGCGCTAATGCGTAACCGCGCCAAAGCGCCATCATGGCTAAACGCACAACACATCGTAGAAGGTGATGCCAGTAACTATCAACAGCTAGCCGCTGCGGCAGAAGGTGCAGACTTAATCGTGTACGCCGTTAATCCCGCCTACCACCGTTGGCAAGAAGAAGCCCTATCGCTAATAGAGCCTAGCGTGCAAGTGGCCGAGCAAATGGCAATACGGCTATTGTTTCCCGGTAACGTGTATAACTACAGCCCCACAGAGCAAGCCATTGACGAGAGCCACCAAATGCAACCTATTACCACTAAAGGCCAAATAAGAGTGGCAATGGAACAGCGCTTACGCAAAGCCGCTGACAACGGTGCAAAAATTACCATTGTGCGAGCAGGTGACTTTATTGGCCCCAATACCCATTTAAGTTGGCCTAGCATGTTGATCAAATACAAACGCAACCATACTCAAATGGCTTTTCCTCATAATGCTCAGCATCAGCACTTTTGGTCTTACTTACCCGATCTATGTGCCAATACCGCTCAAGTACTCGAGCTAACGCAAAGTGACTTTGAGGTATGGCATGACCCCGGTTTACGCCTAAACACCAAAGATTGGCAGCAGGCCTTTGAGAACAACCAACAGCCACTGCTCACCCGAAAATTTGCGTGGTGGAGCTTCGCTCTCCTGTCACCATTTGTACCCACCATAAAAGAGGTACTAAAAATGCGTTACTTATGGCGTCAACCGGTTTTGCTTGATGGCAGCAAGATGAAGCAAGCTTTAGGTACTCTTTACCAAAGTACCTCACTCACTCAAATACTAAAACAACTGAAACCGACCTAAAGATTAGGCGGTTTATCCCCAGTAAGTCGCCTATTCTTTCTTATACTTAATTGCCAAAAACCAGCCATTAAGCAATCCAAGTCAAAGTAAGATGGCGAGTAATTAACGTAATCTATCCACCTATAAAGCCTTAGCGTTGCTCACTAATAACGCTGATAACTCACAACAAAAGAACAGCCTATGACTGAACGAGACAAAATGCTGCGTGGTGAAGTTTACGACCCTAGCGATAGTGAACTCACGGCAATGCGCACTCAAGCCAGATCTATTTGCCATCAATACAATCAAACAACCCGCCAGCAAGCTGAGCAACGCAGCCAGCTGCTACATGAATTATTCGGCAGCATTAAAGGCGCAATTAAAATTGAGCCGCAGTTTAATTGTGACTACGGAAAAAATATTTCGGTAGGCGACAACTTTTACATGAACTTTGCTTGCGTGATCCTTGATTGCGGGCCTGTCACCATAGGCGATAACTGCTTTATTGGGCCACAGGTTGGTATATACACAGCTTGCCACCCTATCGACCCAATAGAACGTAACCAAGGTATTGAATTTGCTAAAGGCATTACCATTGGCGACAACTGCTGGATCGGCGGCCATGCCACCATAAATCCAGGGGTAACATTAGGCGATAACGTCGTCGTGGCCTCCGGCGCAGTAGTAACCAAGAGTGTTGGTAACAATGTGGTGATTGGCGGTAACCCTGCCAAGGTGATAAAAACTGTAGAATAGATGTTATAAGGCATGTTCATCATTTTTAAGCTCACCCCATTCAGCTCAGCCTAGGTGTGGCTCTCTACTAATTCTCTCGCAATCGATAGGAATACTGCACCGGATTACTATCTACCTTCAACACAAGTTTACTTAGCAGTGGATGTGGATGGGTATGCCTATGACTAACTTGTCTACTATCAAAATGCGAATTTGCGAGAATGTGCTTTAAAAAAACGCGCTACGCCCTTTCTTAACAGCACTTAACTCACTATAAAATAACAATAATTTAATAGTGGCCTAATACCTGCTGTGTTCCCTATGGCATATCACCAACGATAGGGAATAATAATGAAAAAACTGATTGTTACTTTTGGCGTTAGCGTTATCTTGCTGTTTGCAAATTTTGCATCCGCCACAATCATTAGCGATGAAATCTACCTCTCCTGCTCACAAGATTCAGGCTCGGCAAGTGCACTTTGCGAAGGCAAAGGTGCTATGTCAGCAACGGTAAGTGATGAAGTAGAGTTCGCAGACTACTTCAACTTCGATAACTCGCTCAGTATCGATGTATTAGCCGATTCTATATTTGTGAGTTTTGACAATGGTCCATATTGTGGCTGGTTTACTTGTGATGGACAGGGTTTTCTCAGCTTTGTACTGTCTGATTTAGACTGGATAGGCATGCCTGATGCCGCGTTAAACGGTATTGATGTCATCACTAACATGAGTGGCGTACAAACCGGATTTACTGCCGACAGTGTATCGTTTGCTTTGCCTGAAACCACCGTAAACAGCTCTATGTACCTGCAAATTGACTTGCTCACAAGCAGTGCTCAAAACAAGCCTAGTGTTAGCGTAACAGAACCAGCCAGTGCAGGCGTATTCGCCTTAGTCGTGTTTGGTTTAGCTGCTAGGAGAATAAAACAACAAAAGCTGAGAACCAATACTCAGTAATGTAGGGTGGTTTATCGGTAGCCTATGTAGCGGTATCAGCCACACCCGCTAGCGATATAAGCCCACCACTTTTCAGCCGAGCAGGGCCTCTTCACTCGGCTTTTTTAACTTACCTACCCGCAAAGTATTTGCCACTGCCAGTGGTTTACTCTTACAGTATAAAAACAAACTGAGTCACTCAGCCATATTCAATTGTTTATTGAGCGTCATGTGAATGTTTTTCTGAGCTGAAGCGTTCTAATGAACAAGCAAGATATAAGTTTAAGCCAACAGAACCCCCCTATATCCATATAGATAGCACCTAAACAGATAAGGAAAAACGATGACAAAGCAATTCATTCCGCCAAAAGTCTGGACCATGGACAGTGAAAATGGTGGCCAATGGGCAAGTATTAATCGACCAGATTCAGGGGCACGCCACCAACAAGAGCTAACGGTAGGCTCCAACCCTTTACAACTCTATTCTTTAGCCACACCAAATGGCCAAAAAGTCACTATTATGTTGGAAGAACTGCTTCAGCTAGGTGTTGCAGAAGCCGAATACGACGCCTACTTGATTAACATTGGCGAAAGCGATCAGTTTTCTTCAGGCTTTGTTGAAGTAAATCCAAACTCTAAGATCCCTGCTTTAATAGACAACTCTGGCGAAACACCAATCCGGGTTTTTGAATCTGGGGCAATTTTGCTTTATTTGGCTGAAAAGTTTGGCCAGCTATTACCTAAAGATCACGCCAAACGCACCGAAGTAATGAATTGGTTATTTTGGTTACAAGGTTCAGCACCTTATTTGGGTGGTGGCTTTGGTCACTTTTATGCCTACGCACCAGAGAAATATGAGTACCCGATTAATCGATTCACCATGGAAGCTAAGCGTCAGTTAGATGTATTAGACAAACAGTTGGCAAAGCACCAATTCCTAGGTGGTGACGAGTATTCGATTGCAGATATCGCCACTTGGCCTTGGTATGGCAACGTAGTGTTAAATACCGTATACGAAGCCGCAGAGTTTTTAGACGCCAGTAGCTACACCAACCTAATGCGCTGGGCCAAAGAAATTGAGCAGCGTAAAGGCGTACAGCGTGGTCGTATAGTTAATCGGGCTTGGGGCGAAGAGTGGGAGCAATTAGCCGAGCGCCACAGTGCCGCAGATATTGATGCGGTATTAAATAAAAAACCTTAAGGACTCGCAACCTGCTTTTAGCTAAATTGACAACCTAGCAAATTAATAAAGCCTCTTTTGAGGCTTTATTAATGTCTCAACCACAGCAACTAAATTGGCTTACTTATTGGCGACTAAAGCCCATAAGGCTTCAAATAACTCAGTATCTTCCACTTCCAAGATTAACGCCCTCAATGCATTGGGCTCCATGTCATTTGCTTGGTGCTGAATATATTCTCGCAATGAAGCATCTTTAATCGGGCCTCTTACTTGCTCTTCTATCCACTGTTTTGCCAGCTTTGGTTGGCGCGCTAACATAGCCCTCACAAGCGCCCTGCTGATACTTAACTGTAAGTCTTCAGGATAGCGGTACAACTGTTCAACTTGCTGAGTAAGCTCATCATTGTTCATTGCTGAGGTAGCATTAATTACCATTTGATGAGTGAGTGATGGTGGGAGTTCAGGCTGTTCTAGTAAAAACTCTAACGCGAGGTTTGGCTGCACTTGAGCCCATTGCGTTAATACACTTGTTGTTGCATGGTTAGCCGAACTTTGTAGTTCAACAGTTTCTAGCCACTCCAAGGCTAAACCAATATCTTGCTCTGCCAAATCATTAGCAAAAGAGCTAATCAAAAAACTGTGGTTAGTTAAGCCTTCAGGTAACTTGGCAATGAGCTCTGCTAACTGTTGTTTGTCTGCTAGCGGGTTCAACATAGCGCTTAATACTATGGCTTGGTAAAAACTGCCCATTTCTGGGGTATTTTGTCGCTCCAACCATTCCCAAACGGCTATCAAATCATATTCAGCCCATTCTTCTAACAAAGCCATTGAACGGAGGAAGTTTTCTTTAGACGCCGCACTACCAATTTGCATCGCTAATTGACCAGCAAAATCTTCACCGCTGTTTTGAGATTGCTGATACTGAGGTGCATCTCCCTTCGATGATGTAAGCCCTAAGGAAGTCGCTTCAACAACGGTGTTATTAAAAGGCTTTAGCTTAACCGGCGCTAGCTGGTTCTGCTGAACAGTCACCCACTCAGATAATGGCTCACCTTTACCATCAAATATCTTTAGTGAAAATGCGCCATATATCAGCAGGCATAAAATTGAGACCATAATTAAACGTCGGACTTTCAACATTAATTGGCTCCATCACTGAGTATTAATAGTTAACCCGTCTAAGCCACAGCAAGACTTTATTTACCATCAAGCTGTGGCCATATTCATAACAAAAGATCCTTTTCCCATCAGGATGAATAAAACATGTATCAGCAATTAAGATTACACACTTCACTTTAAACCGTTTGGAAAATAAACCTCAAGATCAAACATCAATTAGATAAGCTGGGTTGGTTTACTATATTGTCGGGTCTAAAAGGTTTAACTTCTCCTCGTTTAGACGCATCTATTTCCACTAGGCTATACATCGCTCGACGGTAGTTATGTATCTGGTTAGGTGCAGTGGGTGTATAACCTGAGTTTTTACCGTTTAAATGATCGTGATAAAACGCCCAGTAATTATTTTCCCAAGATACCACCGAGCCATGGTTAGTGCCTGGATTACCAAATGGGTGAACCATAATGCCCCGCTGGTCAAAGTTCGATAAGGGATTATTGTTGTTCCATGCCACTGCCTGCTTAATTTGGTACCCACCTGGATAAGGCCATTGAGCTGGCGCAGTAACACTTGCCCATTGTAACCACAGGTCATTACCAATCATGTAAGCATGAGGTCCTTCCAGATAACTGCCCGGCTCTAACATTAAGTCGAGCGGGTTATAAATGTAATTGAAGTTAGCATCAATTTTAGCGGCCCAAATTGCTTTGTTGCCCCCACTGCCATTTTTAGCATAAAAAATGTACCACTGGTTGCCCACCTTGATAACCGACGGGTCAAAAACATGGTCAAAATTATTAGTGGTAGCGATAGGTGCGGGCCTCGCAACAAATGGGCCTGCCGGAGAATCGGCTACCGCAACACCAATGGTTTGATGGTTATTGTCACCCCTTACACTTGGGAAAAACATGTAATACTTACCGTCGTCGCCTTCTACTACGTCAGCCGCCCACATAGTGGCACTATTGCCCCAGCCTTCAGCAGACTTTCTAGCCCAAGGCACATCTTTTTGGCGTAATACCAAGCCGTGCTTCTGCCATGTACTTTGATTCAGTGAGGCATCTGCAGAAGAAAAGACTTGATAGCCCGGCATACAAAATCCGGTATTAGCCCAAGGCGCATAAGCATGTTTTTGTAGTTTGTCACTGCGTATTTGGCAAAGCTCTTTACTGTCTGTTGAGGTGTATACGTACAGGGTACCGTTAAAAACTTTAGCGGTAGGATCTGCAGAACCTACTGGTTGCCATTTATTAAAATGTGGATTATTACCTCCATCCCAAATTAAGTTTGGCGCCCACACTTCAGGCAATAACGTTCTATTTCTTAATGTTTCAGCATATGAATTTACGACTAGTATTGGTGTAAGCATCACACCAATCACAATTTTATTAAAGTTCGTGAAATTATTTTTATTTATATTCATTACTTCACTTCTCCTTGTAGAGCAATTGCATTTAGAATTATATTTCTTCAGTAATAGCTAATTAATTCCGACAACCACGCCGATTAAAAAACCATCAACCCGAGTAAAGCTCACCTTCCGCTAAAAACCATAATCCTTTATTAGATAAATAAAGAGTCATTCACAAATACAAAAAAACGTAAAAGAGTTGGAAAATTAAACACTAAAAAAAAATACATTTGGTGGTTACATTTTGTTCAGTTAATTTTCCGTTTTTAATTACACAGCAGAAAAAAGAGCGGTATGAAATAGTCGAAAAGCTTTGCTTGCAGAGAAGATGGTGCCTCTAGTTACACCTAAAAGTGAGCTAACTAGCATTAGCTGAAATGGAGCGAAGAAATAGTATGAGTAAGGCAAAGCGGAATGACTATGGCACCTTTATGCTAATAGCCATGTTAGCAAGGCGTTTAGAGAGTTAGGCTGACGGTTTTTAGGCTGTACAAAATAGTAAGCATTGCCTGAACTCATTTGCTCAGAGTTTAGCGAGATTAAGCGACCCGTTCAGCCTTTAGGCAAAGATGTTCAAACAGTTACAAGCTTAGAGGCAAGCATTTTCTGAAAAATACAGAAGAGTTCCACTTCGACTCACGTTAAGTAAACATTCTGAATTTTCAATAATAGTTAGCACAAAAAAGCCCAAGCATTTTGCAATGCTTGGGCTACTTTATGTTTCAAAAAATGTCTCGCGAGTAAAGCTACACGCTATTAGGCATTTTTCTTCTTACGGGATACACCAAGACCACATAAGCTCAAACCTAGCAATAACACTGTTGCTGGCTCAGGAACGGTTACCGCATCAACAATAGAAACTTCAGAACCGAAACCCACAACATTTGTTGGTGCATAAGTACCAAAACGCTGACTTCCATCAGAGAATATGGCTAATGCAGTGGCTCCAAAGAACTGGTTTCCGTTTAAGCCAACGGCGTCTGGCGCACTTAAGAAGTCAGTGTCCACACCAAAACGGAAAAATTCACCCGCATCAAAATCACTAAAGCTAATCGTTAAAATACCCGAGCCATTTAGTGCATCATTAGTAGGAAAAACATGACCTACAGATGAAGAAGAGCCTAAAGTAATGGGGCTGCTGCTGTTACCAGGGCTAGTATCAGTTGAATCAAAAAATGCGCCAATTGAGGTTAAGTCCCAAGTAATAGATGTAATTTGCTCGCCATCTGTTGAGTTGTTAAAAAACTGAAAAGCGTTGTTGCTACCAAAAGTGGTGCCTTCAATAATTAAACCACTAGAAATTGGGGTGGCTTGTACAGCTGCACTCAGCAATAAAGTACTTAGTAATCCGATAATCTTTTTCAAAGTCATTCCTTAAGTCTTGAAATAAATATTTGTTGATAGTGTTATTAACTTGGCGACATAAAGCACAAATTGAGCCAGTTAGTAAGTGACTGATATTTATAATATAATTTATCATCTCACCCGTACTATTAGCTAAAGTGTAAATAAACTTGACGGTTTAGCACCGTATATTTTTAGGCGAATATGGAGGCCGTAATTAGCCACAACGTAAACTAGCCAACCAGCAACAAACGCTGAATAGCCCCCAGAGCGGCTCAACCAAAAAACGATTAACGCGCTTAAGCCTTTCACAAAAAAACACGAAAGAGTCACATAGACTCCAGCTCACACATCCACAAAGGAGTCACAAAGACTCACCCAAACATCACTTTAAAAATAAAAACAATAAAAACAAACACTTAACATCATGGCACAGGCTATGCAATAACCTGAATAGCAAATCAAATTAATAGTTATTTAGGTAGTAAGCTATGACCATTCATGTAAAAAACAACATTCACTGGGTAGGCCAACGCGACTGGGAAGTACAAGACTTTCACGGTACAGAATATAAAATGACTCGCGGAACAAGCTATAACAGCTATCTGATCCGCGAAGAAAAAACAGTATTAATCGACACCGTAGATCACCGATTCAGCCTACAGTTTATTCAAAACCTAGAAATGGAAATCGACCTGCAAAGCATCGATTTCATTGTGATCAATCACGCGGAAGAAGATCACTCTGGCGCGCTCTCTGCGTTAATGGAAAAAATTCCTAATACGCCAATTTATTGCACCGAGGCGGCGATTGATTCAATCGTAGGACACCACCATCATCCAGAATGGAACTTTAAAACCATAAAAACCGGTGACAGCCTTGATATCGGTAATGGTAAGCAGCTAATTTTTGTAGAAGCCCCCATGTTGCATTGGCCAGACAGCATGATGACCTACCTAACAGAAGACGCGGTGCTATTTAGCAACGACGCCTTTGGTCAGCACTACTGTGACGAACACTTGTTTAACGACGAAGTCGATCAAAATGAGTTAAAAGAACAGTGCCTTCGCTACTACGCAAACATTCTCACACCGTTTAGCAGCTTAGTGACAGCCAAAATTAATGAAGTACTCAGCTTTAACTTACCGGTTGATATGATTGCCACCTCGCACGGCGTAGTGTGGCGTGACAACCCAGCTCAAATCATTCACCAATACCTTGAGTGGGCCAATAACTACCAAGAAGACAAGATCACTATTTTTTACGATTCTATGTCTAACAATACACGGATGATGGCAGATGCTATTGCCCAAGGTATTCATGATGTTGATCCCGGTGTTGCGGTAAAAGTATTTAACGTATCCAAGCACGACAAAAATGAAATTCTCTCTCACACCTTCCGCTCTAAAGGCTTATTGGTAGGCTCATCCACCATGAATAACGTAATGATGCCTAAAATTGCAGGCATGTTAGAAGAGATCACCGGATTGCGTTTTAAAGAAAAGAAAGCAGCTGCTTTTGGTAGTTATGGCTGGAATGGCGGTGCGGTAGATCGTATCCATACTCGCCTAAGCGATGCGGGCTTTGAAACAGCAATAAGCTTAAAAACCAAATGGCGACCAGACGGCAAAGCCATGCGCGAATGCCGTGAACATGGTCGCCAGATAGCCAAGCAATGGGCGCTACATCCCTTAGACAGTGTATCGGCCCAAGTGCAAAACTCTGGCACAGCAGCGGCTGTTAATAAAACCGCTCCTGCTAGCCATGCCATCAGCGAAACCAACACCACCACCGCCCACCCTGCAGATTGCCAGTGCATGATCTGCACCGTATGTAACTGGGTTTACGACCCAGCAATAGGTGAGCCGAACCAAGGTGTAGCAGCCAATACGCCCTGGGCCAACGTGCCTGATTACTTCCTCTGCCCTGAGTGTAACTTGGGCAAAGATGTATTTGTTGAGCATAACGGATAATAAGAGGAGCAATGATGCCTGCACCTATCATCATTATTGGCAGTGGCTTTGCTGCTTACCAGTTAGTAAAAACACTACGCAGAACAGACTCTCAGTTGAGTATTCAAGTCTTCACCTCAGACGAGGGCAATGAATATAACAAGCCTGACCTTAGTCATGCCTTTAGCAAACAACAAAGTGTTGAAGCCTTAATTCAACTACCTGCAGCAGAGTTTGCCAAGCGTTATCAGCTTGAGCTGTTTGCCAATACTAAAGTAGAGAACGTTGATACCGCCAAGCAAACCATTACGGCCAATGGTCTGCTTTATCCTTACTCAAAGCTTGTTTTCGCCACTGGCGCCAGCACCTTTGTGCCTGCGGTCAAAGGTAATAATGCAACCAGCATTATTACTTTAAATAGCTTGGTGGAATACCGCCAAGCTCAAGCAAGCATTAACGTAAGCTCTAGCGTGTTAATAATGGGTGGCGGCTTAATAGGTGTAGAGCTCGCGATGGACTTACGCACCAACGGTAAAGAAGTAACTATAGTGGAGCCCAACAGCCGCTTACTTGCCAATGTTGCTCCCGATTTTGTTGCCCTACGTTTAGAGCAACAACTGCATGAAGCGGGCATAACCCTCGCCCTGTATGACAGCGTAATGTCTTTAAATACAACCGAGGGTGAAGCAACAACCGTGACCAGCAAACAAGGAAAAACCTTTAAGGTAGATACAGTAATTTCTGCCGCTGGTTTACGTGCCAACAGCCTCCTAGCAACTCAAACAGGTATTGCTGTAAACCGTGGAATAGTCGTTAACAAGCAGTTAGCAACGTCGGCCAAAAACGTTTATGCCATAGGGGACTGTGCAGAAATAGACGGCAAGGTTATGGCTTACCTACAACCGATTATTTTAAGTGCCAATGTGTTAGCCAAGCAATTACTCGATCAGCCAGCACAATTAGCACTTACCCCAATGATGGTGAAGGTAAAAACGCCCGCTTATCCTATTCAAGTAGGTGGCAGCTTTGATGCTGATTCAACATGGAAAGTAGGCTTTGAGAAGCAAGGCCTAGTCGCAGAGGCATACAACGCTCAACACCAAATGACTGGCTTTGTCGTCACCGACCAACAGCTTAATCAAGCCTTCCCACTTTTACGCAAAATATCGGGCCAATAGCCTTACTTAGCGACAACAAAGAGGAGTAAATACTATGTACCAATTGTTTTTAGAGAACCAAACGGCAGAGCACCATCTAGAAGAAAGCCGACATAGTTACCAGCAACATGGCATAACTAAGCAAGCAAGATTGCGCTTATTAATGCCAGCTGTCTTATCTCTGGTTGCCGCTTTGCGACAGCAAACCAACAGATTAGTAACAACAACTAAGCCCTAGACTAATTATTCACTACCGAGAGGAAATGATTATGAGCCATCAGCGAATTCCAGCCACCTGGACGATTCAACGCTCTACGCCATTTTTCACCAAAAACAACGTACCTGCAGCATTGCTGAGCCACCATAATACGGCGGGAGGTGTATTTGGCCAGCTCTGCGTAATGGAGGGTACGGTAACCTATTACGGCTTTGCTGATGCAGAAGCCACTGAGCCAGAGGTAAAAGTAGTAATAAGCGCCGGCAGTTTTGCCACTAGCCCACCACAATACTGGCACCGTATTGAGTTGAGTAACGATGCCCAATTCAATATCAACTTCTGGTCGGCTACCGATAAAACAGGTGAGAAGATGTTTAATAGTAAGTAAATAAGCAAAGTACTAATAAGTACTAACTTACGTGCTTAAACCCAATAGTACCGAAGGCATTAATGCCTTCGGTATTTTATTCAAGCTTTAACTCAAGCAACAATTGTCAGCTTAACTCCCTAGCTGATGCGCGGTAAGCATCGCAGACAACACAGCCTGAGCGCTTACCGGGAATGGCATGTTGTGAATGGTTTCACCATCGGCGCAAGAAGCCTCTGCCACACTCAACAGTTTATCTCGGTTAATCTCTTTTACACCCATGTCCGTGAGGTTGGTGGGTAAACCAATCGACTTACAAAAATCAATCACTTGGGTAATTTCTTCCAGTGGTGCATTTTCTAACACGAGCTGAGTCAGTGTGCCAAAGGCGACTTTCTCACCGTGGAGTAAATGATGACACTCTTCCAGCTTGGTTAAGCCATTATGAATCGCATGCGCAGCGGCTAAACCAGAGCTCTCAAATCCAAGACCACTTAAGTAGGTATTGGCTTCAATAATGTTTTCTACCGCTTTAGTGCTGACTTTGTTCTCTACCGCTACTTTGGCTTTAAGGCCATCGGCTAATAAGGTTTCAAAACACAATTTAGCCAAAGCTTGAGCGGCGCGAGTGGGTGCACCACCGGCCATGGTGGCTTTGCCAGAGTGCATATTCGCGCGCGCTTCAAACCAAGTAGACAGGGCATCTCCCATGCCGGCAACAATTAAGCGAACCGGCGCCGCAGCAATAATGGCTGTGTCCATAATCACCATGTTAGGGTTTGAAGGAAACATCAAGTACTCGCTAAACTCGCCTTCTGGGGTGTAAATCACCGCTAACGCGCTGGTTGGCGCATCGGTAGACGCAATCGTTGGCACAATCACCACGGGCAACTTAGAGTAAAAAGCAACGGCCTTGGCGGTATCTAAGGTTTTTCCGCCGCCAATGCCAATAATGACATCGGCATTAACTGAGCCTGTTTTATCGATTAGGCGGTTAATCTCGTCGCGTGAACATTCGCCATTAAAAACATCAAAATCTACTGCCTGATCATTGAAGCTAGCTTCAACAGTGGCTTGAGTTAAGCCCATGACAAAATCATCGGCAATCACTAACGGTTGCTTACCGTAAGTGGAAACATACTGGCC
The DNA here is from genome assembly GCF_030548385.1 of Agarivorans sp. 1_MG-2023. Taxonomy (NCBI): domain Bacteria; kingdom Pseudomonadati; phylum Pseudomonadota; class Gammaproteobacteria; order Alteromonadales; family Alteromonadaceae; genus Agarivorans; species Agarivorans sp. 1_MG-2023. The sequence goes on along the minus strand of NZ_JAUOSJ010000002.1, from coordinate 73,978 downwards.
AATGTTATGCAGAGCGCCTTCACCTTGAATGTATTTACTGGGTGAAATTATAATCTTATCCATGTTGTTCTCCTTACTTGTTCAATGATTCAAATACTTGCTCAACGGCAAATGCACCAGGGTCTTTAACCCCATTCAAGGTATCGCTGTTTAAATAAGAAGAGCGGCCGGCATTGGCTTTAGTCATATCTAAAGTGCTATCTGCGCCAGCTTTGGCAGCTTCAACCGCAGCGGCAAAACCGTTAGCTCCCCAAGCCTCAAAAGCAGGGTAAAGCGCATCAATCATGGTACGGTCACCTACCGCGGCACCGCCGTACTCCATCATTCGCGCTAAGCCAGATTGGAAAGCAGCAACTAAGTTATTTGTCGCGGTGAACTCGCGACCGGCAGCAGTGAAGAAAATGGATAACAATACCCCTGAAGATCCGCCCATTACCGTGGTTAACTGTTGGCCAATCACGGTCATTAACAGTCCCGGCTCATTTAGCGGTAGTTGATTCGCGTCTAACTCAGCCAGCACTTTACGTGCTCCAGAAGCAAAGGTAGAACCGGTATCACCGTCACCTACAATGGTATCCAAGTGATTAAGCGCTGCTTCGTTCTCGATAATGGTGCTGCACACTGTGCGTAATGCATTTGCAACGGCCTCATTTTGCGAAGGGCTAAATGTAATCTGCGAAGATTGAGATTCACATTGGGTCACCGCCACAGTTTGTTTTTTACTTACGCCAGGCCACGCAGCCGTTACGGTATCGCTAAGCAATGCTTGGCGCTTAAGCTCATCAAGCTTAATGATAGAGATCGAAAAACCCTTCATATCAATAGCGGTCATTAAGGGCGCAGGGCCAATAAACAACTCAGCGTTTTTCCCAAGGTTTGATTCAACAACATCTTTGGTCACCACGTTCATTTCAATCGGTGACAAGCCGCCTAAATTATTAATTAACACCGCATGGCGTTCACTTGGACAAGCAGTGAGTAGCTTGTCAGACATAATGCTCACCAGTTCTTTGCATTGGCGTAACTCAATGGTTTCAATGCCCGCTTCACCATGAATACCTAAACCCAACTCTGCTTTGCCAGCCGCAATGCGGTCTGCACTATCATCACCGGGCAATGTACAACTGCTTAAAGCGATGCCAATACTGGCGATAGAATCAATGGTATCTTGCGCAGCTTTTGTCACCGTCGCTAAGTCTTCGCCTTGCTCGGCTACATAACCGGCTACCTTATGAACAAATAGGGTACCGGCAATGCCACGTGGTTTAGGGTTTTCGGGAATAGAGATATCGTCACTCACTATCACCATCTCTACGTTGCGGCCCATTTCTTTGGCTTTCTCACAAGCCAAGCCGAAATTAAGGCGATCTCCGGTGTAGTTCTTAATCACCACTAAACAACCAGCATCGCCAGTCACATGCAAAATAGCGTTTAGTACAGCGTCTACACTGGGAGCCGCAAATAAGTCGCCGCATACTGCTGCGGTTAACATACCTTTACCCACAAAGCCTGCATGGGCTGGCTCATGCCCAGAGCCGCCGCCACAAATAATGGCTACTTTGTCTTTTTGCCAATCAGATCGAGCAATCACCTTAATGTCATTACCAAAATCTAAGCGAGTTAAGTTGTTGTGCTGCTGCGTATACAAGGTGCCGTCAATCGAGTCATTTACCCACGATTCTCGTTCGTTAATCACTAAATCAGCCATCTAAAATCTCCGTAATATGCTGCTATTCTGAATCTCACAAAAACTGTGTAACTGTATTGCTAACCGTTTCACCACAAAGATAAGTGCTTGATGAGGCTGTATTGCTTGCCTACCCCAACATGCCATGAGCAGCGCCTATTTGGTGGCAAGCCCAAAAATGGAAACGTTTACATTTAAATGTAAAAAAACACCTGATATAAGCTAACTAGTGGTTTTCTTCCAATCGAGCAGTAAAGCCCACTTCCGCTACCGAAGCGCTGATAGAAAGCCCAAAAAAGCAAAGCATATGCTTTAATATTGGTACATCAAGCAACCAAAGGCCTAAATACAAGGTCTGCAATCATTAGGATCATAATGTGTTCCTGCTCGGCCTTTAAAGCAAACAGTTTAGTGTAAACGTTTACAAAAATGTGAGGTTTGGCAAAATTATGTGATGCTAGGGCTATGCCCCAAGGTAAAATATGAAACCAAAACTGGCGTTAAGAAGTGGCGCATCGGTGGCCTGAGCCACTAAAGATTAGCGGTGGGATTCACTGCAGCTTGTTTACATTACAACTAAAAAAAGGAGGGCACGGAAGCCCTCCTCATTCGCTAAGATCTAGTAAACAGCTTCTGGCTTTTCTTGCAAAGCAGAAGGTTTTTCAGATACTTGAGCAGGTGTACTTTCTTGCTCTGTCACGCTTAAAGCATCTTGAATAATATTCGAATGGCCTGTCAGTAAATCTTCCAAACAGCCATTGTTCTTATCTACTAACCCCACTTCTTTAAGCATTGCGTCTACCAATGGCGCATTAGCGCGGTAACCTAAAGCCGCTTCAGTCACTTGCTCAGCAAGGCCTTTATTGCCGCCTCCCGAACCACCATTCACTGCTCCACCCTTGCCAGCACCATAACCCTGTAAAATTTTAATACCTTCGATATTCTCTAAAGGCTTAACCGCACTGGCGACTAGCTCTGGCAGTATTTTTAAAATGGCCAGAGATTTTTGCAACTCTACCTGCTCGTCACGCAGAGTATTCTCAGCTTCGTACATGGCTTGCTTACCGGCAGCCTCTACTGCATAAACTTTCTCATCAGCATCGGCTAGTAGTTTCTTAGCATCGGCTTCGGCTTTAGCTTCAATTAAAATGGCTGATGACTTATCTTGTGCTACTTGCTTCTCAGCTTCTGCTTGAACGGTAATACCCACCGCGTCACGCTCTGCTTCTTTAAGTGCGTCAATTACCTCAATCTCTTTACGACGATTGGCTTCGGCGATTTGGCGAGCAGTGGTTACCGCTTCACTCTTTTCAACCATCAGTTTTTCAGCTTCGGCAGCTTTAGCACGAGCAGCTGATTCTTCTTCTGATTTTTGCGCAACCGCAATTTGTTTGTCTTGCTCAGCCACCTCTAAATCGCGTTCACGCTGAATCGAAGCCTGCTCTAACGCCTTGCTCTTATCAATTTCACGGGTTTCAATATCGCGTGATTTTTCAATTTCTGCAGACTCTAGCGCACGCTCTTTAGCAATCTCAGCTTCACGCTCTTCTTGCTCTTTCATTTCGCGGCTTTTGGCAATCTCGGCTTTTTGCTCGGCACGTTTAAACGCCAACACTTGCTCTTGGTTTAGCTTGGCTTCTTCTTCTTGTTTATTTACTTCAAGAGATTGTTTCTCAGCTTCTAGGTTACGTTGCTCAATCTTGATGCGATTCTCTTGCTGAATGTCGTTGGTTTCTTTGCGTTTTTCTTCAATGATTTTAGTTAATCGAGCGCGACCTTCGGCATCAAAAGCGTTGTTTTCGTTAAAAAACTGCAAGTCGGTTTGGTCAAAACCCGTTAACGAAACAGATTCCAGTTCCAGACCGTTTTTCTCCAAATCGTTCATCACGTTCTGTTGTACTTTTTGCACAAAATCAGAACGCTGCTCATGCATCTCTGTCATCGACATTTCTGCCGCTACCGAACGCAAAACATCAACAAACTTAGACTCCATCAGCTTTTTCAGCTCTTCTACTCGCATGGTGCGCGTACCCAATGTTTGCGCCGCCATCGAGATACCTTCGCTGTTAGGCGCTACTCGTAAGTAAAAGTCAGCCTTAACATCTACCCGCATTCTGTCTTTAGTAATCAAGGCATCTTTCTGAGTCTTTTCTACTTCAATACGCAGGGTATTCATATTCACCGGGATGGTTTCGTGTACCACCGGCAACACAATAGCACCGCCATCTTTCACCACTTTTTCGCCGCCTAAACCGGTACGAACAAAAGCGGTTTCTTTGGTCGCTCGGGTATACAATTTGGCTAAAATCAAACCAATGGTGAAAAAGGCAATAAGCCCCACACCGACCCAAATTAAGTAAAACATTATGCTATTGCTACTTCCTAAAAAATCCACACTTTATCCTTAATGATCGTTTAATAATTCGTTGAGTTTGCTGGCGGTCCAATATTTTTTATGGCGCTCTAGTAGAACAATGGTGGTGCCCATAGGAAACGAGTCATCGCTATCTATAGGTTGCACCATTAAATAGTGTTTTTGCCCATGCTGGTCGACACACACCGCTTCGGCTGGGCTACCGATGGTAGCAGTACCAATAGTTATTCTGGCTTGTAGACCTTTAAAACCGTGTTTAGATACCGCGCTAGATTGGCTTTTAGGGAACACCTTGGCGATGCCTCGTCCTAAAAACCGCGTACTTAGAATCGCAAACACCAGTGCTGCTAGATGGCTAACAAAAGAGGGAAATAACCAATTCCCATTGGAAAGGCTTAAATAGTTAACCGTGAGACCGGCCAAGCCAAAACTGCTTAAAAACAGGATAAGCCACACCAACAATGGCAACTGATGTAGATACAACCAACCCAACACACCTGAGAGCGCGCCGCTATTTACGTCGGCATCCATATCAACATCTATATCAATGGGCAGTAAGTCATCCAGAGTATTTAATAAGCTTAGGCCTATTAAAGAACCCAGTATTTCAAATAAAGCTAAGCCTAATACAAAGGCTAAACAAATTGTAAAACTGGTATTAATATCAGCAACTAAAAAATCGTACATTCAGCATCCTTTCTGCCGTAAACCTACATGTTAAAAAAGTGGCACTTTACGAAACAAGATTAACCGCCAGCCATTAAAAAATTATTATGGCCACTGTTAACCTTGGTTTTTAATGATCATATTTTCCCAAAAGAAACATCATGGTTAAATATTCCACAACGCATTTGAGCGATATACATAACGATAAGGGGGAATTAAGGTAAGCGGACAAATTAGCAATATAAGTACTGAACCTAACAAGGCGACTGAAACACCACCTTCACTCGCTAAATAAGCCACTTGGCCAATCACTGCAAACAGCAGAACAAAAGTCATTAGCAAAGCTTCTAACCACAGCAGTATCTTCCACAGTGTTACTGTTGCCAGCGCTTTTTGATAAGCATAACCGTAATAGGGAACTAACAGTACCGCTGTTATTAACGTTGATAGCAACACCCCAATAGCCGGTTTATCTTGATACACGCTAAGCAAAACATTAGCGATGGTGGCAATGACACCAAGCCAAAAGAATACTTTCCATTTAAGCAACGCACCGACTCCCTTCGAATGTTTTACCTTGAGATTAGTAACATTTAAATCACTAACCTTTATTGACCAAGATTCTACTAAGATAAGCACGGCCTTAATAGACTTTTTTACTGTTAAGGCCATTTTTGCAATACAGCGCTTACCCAGTGACTCGAGCGTAATTTTTATAAACTGATGAATACAAAAAAGGCGAATCATATTGATCCGCCTTTATGGCTTGTTTTAAATACTTATCGTCATCAGCAAAGGGTTATTACCATCACCAACAATATTGAAAAATATTTAAGCGCTCGCTTCATAAGAAAAATGTTTACCTAGCAGCGCATGGTAGAAATCATTGTCAGCTAAAACTCCCACCAGCACACCTTCATCAGCCAGTAACACCGGTAACCCTGTTCTATAGCGAATTTCTAAACCTTCACGCATAGACACATCAGCCGGAGCAATCACTTGGCTATCTTTACTTAAGGACTCTATGTTGTCGCCCTCTTGCCATCGATGCAGAGGCAAAAGTTTGTCTCCGCGTGTTACCGATACCACCTGCTTTAGATGATTCACTTCAATGTAGCTTTGATCATACTCGCTCAATACCAGCTTATCGTTTTGGGTTTTAAGCTCACTGGTTTCGGTCATTAAAGAGCGGCCACACAGCACATTTAGCGGATTAGTATGCGCAACAAACTCCCCTACGTATTCTGTTTTTGGGTTAAGCACTATATCTTCTGGTCTACCGTGCTGTATTACACGGCCCGATTCCATAATGGCAATTTTGTTGCCCAGCTTTAGCGCTTCGTCTAAGTCGTGGCTTACAAATACGATGGTTTTGTTTAGCTTACGCTGTAGCTCTAACAGTTCATCCTGTAGCTGGGTTCTTATCAAAGGATCCAGCGCCGAGAACGGCTCATCCATTAATAAAATATCGCTATCCATGGTAAATGCTCGCGCCAGCCCAACCCTTTGTTGCATGCCACCCGATAGCTCATGCGGGAAGTTATCTTTCCACTCGGCTAAGCCCACTAGCTCTAGAGTTTCTTCGGCCAAGCGTCTGCGCTCAGCTTTTGCGATGCCTTGCATCTCTAAGCCAAATGCAGCGTTATCTAATACGCTTAACCACGGCATCAGGGCAAACTTTTGAAACACCATTGAAATGCGATTGGTACGTAAGTGGCGCAAGGCCGCTTTATCACAATTAGCCAAATCAATCGGCTGGTCACCATCTTCAATAGTGAGTGAGCCACGGGTAACCGTATTTAACCCATTAATCGCCCGTAACAAGCTCGATTTACCCGAACCAGACAAGCCCATTAATACGCAAATCTCACCCTTTTTAATATCAAGGCTAACATCGTGAACACCTACCACGTCGCCAGTGGCATCAATAATCTCTTGGCGGCTAGCGCCTTGATCTAGCAAAGCTAAAGATTTGGCGGTTTGAAAACCAAACAGCACATCTAAGTTTTTAATACTAATTGCACTCATGCCTATCCCTCTTTGTTCTGGCTAGCCGGGCTTTTACATAAGCGATCTAAAATAATCGCCACCAATACAATCGCTAATCCCGCTTCAAAACCTTGGGCAATGTTCACGGTGTTTAACGCGCGTACTACCGGTTTACCTAAGCCATCGGCCCCTACTAGCGCGGCAATCACCACCATCGATAAAGACAACATAATGCACTGGGTTACCCCTGCCATAATATTTGGCATTGCCGCCGGAAGCTCAACCTTAAGCAGTAATTTCAGTCGACTAGCGCCGAATGCTTTACCGGCTTCAACCAGTTCTGCTGGTACCCGGCTAATGCCTAAATAAGTGAGACGTATTGGAGCAGCAATGGCAAAAATAATGGTAGAAATAAGACCCGGAACCACCCCTAAACCAAATAGCACTAAGGTGGGAATCAAATAAACAAAGGTGGGAATGGTTTGCATCAAATCGAGAATGGGCCTGAGTATGGTGTATAACCAAGGTTTATGTGCGGCAACAATGCCGATTGGCACGCCTACCAACAACGAAATAGTGGTAGCACTTAATACCAATACCAGCGTTTCAAGCATCTCTTCCCAGTACCCTAGGTTCATAATCAGTAGCAAAGCAGCCACGATAAATATCACGAGGGAAATACTGCGGTGTAAAAACCACGCTAATAAGGCGGTAACCACAATGGGCACCGAAGGCGGAAACCATTTAAATAGCTCCACCAAAAACATAATCACTGATTCGAGGGTATATGACACTGAGTCAAAAAATCCGGCGGCGCTGTAGGTTAGCCAATCCACGAAGGTGGCCATCCATTCACCTAATGGGATTTTATGCTCTGTAATAAAGTCCACTGTTACTCCTTAATGGTCTGTATTGTGTTGATTAAATGAATAAAATAACGCTAGCTCGCTGTGGCATATTTGCCGCAGCGAGCTAAACGCTGACTAGATGTTTAAGTAAGTTTGTAGCGCTTTGCTAGCATCGCTACCGTCACGAGCTGTCACTTGCTTAAGCCATTCAGCCAAGGCTTCAGGATTCGCTTTTAACCAGGCTTTGGCTGCTGCATCAGGCTGTTGTTTGTCATCTAAAATGCTCGCCATCAGTTGGTTTTCCATTTCCAAACTAAAGCTTAAGTTTTTAAGCAACTGACCTACGTTTGAACAGGTTTCTAGGTAGCCTTTACGCACGTTAGTGTAAACATTAGCGCCACCGTAGTTAGGGCCAAAGAAGTCGTCGCCACCGTCGAGGTAAGCCATATCAAAATTGCTGTTCATTGGATGCGGCGCCCAGCCTAAAAAGGCCACCCATTGCTCGCGGTCAACGGCGCGTTTTACTTGCGACACCATGCCCGCTTCGCTTGATTCAATCAGTTTGAAGCCTTTTAGATCAAAAGCATTTTTGTCGATCATATCTTGAATAAGGCGGTTACCATCGTTACCTGGCTCAATGCCATAAATACGACCACGAAGCTGTTCTTTATGCTTGGCCAAATCGGCAAAGCTATGCACACCCGCATCGTAAACATATTTAGGTACCGCCAGGGTGTACTTAGCGCCCTCTAAATTGGCGCGCACCGTTTCAACGGTTCCTTGCTCGCGATACTTGGCAATGTCGGCTTCCATGGTTGGCATCCAGTTACCTAAGAACACGTCGATGTCGTTGTTGGCCATAGACGAGTAAGTCACTGGTACAGACAACAACTGAGTCGTGGTTTGGTAACCCAAGCCTTTAAGTACTTCACTGGTTATTGCGGTTGTGGCGGTAATATCTGTCCAACCTACATCAGAAAAACGCACAGTGTCACATTGCGCAGCAGCAACCGTTGAGGCTGAAAAACTCAGTAGTAAAGCGGTACTGCCAATAATGGCGCGTTTAATCGGTGTATTGTTCATGACTCTTCCTTTTTAGTCCGTAGTGAGTGTTACCGAGGCACGCTTAGCGCCCCTAACAAATTCTTGCGTGTAACAACGTACTGGAGCGATCTTCGTCTCCAGTAAACTGTCATGTGTTTTTAAGTGTTCTTTGTCAGCGAAAGGCGGGGCGTTGTGCACTACCTGTGCGTTGCTCGGTGTCCCAATTGGGAGCAATCCATGTTGCTGCATCTGAGGCAGCAAGCGGTGTATTGCCTAAAATAGCATCTGCGACTTTCTCGGCGACCATAATGGTAGGAGCATTAAGGTTACCGTTAGGGATGGTTGGGAATACTGAAGAATCTACCACCCGTAAACCAGCAATGCCCTTTACCTGACAATGCTGATTAAGCACCGCCATTGGGTCGTTATCAGCGCCCATTTTGCAGCTACAAGAAGGGTGATAGGCACTTTCTACATTTTGCCTTACCCAAGCATCGATCTCTTCATCGCTATCAATATCTACGCCCGGTTGAATCTCTTCACCGCGGTAGTCATCCATGGCTGGCTGCGCCAGAATCTCGCGGCTTAAACGGATACAATCGCGCCAATCTTGTTTATCTTGCGCGGTACTGATGTAGTTAAATTCGATACTTGGTTTGCCATGAGGGTCGGCAGAAGTCACCCGAATGCGGCCACGACTTTGCGGTTTATTTGGTCCAACATGTAACTGAAATCCATGTCCGTCAAACGCTGCTTGGCCGTCGTAACGCATCGCGGCAGGTAAAAAGTGATACTGAATATTCGGCCATTTTAAACCTGCTCGCGAACGAATAAAGGCGCAGGACTCAAAGTGATTAGTCGCCCCTAAGCCATCTTTTAATAGTATCCAGCGGGTGCCAATCAAACCTTTGCTAATTAGCCCTAGTTTACTGTTAAGGGTAATCGCTTGGCGACAAGCATACTGAAAATACACTTCTAGATGATCTTGCAAATTCTCACCCACGCCGGGTAAATCATGCTCTAGGGCAATACCAGCATCTTTTAGCACCGCTTTGGGGCCAATGCCAGACAACTGCAATAGCTGTGGCGAGCCAACAGAACCTGCCGACAATATCACCTCGTTGTTGGCATAAATCGATTGAATTTTTCCACCGACTTCAATTTCAACACCTACCGCACGCTTGTCTTTTAACAGCACTTTTCGAGTCACCACACCTTGTTTTACGCTAAGGTTTTTACGCTTGTTGGCGCTACGTAAATAAGCGTTAGAACTTGAGGCGCGTACGCCTTTGTCTACGGTCATATGCATTGGGCCAAAACCCTCTTGCTGGTAACCGTTGTAGTCGTTGGTTTTTGGATAGCCTGCTTGCTGCCCTGCATCAATAAAGGCTTGGTAAAGCGGGTTTAGTGTCATGTTATTGCCATTACACGTGGCTAGTGGGCCATCGCCACCTCGGTAGGCATCTTCGCCGCCGATCCACGACTCTGCACGACGAAAATACGGCAAGCACTCTTGGTAACTCCAGCCAGCAGCGCCTTGCTCTACCCATTCATCAAAATCGCAAGCATGGCCACGCACATATACCATGCCATTAATCGATGAGCTGCCGCCCAATACTCGCCCTCTAGGGCAATGTAAGCGGCGATTATTTATGCCTGCTTCTGGCTGGCTTTCAAACTGCCAGGCATATTTATCGCTGTTCATGGGGTAAGACAGCGCAGTCGGCATTTGAATGAAAATACTGCTATCACTGCCACCAGCTTCAAGCAGTAAAACCGAGTGCTTGCCCGAGGCACTTAAGCGGTTGGCTAATACACAACCCGCAGAACCCGCGCCAACAATAATGTAATCATACTTGGTGTTCATTTCTTTCCCTGACGTTCCAACCAATAAGGTGTGCAATTTCCTAGGCCTAACATAACCACTGTATCTGGCTTACTCGTAAGGGCACTCAAGATCACCCAGCTCAATCAACACACTCTTGTTTTGAGTGTAATGATTAAGTGTTTCAATACCGTTTTCTCTGCCAATGCCCGATTGCTTGTAACCGCCCACTGGCATTTCTGCTGGCGAGCCACCCCAAGTATTTACCCAACAAATACCGGCTTCTATTTGTGCAATCACCCTATGAGCACGTGATAAGTTTTGGGTAAACAAGCCCGCGGCTAAGCCATATTGGGTAGCATTGGCGCGCTTAACCACTTCATCTTCATCACTAAAACGTAGAATCGACATTACTGGGCCAAAGATCTCTTCTTGCACTTGCGGCATATCGTCGCTGCAATCGGCAAAAATGGTGGGCTGTACAAAATAGCCTTTGTCTAAGCCATTGGCGGTTTCGCGTTCGCCACCGAATATCAGGCGTGCACCAGATTGTTTACCCGCTTCAATAAAGCCCAGCACCTTGTGCATGTGTTCTTCAGAGATAAGTGCGCCAATTTGCGTCGCCATATTGCTGGGATCGCCAATCTGCAACTTGCTTGTTCGGTGGGCAATCTGCTCAACAAATTGCTCATAAATAGCATCATGTACAAATACCCGCGTACCGTTAGTACATACTTCACCTTGGGTATAAAAGTTGGCGAGCATGGCTGCCGATACCGCGTTATCTAACTTAGCATCGTCAAACACAATCAATGGCGATTTACCGCCCAGTTCCATGGTGATGTCTTTAAGGGTGCCGGCTGCATCGGCCATCACTTTTTTGCCAGTGCCTGATTCACCCGTGAAAGACACTTTGGCAATATCGGCATGGCGAGAGAGCATTTGGCCAACGCGGTAGTCACCTTGCACCACGTTAAATACGCCGTCTGGTAGGCCTGCTTCGGTAAAGATCTCAGCTAACTTTAAGACTGATAAAGGCGTTTCTTCAGAGGGTTTAAACACCATGGCGTTACCAGCGGCTAATGCTGGGGCAGATTTCCACATGGCGATTTGAATAGGATAATTCCATGCACCAATACCGGCGCAAACACCTAAGGGCTCACGGCGCGTGTAAAAAAACTGACCATGACCTAAGTCTTGTTGCTGGCCTTGAATGGCCGCCGCTAGCCCCGCGTAATATTCAATCACATCGGCGCCTGTCACAATATCCACTTCAATAGCTTCTTGAATGGGCTTGCCGGTATCTTTTACCTCTAGCTCTGCTAGCTCGTCGTTACGTTCGCGCAATATAGCAACTGCACGCATCATAATGCGGCCTCGCTCCATGCCGCTCATCGCCGACCACACTTTAAAGCCCTGTTGCGCCGAGGCAACCGCACGGTCTACATCGTCAGCCGATGCTTGGCCAACTTCCGCTAATGGCTCACCAGTGGCAGGATTAGCCGTAATAAACGTGTCAACTGATGTGGCATCAGTTGCCTGACCATGGATGTAAAGAGACTTCATTTTCATCAAAATGCCTTGATAATTAATAGTGATTGCATGGTTAAAGCGTTAGCTCAAGTATGGCGCGAGCTGTTTTTCGAGATAATCAGAAATGATTTTTTGCGCGTTTTCTGGAGAAATACCATCAGGGTTTAGCGCGCCCCGTAGCCAAATGCCGTCAATTAAGGCAGCAATACCCTGCGCCACAAACAGCGCTTGCTCGGCGGGTAAGGCTTGTTTTAATTCATAACGAAGATGCGACAACAAGCGGCGCTCGTTAACCCGCTGTAATCGGTGTAAATCGCTGTCGTGCATCGCCTGCGCCCAAAAGGCCAACCAAGTTTTTACCACTTTGCTTTCAACTTGGTAGCCATCAAAATTAGCGGCCACAATCGCCATAACCCTAGCGGTAACGTTATTAGGGTCTGCGGCTTGTAAGTGCGCAATAGACGTAGCAGATAACCGGCGTAACACGGTGCGCATGGTTTCTTCTAATAAACCATGCTTGCCGCCAAAATAGTGGTGAATGATCCCTGAAGACACCCCCGCTTTTTTACTGATTAAGGTAACGCTAGCGCCCGATAACCCCACCTCGTCAATTACCGCCATAGTGGCTTCTACAAGTTGCGGTCGGCGTATTTCGGGCATTCCTACTTTTGGCATATTGTTACTTAAATGTTTCTTAATTGAACGTGCAATTAAAAATAAATTTACAGCAATTCAAATAAAAGTCAAAGTTTGCTCAGTGGGTTCAAGGGCAGGCGGGGTGGCTTTCATGGCTGATTTACAGCGAATTTGGCAGCGGTTTTTACTCGCAGCTAAACAAGCCAAAAACAGAGGTTTAAAGCGCCAAAATAAGAAGTGGGAATGATTTCTATTTAGTTATTTCAAGTAGATAGCGAAGTAATTACCGAATGAGAGACCGGCCCCAAATAAGCGCTACACAACCGAAAAACACCAGCAACTAGCCACGCTTGGCCCAGCTAATAATAAATACATCTTCACAAAAAAATAATTTGAAAGAAGCGCCTAAAAGATCAAAAACCAACGCAACAAGGGCTGAGGTTGCTTGCTAAAACAACAGCCCAAGCGCCAGTAAAGGTACCGCAACCACTCAGTTCAAAATGCCCTTTTTATGCATCTCATTAAGAATGGTCTCGGTTTTCTCTCTAAAAAGATCGCGCAATAAACGCACCGTAGGCGTAATAGATTGACGACTAGGGCAGACTAACCATAGCTCGGTAGGTGTGGCTTGGTATTGCGGCATTACACTCAGTACTCGGCCGGCCAATAAGTCGCGCGACATATCAAGACAAGACTTAACGGCAATGCCCTTGCCTGCCACACACCAGCGCCTGACTAAGTCCCCGTCATTAGATGCTCGGTTACCTTTTAGCTTCACTTTGTGCTTTTGCTGGCCATCGTCAAACTGCCATTCGTCTTGCAAAATATCGTGTAGTTGATACAGCAGAACGTTGTGTTCAATTAGCTTAGCTGGCCCGCTAGGCGTGCCATGTTCAGCTATATATTCGGGGCTTGCACATACCAACCTGGGTACATCACAAATCTTGAAGCCATACATGTTGGCATCATTCGGTGAGCCGTAACGCAGCGCCATATCTACCGAGTCACGATAAAAATCAATGTTGCTGTCACTAATGCTGCTGCGCAACTCCACCTTGGGGTACTCAAGTAAAAACTCATCTAGCCAAGGAGTAATTAGGTTTCGCCCTAAATCAGACGACAGAGAGATTCGAATTTCGCCATCAATAATGCCTAAGTCTTCGCGCATATTTAACTTGGCCTGCTCAAGCATTTTTAAAGCTTGCTGGCACTGCGGCAAATAACGTTCACCCGCAGACGATAAACGAAGGTGGCGAGTGGTGCGTATAAATAGTTCTGCGCCCAGTGAGGCCTCAACTCTTTTTACTGCCGCACTGGCCGTGGCGGTACGCATATCTAAATTAGTGGCCGCAGCAGTAATACTGCGAAACTCCGCCACTTTTAAAATCACCTGCAAATCTTCAAGAAGCATACTGTCTACCAAAATTTGATAATCAACTATTTATTGTATCGATATTAGCAGCTAATCAAGTAAATACAGCAACAAGAGCTAAGGCAATAAGCCTGCTTAGCAGAATAACCCTCAATTATTATCAATTAATATTTGATAATAATTCAAATTAAAGCCTGTTTTTCATTGTTAATTTCACCACTACTATACATCCATACCAACAAGGCACTGCAACCGCAGCGCAAAATTAAACAACTGAGGAATACCCTATGACTACATTAACTATCGTTGCAAACATTGTTGCTAATGCAGACAAAATTGAATTGGTAAAAGCCGAGCTATTAAAATTGATTGAGATTACCCGCGCCGAAGAAGGCTGCATTAACTACGACCTTCACCAAGACAACGAAAACCCAGCGCACTTCACTTTTTACGAAAACTGGACCTCGCGTGAACTTTGGCAAGCACACATGGGCAACCAACATTTAGCCGATTACATGGCTGCCACCGACGGAGCAGTAGCTAGCTTCACCCTAAACGAAATGACAAAAATCGCCTAACTAGGCACACCAAACCTTACACACGACACACCAAGCCCTGTATTAGTGGGGCTTAAAAGGAAAGAGGCTTCACATGAAAAAGCTAAGCACATTATTGGCACTAAGCACCGCATTGCTCATTAACCCCGCACAAGCAGCCGACATAGAAGTGGTTGCGCAGCTAGAAGGCACTCGCCCAGGTAACATTACCGTTACCCCGCAAGGCCGCACCTTTTTATCTATGCAGCCCCTAGATGCGCCAGAATTTAGAGTGGTTGAGCTAATGCAAGACGGCTCAACCCAGCCCTACCCCACTCAAGATTGGGCAAACGGCCCCGAGAAGGGCGAAGTAGGCTTTTCGTCGGTGATTGGCATCGACAGCACTAAAGATGGCGTAGTGTGGATTTTGGATATGGGCAGCGCCGACGCACCCGCCCAAATTGTTGCCTGGGACAGCGTAAACAACACCCTGTTCAAACGTATCGAGATAAGCAAAGACGTAATGGTAGGCAACTCTTTCCTGCAAGACTTCGCCTTAGATACCCAGCGCCAGCAAATGTACATTGCTGATACCAGCTTAGGAAACCTATACGGTGAAGCGGCGCCAGCCTTTGTGGTGGTTGATTTGGTGACAAGTGAATCTCGCCGAGTACTGCAATCACATAAAGCCTTATTGTCTCCAGAACATGAAGTGCGAATAGATAACGCGCCAATGGCCACCAAACGTGAAAACGGTAATGTAGGTGCGCTGTACCTAGGCTTAAACCCAATCACTATTGATGCCAACAACCAGTGGCTATATTTTGGCTCGGTAAACGGTAGTGCTATTTACCGCATTCCTGCACAAGCCTTAGCGAATGAAAAGCTAAGTGCTGACAAGCTTGGCCAAAGTATCGAGTTCTTTAGTGAAAAGCGCCCAAGCGATGGCATGATTATCTCTGACAACGGTAATATTTATGTGGGCGACATTGAGAAAAATGCCATTGGCATTGCCAACCCAAATGGTTACAAAATCTTTGCACAAGACGACAAACTATTGTCTTGGGCCGATGGTTTCTCAATCCAAAATGGCTATTTGTACGTGACCCAAAACTCGCTACACCTTCACCCAGCGTTTAACCAAGGGGAAGAAGGCTCAAGCAAGCCCTACCATGTGTTACGCATCAAGTTAGATTAGAAGAATGAATAGACAAGATATGAAGTGGTCTTCATATCTTGTCGCTTTTAGAGAGTTCGAATCATACTAGTGGAGAAAGAGTACCGCTGCCTAGTACTAGTTGTTACGTGGGTACATTCTTATTTTTCTAGCTTTGAAATGGATAAACGACTTGGCATGAATTTACTTAAGTAATAACAACCAGCCTCAGAAAATAGACGAGGGAAACGTAACTTTTTATCTTTCCCTACTGCTACCTGATGAGTTTCCTCAGCCCAAAACTCAAATTGAATACTGCTATCACCCACAACGACCTCGTTTAAAATTCCCGGCGTATAAGGCTTAAAAAGCTCAAGCTTATCTACCACTAAGTTTTTAGAGTTAACAAGGCTTACGAACAAAGTTTCTTCGTAGGGAGAGTCATTGCTACTTAGCCAAAGACTCTCACCATTGGCAAGCTTAAACCCCTTCTCTACCAGCACACCCGGTAAAGACAATTGCTGTTTAGAACCTCCCAAACTAAGTATCAAGCCGCTCTCTTCTTCTCGTACCAGGTAATCATGTATTTCTTGCATATTCCCCTCTCTAGTGGAGTTAGAAAGCCCAACAACCTATTAACTTTAAACTCACTAATGTAATATACCTTTGAATTATCAAGTGAAACAACTAACTAGTTAATCTCAAATCAAAAATGGAAAACATTAACTGTATATCCAAAATCTTCATTATTTTGTTGTCAGCTGGCTGCTTAAGTATGTTTGCTTGGGTAGGCCTAGTCGTTTACTTAAAATCAAAATGGCTATTATATTTAGAAGATGAACTTGATGACGGGGTAAGGTTTTACTCTTTAAGTTTTTTCTTTTCTGGGCAAGGAATTCTGCAATACGCTACTGTTTTCTTGAGCTCGTTTCACGCCAAACGCTACGGAATGCTTGAGAAAAGAAACAAGGTGCCTACACACGTTCGCAGGCTTTTCGTTTTTGCCTTCACTTTATTTATGTTGAGTTGCGCTTTGATGGTGGCAAGTTATGTATTGGTAGAGTTTTACGATATCTGACACTTCAATAGGTGCTGGCGTACTCTTAAGGTATACCTAGAAAAAAGACTCATAAACTATGAGCCATTTTTCACTAAGCTAAAGCAATTACTTACCTTGTTGCTTACTCTTCAGTATTTTCTGCATCTCTTGCTCAACTTCCAGCTTTGCTGCTTTCAAGCTTTGCTGAGCATCGTACTGAAACTGAATAAATGCCAAGTATGTTTTAGAAGATGTGAGTTTTAGAACAAGTAGCCCACAGACTAAAGTAAATACCTGCAATAAAGATCGTACCTTGTCCGCAAAGGGGTCGTAAGTTAACCACAAGGGCAGTGAGACTATAATCACAGTTAAAACATACAGTTGTAATAACCTTTTACACCTAAAAGAGCCTCGGGTAATTCGAAAGTTAATCACACAAAATATGACCATAAGTATCGCTCCGACTCCCCAAACAAGCTCAGGAGCAATGTTTAACATCCCCCAATTTCCCATGCTTGAACCAAAAAAGATCATCGTAAGCAAAGTGACAAGTAAGAAACAAAGCGTCGAAGCTAAAGGAGGAAACCAGCTAATAACCTCTTCTCTATCCATATTTTTTTTTGTCACTCTATTACCGCCAATTCTTGATGTATTCCAATTGCTAAACCCTTAACTGTTCCAGAAAGTGCGCTACCAGAAAAACTCATGGTAGCCCCAACAGCATCTTTCAATTGTAACTTCAGTGCATTAGTTATTTGAATCCCAGCATAGCGCTTAGGATAAACCCCATTGCGAACCATTGTTTTTAGTACGGCATTCGATACACCGGGGTGATTCAGTCGAATTATCTCTTTGGTTAAGCGAGCTCTCTCAGCTCTAGTTAACCCATTCAATAGTTCAAGAGTTGGCTTCCCTGAAGTTGCCTGCATCAACTTAAACGCTTTTATACTAGCTACTGCGGCTGTAGCTGCTCCAGCGAGGGAAATTATATCTAAAGCACTCGACGTAACACTGTACCATTTCTGAGAATCGAGCTGGTCATTAACTTCAGGTTGCTGAACCTCATTAAAAGTTCTGTACAAGCTATTCCCACATTGAACTGAACTTGCCGAAGCTGCAGCAACCGCCGTATAAGTAACGACACTGCTAACACCTCCAGTTAACGGGATAGCAGAACCGCTTCCAATTACGACAACCCAACCAAGAACAGCAGCCCCACAGCTTAGAGCTGCACCAGCGATTTCGCCAACCAACCTCGATTCTCTAGCGTTGGATTGTCCGGTTTTTAAGTGGTTTGCAAATTCAGATTTCCCCATAGCTTTAAGTGGTTCTCTAAGTACAATTTTTATAGGGTTGATTTGGCACACAGGCCTAAATTTTCGCAGTTCAACAACATTTAGTTCGCTGTCGACATATACAACAGCAGCGCCAGTAAGACCTTGTATTTTATCTATTTCCTTAAACAATTTTTCCTGATCTAAAGTAACACTCAGCCTATTTTCTAGCTGTCGCTGCTTAAAACTATCAAATGCAATTCCGTTTAACATCGCTTCCTCTGCAAACTGGTATCAAAAATATTGACTAAACCAAAATAATTAACAATAAAGTTATTAAACTGATAATTACAAATTAGTCACTAGACATCAATCACTAAGGTGAGATTATCTATCTTTCTCGAGGCTGAAGATGTGTAGTACAAAAACAGCAAATAAACCGGGGGCTTTTATTAATTTTCATAAAACCCACCAATTGATTTTCTATAGATAATACAGCAGTATAAATACTCTAATTGATAGAGAGCGGCTTAGAGTATGACGGTAAATTTCGCTAACAAAATTCTCGGTACTCGGCCCTACCCTGCTAAGCCAGATCTTAATGCCGACTTAAAGAAATTTGAAAGCGATCGAGGCCGAATCATTAACAGCGCTGCGGTTCGGCGATTGCAGCAAAAGACCCAAGTATTCCCCTTAGAGCGCAACGCTGCAGTTCGCAGCCGCCTCACCCATTCTTTAGAAGTGCAGCAAGTGGGTCGCTATATTTCTCAGCTTATTTGCGAAGCCTTAGTTGACGAACAAGATCGCTACCAACTTAAGGGACTAGAGCGGCAATTAGAAAGCATTGTTGAAATGTCCTGTTTAATGCACGACATAGGCAACCCGCCCTTTGGTCACTTTGGTGAAGAAGCCTTAATCGATTGGTTAAGCAGAAACCTCAATCATCTTTACCAAAGCTCTCAAGCAACAGTGCTAGATGAAGACCAGAACGAAAAACCGAAACAAACTCTGCCAGAAGCCATCCACCGAGACTTAGTCAGCTTCGAGGGCAACGCCCAAGGCATTCGGCTTATTCACTCCTTATTAAAGCTCAACCTCACCTACTCGCAAGCCTCTGGCATACTCAAATACACTCGTTGCGGAACAGAAGTTAAGCCAGAAAAAAGCGCTCCGTTTAATTACCTAAAAAAGAAGGTGGGTTATTACCTTAGCGAGAAAAACTACATTCAAGACATTCGCAATAGCTTAGACATAGACCAATACTGCCGCTCGCCCTTTTCTTACATTATGGAAGCCGCCGATGATGTGTCTTACGGCATTGCCGATTTAGAAGATGCCATAGAAAAAGGCGTGCTGAGTGTCGATGAACTAAAAATCGCCTTAACAGAAAAATTCGCAAGTTTAGCCGCATCGCTGCCAGAAGCAGAGCAGGCAACCATGAGCAAGATGCTAGATAAAGCCTCAACGCGCGGGCACGAAAGCAACAGCATGTTTTTTGTGTTTTTACGGGTAGAGGTAAACCAACGCTTGCCCGAACATGCCAAAAACCAGTTTGTGGAAAACTTAGAAGCAATTTACCAAGGCAGCTTAAACCGCGCGCTTATCGAAGATGGCAGCGTAAACCACCACATTGTAGAAACCTTTAAAAGCGTCGCGCTAGAACGTTGCTTTTGTCACCCAGAGGTAGAAGCCCGCGAGCTGCAAGGCTACCAAATTATCTCAGGCTTAATGGCTTGTTACCAACCGCTGTTAACACTAAGCCAAGGCCAGTTTGAGTACTTAGTCGACAACAGCAAAGTAGAAGAAAAAAGCTCAGCTTACATACAGCGCCTATTCAAAAAGCTGCCGGCTAAGCACTTAGCGGCCTATCAAAAAGCCATGACAGAAAAGCCAGTAAGTGAGCAGTTTGGCAACGAACAATGCCGCGAGTTTTACTACCGCACTCGGCTGATTATCGACTACATCAGTGGCATGACCGACCAATACGCCTACGACGAATTTAGAGCGTTTAATGTGATAAGTGATTTTTAGTTAAGAAATAGAATAGTTAACGGCAACCGAAAACTATTCTATAGCTTAGCCCAAATATCTTTTGCTACCAATAAAAAGCAAAACCAACCCCAAGCGAACTTACCGATTTTGTATAATTAGAAAGAGTGGCCATTGGGCCGTGATGCCCTTTAATCATAAGTGGAATACTAACACCCCAACCTTCTAGGGGATAAATGATACTCCAGTCGAAGGAATCGTTTTTTAACAACTCTTTGCCAAATACATAACTTGAGGTGAAAGTGAGCCCTGAAAATATAAATGGTGAAACTGAAATACTAGCCCTAACAATATCATAATCTTTTATTGAGGTTGATGAATTAGCCCATTCTCCCCAATTCACCTCTGTGTCGTCGGTAACATACGCTTTAATTGATAGGCGCCAATTTAAAGATATGCTCTCAATTGACTTATCATTTCCAACAGCCAATTTGAAATAGTTTGACCCACGACTGATTTCGTCAAAATAACGGTAATCACCAGAGAGATATGCCGTTTCAGTTTTCAAACCGGATGAGTCAAATTCGTCAATTTCTCGAGTTTGCCCATTAGAACGGTGCTCAAAAGAAATATCAAAATAATTTACATATTTATCTTTATCAACAATGTTAAAAAAATGAATAGCTGGATTACTCAGCCTATTTATTACTGGGCTAGAAGACCTTGTACTCAAGTAGAAATCAAATTGACCAGTATAAGAAACAAAGACTAATGGCTTAACTAGGGCATTTTCTCCACAGTCACTCCAGCTTCCTTCAGTACTTTTGAGTTCTGTATTGTCTTCTTTGGAACTAGAATGCCTAACTCTGCAGTCGTATATCGTGTACAAAAATGAGTAATCGGCTTGTAGAGCATCATCATCTCCTTCCCTGAAATTCCACACCGCAGAGTTAACACCATAGGCTCTAAAACGCTGAACTTCTTTAGCATCAAAACTAAGCGAATCAAATGTGCTTGTACCTTTTAAGGTTCCAACCGCATACGCTGAAAAAGATATCCAAAAAACAAGAAATACATAAAAAATCCTAAAGTCCATCTTCAAGTCTCCCGATGTAGCTAGAACCTCAATCCTTCCATTAAAGCAAAGCTCAACTATTAACATTCAGGGCCATAGGAAACCGAGTACTCTATCAGCACTATATAGAGATATATTCACAGAATCCCTTTGATTGCCACCCAGCAAGGCAATTTGGCCATTTTCGTAACCAGAATAGAAGCCTACATGCCCATGACTTGGATTAGTCCCTCTGCTCAACACTGTTACGCAACCAAGGGCGGGCTGAGAAAGTTCAATTCCCCAATTCAACCATGAGCGAGCTGCTGCGCTATTTGTACCCCCTAACCCAGAAGCAAGTAAACACCAATTAACAAAGCTTGAGCACCAAGGAACTTCGTCGGTAGTTGCTTTTAAGGTGGTTGAACTATGGTATTCCAAAATACGCTCATGATGTTGCGCTCCAGGTATCTCTGCCACCCCATTAATCATTTCATCATAGGCAATGCGATACCAATAAGGCGCTTGAGAATCATTATCTAGTTTATTCTTAAGTGGCTCTGGTAAATTGACACCTACATCAGCAATAAGAGTATTGTTAAAATCAATGTGAGTATTAATAGCCTTTAACTCTACCGGAGATATAGGTATTGAGTTTGAAATTGACTCCATAGTGTCACCTTTTTTAATTATATACTCATTCATACAGGCCTCTATTTAACAGTAACTACGCCATTTGCGTTATATTGAGCTCGAGTGGAAACATTAAAATCATTTATATCGATATTTTTCATGTCATCTTCTGTTATTGCTCTACTATCACCTTTAATAATTAATGTTCTTTGCGCTTCTTGAGGTTTAGATTCTTCTAATTCTTTCAACTTTTCACTAATTTCTTTTGAAAACTCCTCCCACGAGCCTTCTAGTTTATTCATAAGAACCGGGGACACCTCATTAAAAACTCTTCGCAACTCAGACCGACGTTCGTCAACCAATTTAATCAAATCTTTACCAAACACTTCTTTCAAAACCACGTGTGCTTTAAGACTAGCACTTGATAAATTTATAGCTTTACTTATAGAGACAAGTTCCTTGTAACCTACCGATTCATTCAAAATTTTATCAACTTCATCATAAAGATCAGCAAGCTCCATATTGGTTACATCTTTAGGGAGTTCAAACTCTGCTTTGAGTAATGATTGGGACACATAAGCATTAATAGAGTTTGAAGTACACATATTCGCAAAATCATAAATTCGTTTAGTTGCGATTGGAAAAGAACTAACTTCAGCATTATTAATTAACTCTATTTGCTTATTTAGTGCATTCTGAATCATTCCTTTTATAGCGTATGCGTCGGGCCCCAAGAGGTAATAATTGCGGTACAATTCACTGGTAGCAACCAAAAAAGCAGTGGCTAAGGCGAGACGCTGAAAGCTCTCATTAGAGGCGCCATTAATAGCCATTAGTCCAGTAACAAGAGTAGTACCAATAAGAAATTGCTCTTTTTGCCATTTTGACCGATGTGACTCATCAACTACTTCATTAATGGTGTCCATACAGTGGGAGTAAGTAAGACTAACCGCCTCCTGTACAAATTTCTTAAGTTCATCTCCTGTAGGGGGTTGTTTTTCTTCAATTCTTTTTGCAACAACTTCGTAAGATGGATAATTTAAACTGGGTTCATTTTCTAACCCTTCACCAATTCTATGTTGCGAATTAATATATTTGAATGAATCTCGATTGGTTGAGGAGCATCCTACCAACACTAGAAAAATGCTTATAAATATAACAATCTTCATTATCATCCCTTAGTCCCTTTGCTATATATCTAAGCCATTTAATGTACACACTACTTTTCTTGAATAGCTTATCGATTAAAACAAAATTAACTACTAGGGCGTAAACCAATCTAAGAGTTTCTTAGGTAGCCCCATTCCTCTTGTAGCTAAAGCAACATGCAGGCCAATTAAGCAAACTACTAATATTTATATAAAAAGGACAAAAAGGGGGGATTTAAAGAAACCTTAAATGTAAAAATTAATGACTAGTTAAAATTAACTAGTCAGTACTACAAGCGCTCACTATTAAATACATCCTCTAAACGAACCAAGCTTGACCATCAAGTCCATTTGATTCTTAACACCAAGCTTTCGATATATATTCTGAATATGAGTTCTAACAGTATTCAACTTTATATCCATAACTTCGGCTAAAACATCAACACCATTTCTTTTATGAATCAATTTAATAAGCTCTAATTCTCTCTTAGTCAAATGAAACTCTTTTTCAATTGCATACCAATTAAGGGCATATCCAGGAGTTAATGTGATTAAGCAACACCCTCTTCCTATAGCTGCACCGAAATATTCTCTTCGCAAAGGGGTCACTGATATATTTAGCATATCATCTCCAGACTCGTCCAATAAAATCACTGGTTGAGCATCAACCTCGGCATCATAAGGAAAACAACTACTCTCAATCACACTCCCCATTTTTGAGTTTAAATAAGGAACGCTAATATTAAATTCATCAATATTGCTTTCTATTTTTCTGTTACGAGTTATTATTTCACGCGCCACTTTATTTAGGCTGACAATATGTCTAGTTTCATCACAAATTAACATACCACTTGTAGTATTATCGGCAATAGCATTAAGTACGTTAAAATTGTTCTCAGAATGCTTTAACTCAGTATAGATTCTCGCTGCTTTTCTAAGATGAGGAGTTATTAACTTTAGTAATTTCAAGTCACCATCGTTATATGGCTCTTCATCATCCCCTTTATTCAAGGCAATATATCCGTCGTGAGTACCATCCCTAACTACTATAGCTCCCAAGCAATGATAAGATTTCATTGGCACAAAGATATCTTTATAAATACTCAAATGTTCAATCTCATTGATTGGGATTATCTCAGAGTAAGCTGTCACTTCACCTTCCAATATTGATTGAGAATAGTGATGCCAAGGATCTTCACCAAAGCGATTTAGGTAAGACTCGATAAGGCTAGGGTCATAAGAAAAATTGGTGACCATTTCATATTTGACCATTTGTTTCTTGGGCGCATTCCACAGAATAAAGAAAGCTTTATTTGAATTAGTTGCCTCACGAACCTTCTCAAGCAATTCATTCCACTCCCCTGACATCGCGCAATCGTAGATATCACTAATTAACTCCAATATTTCATTCGGCAAAGTATTAATCATTTTTTCTACATTGTTATCAATAAGTAAATTTAATTATTATGCAGAGGGTGATTAAATCAAGTTTCATATAATTAACTAGTACAAAGGAAATCTATAAAGTACATAAACAACCACAAAAAAAACGAAGCATCAATACTTCGTTTTCTATCATAACACACTGAAAATCTTTGATTTTTACTCTTGATAGGCTTCCATTGGAAGGCACGCACAGAATAAATTTCTATCACCATAAACATCATCAATGCGGTTTACTGTAGGCCAGAATTTGTTTTGCTTAACCGCTTCACATGGGAACACGGCTAGTTCGCGGCTGTAGTTGTGTGTCCATTGCGCGTCGGTTAGGTCATCTAGGGTATGCGGGGCAAACACGAGCGGGTTGTCTTGCAGCGTCCACTCGCCGGTTTCCACTTTGGCTATCTCGGCGCGTATCGATAACATGGCATCAATAAAACGGTCGATTTCGGCCAGCGATTCTGACTCGGTCGGCTCTACCATTAAGGTGCCCGCTACTGGGAAACTCATGGTTGGCGCGTGGAAGCCGTAATCGTTTAGGCGCTTGGCTACGTCCATTTCGGTAATGCCGGTCGCCTCTTTAAGTGGGCGCATATCAATAATACATTCGTGCGCAACGCGGCCGTTTTGTCCGCTATATAAAATAGGGAAGCCTTGGCTTAAACGGCTGGCTAAATAGTTAGCGTTTAGAATGGCAATTTCTGATGATTGGCGCAGCCCTTGGTTACCCAACATGGCTACGTACATCCAACTAATAGGCAAAATAGACGCGCTGCCATAAGGCGCAGCCGATACCGCGGCGTTAGCATGGCTGGCTTTGCCATTGCTTACGACGCTGTGGCCAGCTACAAAAGGTGCCAAATGGGCTTTAACACCGATTGGTCCCATACCTGGGCCACCGCCACCGTGTGGAATAGCAAAGGTTTTGTGTAGGTTTAAGTGGCTTACGTCTGAGCCAATAAAGCCCGGTGAGGTAATGCCTACTTGGGCGTTCATGTTGGCGCCGTCCATGTACACTTGGCCGCCGTTATCATGAACAATGTCACAAATCTCTTTAATGGTTTCTTCGTATACGCCGTGAGTACTTGGGTAGGTAATCATCACACACGATAACTGCTCGGCTAGCTCTTCCGCTTTGCTGCGCATGTCGTTCATGTCTACGTTGCCCTCTTTATCACAAGCAACAACCACCACTTTTAAGTTAGCCATTTGCGCCGAAGCAGGGTTAGTACCATGCGCCGAGCTAGGGATTAAACAAATGTTGCGGTGATGGTCGCCACGGCTAGCGTGGTATTTTTGAATCGCCAGCAAGCCCGCATATTCACCTTGCGCGCCCGAGTTAGGCTGCATACAAATTGAATCGTAACCGGTGATGTTAACTAACCAATCTTCTAGCTGGCTAATCATGGCGTGGTAGCCCTGCGCTTGGTCACTTGGGCAGAACGGGTGCATGCTTGAAAACTCTGGCCAAGTTACCGGGATCATCTCGGCAGTGGCGTTTAGCTTCATGGTGCACGAACCTAGCGAGATCATTGAATGATTAAGTGCTAAGTCTTTGCCTTCTAGCTTGCGAATATAACGCAGTACGTCGGTTTCGCTGCGGTAACGGTTAAACACTTCGTGCTCTAGAATCGGCGTATCGCGTAGTAGCGTTTCTGGAATGCAGGTTTCGCCTTTCACTATGTCATCTAAACGCGCCGCGTCTAAACCGTGGCCTTCGCCAAGCAGCACGGTGAATAAATCATTTACGTCAGCAGCCGTAGTGGTTTCATCCAAGCTAAGTGCCACTGCGCCTTCTAAATCCATACGCAGGTTAATGCCTAGTGCTTCGCTGCGCGCTTTAACTGCGTCTTTGTCACTTACTTTAATGCTTAGGGTATCAAAGTATTGCGCGTGCTCTGGGCTTAGGCCTTTGGCATCTAAGCCATGGGCAAGAATGGCGGTTAAACGGTGAATGCGTTGGGCAATAGTGCGCAGGCCATCTGGGCCGTGGAATACCGCAAAGAATGAGGCCATGTTGGCCAGCAATACTTGTGCGGTACAAATGTTTGAGTTGGCTTTTTCGCGGCGAATGTGTTGCTCGCGGGTTTGCAGTGCCATACGCAAGGCAGGCTTGCCACGGCGATCTTTAGATACACCAATAATGCGACCCGGTAGCGAGCGTTTGTAAGCATCACGCGTGGCAAAAAATGCCGCATGTGGGCCACCGTAACCCATTGGTACACCAAAGCGTTGGGCACAACCTAGCACTACGTCGGCACCCATTGCGCCCGGTGATTTAAGCATTACCAAGGCCATAATATCGGCGGCTACTGCCACAATGCCTTTGTTGCTATGTACTTGCTCGATAAGCTCGCTTAAATCGCGTACTCGGCCTGTGGTGCCGGGGTATTGCAACAAGGCACCAAATACATTGTGTTCAACCACACTTTCGGCTGGGCCTACTTCAATGTCGAAACCAAAAAAGTCGGCACGCTCTTTCACTACGTCAATAGTTTGTGGGTGAACATCGTCGGCAATAAAGTAGAGGTTACATTTTTTGTTTTTAGAGACACGTTTAGCCAAGGCCATCGCTTCGGCCGCTGCGGTGGCTTCATCTAATAGCGAAGCGCTGGCAAGCTCTAAGCCGGTTAGATCTAAGGTTAACTGTTGGAAGTTAAGCAGTGCTTCTAAGCGGCCTTGGGCAATCTCAGGCTGGTAAGGCGTGTAAGCGGTGTACCAACCTGGATTTTCAAATACGTTACGCAAAATTACATGAGGCACATGAGTATTGTGGTAACCCATGCCTATATAACTGCGGTATACCTTGTTTTGTTTCGCTAATTTGCGCAGCGCGGCTAGGGCTTGTTGCTCGGTAAGGCTGTCGCCAATATTCAGGCCTTCGCTTAAGCGAATTTGCTCTGGCACTGTTTGCTCTATAAGTTGCTCTACAGAGTTTAAGCCAAGCTGCTGGAGCATGGTGTTAACTTCGGCTTGATCGGGGCCAATGTGGCGGCGAATAAAGTCTTGGTTTTGCTCTAATTCGCTTAAAGGCAAAGAGGGGTTCATTGAACGATTCCTGTATTACTGAAACAAAGTGCGTTGCGTTGTTTGTTAGCTATTTTTATTGCTGTGTTTTAAGGTTTTACAGATAAAAAAAGCGCCCCGACCAGCGGAGCGCATTATTCATCAAAGCTTATTCATCTTCTTCGATGGTGGCGGCGTAATCTTCGGCCGAGAGCAAATTCTCTAGCTCGGCTTCGTCGCTCACTTTTACTTTAAACATCCAACCATCGCCATAAGCGTCGCTGTTTACCAGCTCTGGTGAATCTTCTAAGTCTTCGTTAATTTCTACCACTTCGCCGCTTACTGGCGCGTAGATGTCTGAGGCTGCTTTAACCGATTCTGCTACTGCGCAATCGTCGCCAGCGTCAATGTCGTCGCCTACGTCTGGCAGGTCAATAAATACCATGTCGCCAAGCAGCTCTTGAGCGTGCTCGCTAATGCCAACGGTGTAAACGCCATCGCCTTCTGAACGTACCCATTCGTGAGTACTGGCATAACGCAGTTCGGCAGGGATATTAGCCATAATTCCTTTCCTCTATAAGTTCTTACTTAAGGTTTTAATTTAAAGTTAAATCTACAAATAAAATTCTGTTCTTTTGGCTTACACTTTGGCGCCATTACGCACAAATACAGGTTTTACTACTTTCACTTTAACCTGTTTTTTGCGCATTTCCACTAAGGCTTCATCTACATCGCAATTGGCGATACGAGCCAGCGCAATACTTTGACCTAAAGTCGGTGAAAAAGTGCCACTGGTCACTATACCTGGCAGGGCTTCACCGTATTCATTCACTACAGTAACCGCTTGGCCGGCGCGCATTACGCCTTTGGTTTCCATCACTAAACCCACCAGCTTATCGGTGCCTTCGGCTTTTTGTGCCTCTAGTGCTTTGCGGCCGATAAAGTCGCGGTCTTCGGGTGCCCATGCAATGGTCCACGCCATGTTGGCCGCCAATGGTGAAATGCTTTCATCCATATCTTGACCATAAAGGTTCATCCCCGCTTCTAAACGCAAAGTATCGCGTGCGCCTAAACCGCAAGGCTGCACACCTTCAGCTTCTAGTGCTTTCCAGAGCGCTACTGCTTTATCTTGAGGAACTACAATTTCGTAGCCTTGCTCGCCGGTATAACCGGTGGTAGCTATAAATAGCTCGCCAGCTTGAACACCAAAGAAAGGCTTCATGCCTTCAATCGCTGTGTTTTGCTCGGCGTTAATAACCTTGGCGGTTAGCGCTTTAGCTTGCGGGCCTTGCACAGCAATCATTGCCAACTCTGGGCGCTCGGTAATGCTTACTGTGTAGTCGGCAGCCACTTGATAAATCCAGGCTAGGTCTTTTTCGCGAGTGGCTGAGTTAACCACCAAGCGGTAGTCTGTTTCGCTGAAAAAGTAAGTAATGAGGTCGTCAATCACTCCGCCTTCGTGATTTAGCATGCCGCCATAAAGGGCTTTACCTTTTACGGTAAGTTTGGCGACGTCGTTGGCGAGTAATTTACGAAGGAAGGCTTGGGCTTGCTCGCCCTGCACATCAACAATGGTCATGTGGGACACATCAAACATGCCAGCAGCTTGGCGAACAGCGTGGTGTTCTTCAATTTGCGAGCCGTAGTTAATCGGCATCTCCCAGCCGTGAAAATCAACCAGTTTGGCACCTGCATCTAAGTGCGCTTGATGAAGTACGGTTTGCTGTGTCATGTGCTGTTCCCTTTATTATGAGGGCGCGAAGGACAATCACCTTCTGCCAATGCTGAACAATTATAGCCAGATACCGGCAACAAGAAAGCCTTAATCACAAGTTGAACTAATCCATGAGCTACACAATTCACTTACATTTGCTCAACAGCGTAATGACAAGAATCGCTTAGCAAAGCCAAAAATCAGTAAAAAACACCAATAAACGCACAACACAACGCGCATTTACGCTAGCTTAGACCAAGAAATTCGACTTTAGCCACTAATCACAAGGCAAAGGAAAAACAAGCAATCATTAGTTAAACTAATCCACATTAAAAAAATCTATAAAAATAAATCACTCGTTTAAGTGAATCACTCATACAGCAATAACAAGCATAGCAAGGTGTAAACACCAGAGTTTTATGTAACATGCTGTTGCAGACGTTTATGTTACAACTGACCAAAGGATTGTCCCAAGCTGACCGTCAACGCTGCGATCCACAGTGCTTATCTATAAGCACAACGCTGGCCAGCGCCTAAAAAGGCATATTGGCCACACTATACAAAGCCTCCCTCTCGAAAAACGCTTACGCACCAGCATATTGCCACTGATAAAAACACATTAACGAAAACGGGCACATTTAACGCGTTGTGTAACTATAGGTATTCAGATGGCACAGCCTGCTTATAAGGCCTTTTATAAACATCACCTTTTTATGATTTAGATCAATAATAAAAATCGGATTTATTAACTAGATTTAAAATAAGGAAATTATTAAAGGGAATTAAAGTGATTTCGTTGAATGCGCTAAAAAGCAAAACCGGATTAATATTTACATCCCCCAAGCTAGACATCTCCTTAAAATATAATCAGGCAAAGAATGAAGGACCATTTTATGCCAGATTCACACTCTCATTTTTTAAAGAAGTAACAAGGCGGCATCCTAGAATGCCTATATTTGGCCGAATGACCAGAGGAGTAGCAGTGTGTAAATTAGATGCTGATTACGACTCATACTTTAACTCTCTTGAAAGCTCAGCGCGTAGAAACGTAAGAAAAGCACTGCGCAAGGGCTACTCATTCGAATCCATTAACTACAATGATCACCTTGATGACATCTATGAAATTCGCTGTTCAACCAGCATTCGTCAAGGAGTAATGGACGCCAACTATGTTAATGAAAAACCAAAGCCTAACGCCGATCCCAAGCCAAGCAATGGCTCACATAACTATCCCTATTTCGGTGTTTTTGATAGCAACAGAAAGTTAGTCGCTTATGCAGGCTGCATTGTTGCCGGAGAGCTATTAGAGCTGTCGCATTATTTTGGACACAGAGATTACCAAAATGATGGCATCGTACCTTTACTGATTACCGAGATTGCAAAAAGAAGCATCGAAGGCTATTCAGGGGTTAAATATTTTGTATACGGTTCGTATGTAAATTCATCAGAAACATTGGCTCGGTTTAAAAAGAAATTAATGTTCAAGCCTTATCATGTTCACTGGATACTAAATGAATGAAACAATTTGTATATTCACTCGATACCAATAACGTCACACCTGAAGAAATAAATACCTCATTCAAAAGCAACATGGTGATGATTGATAGTTTTGGGTCATTTATTAAAAATTCCAGCATGTTGTGTAGTCATTTTGGCGCAGGCAAGGAACTGTTTAAACTTCTATTAAAGATCTCTTTTAAAAGAAGTTCGATGTATTGTTCTGGTACGTCTAAAACGCTTCATAGCCATGGAGTAATTACTTATGGTCGATGTAAACACTACCCGGTAGACCTTACCGATGCGGTTATTGGGCCGGTATTTACTCACCCAAATATGCGCGGGCAAGGGCTTGCAACTCAGGCATTGGTTTTTGCAACGCACCACATCAACGCTAACAGCCAATCTAGAAGGATTATTATAGACACCAGTGAAGACAATTATGGGATGCAAACAGCGATAAAAAGAGCTGGGTTTGCTGGCCCTATAAAGGAGTTTCAGCGCAACGATAGGTAAGCAGCAATACCCCCTACCATACAGTCTGCCAATTTATGGAGCATTGTTAGCCTAGGTTTCAGCTAGAATCTTTTCAGCTTAGCCAACGCGAACCCGAATATTGAAAATAGTGGGGTAGCTGTAGGTTCAACTCAACCGCTTGTGTTGCCTTAATGTTTGCATTAAGGAGTGCAAAAGTTCTATGTCTTGCGAAGGCATGCTCATCATTTCATCCATCAGTTTTAGCACGCTAGCAGGCACCGCTATTTGTCCGCCTTGCTGCCTGTCTATCTCGTCTACCGGAAAAAACTGCAAAATACTCACATCTAGCACTTTGCCCATTCTAAATAGATCAGACACGGTGAATTGGCTACTTTGAGCTCTATCCATTTTGCTGTAAAAGGCAGTTTTACCTATGCCCGCTTTATCGGCCAAGGCGCTTTTAGTGATTTGATTGTGCACCATGTAGGCCTCTACCCGCTCTATTAGCATCATTCGAAAACGCTGCTCGTCTTCACCAAAAAACTCAAAGCCTTGGGTTTCTAATTCAGCCATTTTTGCTTGCTCTATTTACATAATATGAAATAAAGCTTAGCTTTTTGTTCATATTATGGAAACAAGTTTATTTAAAGTTGCCCTCAGAACGCTTTTAAAGCAATTACCAAGAGGCAGCATATATGAAACGAATCGCATTCTTTCCCCCTTCCAAGGCTAAAAGCCAACACCTCACGCGTAGTTTAGCCTGGCTGTGTTTAACGCTACTAAGTGTTGAGTTGCCCGCCAAACAGTTAAACATTGGCGTGGGTTACGGCCCGCAAGTAGGCGCAAATGTTGAACGACAAAATAATGCGGTATTTGATCTTAGCTACACCTTTTGGGATTGCCGCTTTGGCGAGAATGAGCGCTGGCAATTACTGCTGGGGGTGGGCTATAGCCACTTAGTGAGCGATGTTGAACAAAACAGTGAAGTAGATGTTTACTCACTACTTCCCACTATTCGTTACAACTTAAAAGCTCGCGACAGCTTCGACCCATATTTCGGCTTTACTGCTGGGCCATCGATCATGTCATCCAACAAACTGGGCTATCAAGAGCAAGGCTCGCGCTTTCTGTTTAACGACTTCATTAGCTTTGGCGCTTATTTTGGTGAGTACAGACAGTGGGAGCTTAGCTTTTCTTGGCGTCATCTTTCAAACGCCGATTTGCTTCCTCCTAATCCCGGTTTTGATGTGCCCTTTAGCCTTAGTCTTGGCCGTAAATTCTAAACACTAGCTTGCCAATACCGCGATGAATTAAAGGTAATTGGCTTTGTTCATATTACGAAATAGACCAAGTTCAGAGTTCATATTATGAAATTGGCATTGCGTAATATGAAGACATTGAAACAACAACACAACTTTGCAGCTTGAGGACCAAGTTGTTAACCCTAGGCAGGATTCGCCAAACCATAAGATGAATAACCATGACAAATAGCAAAACACTTAAAACGACCTTACTCGCGAGCTTAGCCGCTGCAGCCATTTTCAGCACCGGCGTAAGTGCTGCGCCTTCTAACTTAACGCCGTTAACTATTGATACCTGGCAACAGCAACGCGCCGAAGGCTTAATCAACTTGCCGTCAATTACCCCAAACGTTATGGCTGTGAACGCGCAAAACAGCTTTCGCATCAACCACCAAAAACGCCATTATGATATCCATGAAATTGACTCTGTAGCCAGAATCCTTAACCACCCTGCAGTCGCTAGCGTAGTGGTTATGAGCCAGCACGGCGACGTAATGCTAGAGCACTACCGCGATAGTGATCGCAACAGCATTTACTCGGACCAATCTTCGACTAAGTCGATGGGTTACATATTGCTAAATCGCGCCCTTAAAGCGCAACAAATTAGCTTGGATGACAAGGTAGAAAAATACCTACCAGAGATTGGTGCAGGCTTTAGAGGCCGCAGTGTAGCAGATGTTGCAAATATGGCTGTAAATCATGAGATCTCTGAACTGGCTGCTTACACCGGTGACCCTGAAGCTTTAAAAATGTTTGATGAAGATGAGCGCGTAATCGGCCTCCAACGCAACGACCAACGCAAAACTCTACGCGACTTTGCTAATCAGATTGACACCATGGGTGCCAGCAATAAGTGGCAAGGAAAAATTGCCAATTACGCCACCATTAATACCAACGTACTGATGCTAATTCTGGAAGCCGCCACTAACACCCCAGCAGACCAGTTGGTGCGTGAACTAATGCACGATATTGGTGGAGAACGAACCGTTTACATGGGCACCGACTTTGAAGGTGTGCCGATGATTGGCGCCTCATTAATGTCGGCCAGCTTGGACTTTGCCCGGTATGGTCGCTTGCTAATCGAAGACAGCAATGCTGCAAAGCAAGATATTCAACAAGCTAAAAAAGACGGTGAGGTTGTGCCAGCAGAGCTTACCGCTATCGAGTCTCGTTACTACAAATCGGCAATTATGAACAAATATGGCTTAGGTCATAGTGGTTGGGGCGGGCAACTTATTTGGGCAGACCCTGAGTCTGGCACCATTATCGCAATTAATAGCCGCATCGCCAGTGAATTGCCAGCGCCTTACGAGCACTTTAACAAGCTCTACCAAGCTGCTTACGACATCATAGAACTACTACGTAAATAGCCCTAGGAGAACACGATGAATTCGCAAAATCTAAACAAAAGCATTCGACAAAAAACGACAATAATTAGAGCGTTACTGGCAGCGATGGTGATCATGCTAATGTTGTCGTTGAGCGTGCAAGCCAATGAAGTTGACCCACAAACCGGTGAAGAGTACGCCATGGTGGTAGCCAAAGGAAAACTACTGAGCTTAACTAAATGGAAGGTTGAGGTAGACTTTGGCCAAGCCTTAGAAATTGGTATAAAAAACAAAGATCTATTACGAGACAGAAATGGCAAAGTAATAGCGTTTAATTCACCGATGGCTGCACTTAATCACCTAAACCAATCAGGTTGGGTATTAGTGTCGGCCAATACCAGTGGAGATCAGTTCTCGGCCATTATGAAGCGCGACAAGCCACGTGCTGAGTAAGCTTAGCAACCAAAAGCGCTAATACTTTCTCTAAGTATCAGCGCTAATACTTAAACTTTACAGCTAGCTCGTTTAGGCAGGTCACCTTCTAAGCCCAAAGCTCGACGCATCGCTTGTTGCTTAAGAGGTTCGGCTTTGTCCACCAAGCTCATACCCACTCCGCGCAGCAATTTAAGTGCGGGGTTGGTATTACCAAACAAACGCTTAAAAAATTCCATTGAAGCAATCATTTGACTGGCTTCACTTTTACGCCAGCGCTCAAAGTGGCGCAGGTTGTTGTACTCACCAATGCTTTTGCCCGCTTGCTGTAAGGCTATTAGCTCTTGGGCTAAGGCAGCGGCATCCATCAAACCAAGGTTAACGCCTTGTCCCGCTAAGGGGTGAATGGTATGTGCTGCGTCGCCAATTAAGGCATAACCTTTTCCCGCGAAGTCACGCGCATAACGCATTCGAAGTGGGAAGCCGGCGATGTCACCTACTCGCTCACACAAGCCTAAGCGGTTATCAAAGGCCATAGTGAGCTGCTTATTAAATTCGCTTTCAGACATGGCTTGTAGCTCTGCCGCTCTGTCGGGGGATACCGACCAAACAATTGAGCAGGTATGGCTATCGCTTAACGGTAAAAAGGCTAAGGGACCTTCTGGAGTAAACACCTGTCTGGCGCAATCTTGATGCGGCTCGGCGGTTTTAATGCTAGCCACAATGGCAGTGTGCTGGTAATCCCAGTAGGTGAGTGGCACATCTAATTGCTGACGCAACCAAGAGTTAGCGCCATCGGCAGCCACTAACAACTTACAACTCAAGCCTTGGCCATTAGCAAAACTCAACCATGATTCGCTATCGCCACGGTGTAGTTTGTCTACCGCTTGTTCAACAATCGTTACGTTGCTTTGCTGGCTAACTTGCTGCCATAGGGCGTGACGAATAATGTCGTTTTCTACAATGTGACCAATGTTTGGTACCATCATTTTCTCTGCCTGAAAACGAATGTTAGCGAAGCTGTCTTGCTCCCATACTTGCATGTCGCTGTAGGGTGCAACACGCTGCTGCAAAATACTTCTCCAAACGCCTAAAGACTCTAAAAACTGTTGCGACGACAGGCTAATTGCACTTACCCGTAAACTGTATTGGTTTAACTCAGGTTGTTGCGAGGGTTTAGGCTCTACAATGGCAATACGCAAGGGGCTGTCGGCCAATGCACTCGCTAACGCCAAGCCAACCATTCCACCACCAATAATTGCTATGTCTACTGCTTGCATATGCCTGCCTTTACGCCAATTAACGAGAGAATAAACCTAAGCTTTGTTTGGCTAACAAAGACTTAAAGCTTGGGAAGAGTTGCATGGCCATTAAGCCCACATTACGTGGAACAACCGAGCTTTTATCGCTACAGGCAAATAAACTCGCGAGGCTTGAGGTCATTGAAATGGTACGTTCTATATCTGCTTGGCGCTGCTGCTGATAGGCATCGAGCATAGCGTGTGCGCCTAAATCTTGCCCTTTATGCCACTGTTCTAGAATCAACGGTGCTAAAGCGGCTACGTCGCGCAAACCTAGGTTAAAACCTTGCCCTGCGATGGGGTGTAAGCTGTGGGCGGCGTTGCCTAAAATTAACATCCGATGGGCAAAGAAGCGCTGGTAGTAACGCAGCACCAGTGGGTAAGTAACACGAGCGCCGACGCCAACAAAACGCCCTGCGCGGTAACCAAAAGCCTGCTGTAGCTCGGCTAAAAAGGCATCTTCGTCAAGGTTTTGTAGCTGCTTGGCTTGCTCAGCATCAACCGACCATACCACCGACCAACGCTGGTTAGTCATGGGCAATAACGCTAATGGGCCATTATCGGTAAAACGCTCAAAGGCTCTGCCCGCTAGCGCTTGCTCTGCTTGCACATTGGCTATCAGTGCAAACTTAGCAAAATCATGCTGCTGCTGAGTACCTATCTTCTTACCGACTAAGGAATCGGCACCGTCGGCACCAACCAGTAAGCTTGCAGTGATGCTCTGCTGATTATCCAGCTCAACAATCACCTGCTGTTGTTGTTGCTCGATGCTTTGTACTTTATGCGGGCAAAATAGCGTTATTTGTTCGCGTTCGGCCAACAGTTGATGAAACTCTCGCCCGGCGTGTTCAAGCTCTATCACTTGGCCTAAGGCACGCAATTGGTATTCATCAGCGTCGAGGGTTGTCCAGCCGCAATGGCCACGATCAGACACATGAATATGTTCAATAGCGCAGCTATGGGGAGCCAGTGATTGCCATAGGTTTTGCTGCTTAAGCCAACGCTCTGAGCCAGCCGACAAGGCAATGGCTCGTCCATCAAAACCAGGGTGTTGACCAAAGTTGAGCTCGGCGGCCTCTATCACTGCTATTCGCAGAGGCTTAACGCCGCTCTCTTGATTGCTGAGTGCTAAAGCTAAGCTGGCACCAGCCATGCCAGCGCCAACAATCGCAATGTCGAAATGCTCAAGCTTGGATTGCGGCATTACACTAACTCGCCATTAATGCTTCGATCTCGGCGATCGTTTTTGGCACATCGGCAGTTAATACTTCACAGCCATTGGCAGTAATAACCACATCATCTTCGATGCGAATCCCCACG
Source organism: Agarivorans sp. 1_MG-2023 (assembly GCF_030548385.1). Lineage (NCBI taxonomy): Bacteria > Pseudomonadati > Pseudomonadota > Gammaproteobacteria > Alteromonadales > Alteromonadaceae > Agarivorans > Agarivorans sp. 1_MG-2023. Next base: position 37,359 of record NZ_JAUOSJ010000002.1, on the reverse strand, counting down.
CCTTTATAAGCGGCTGAAACATCGGCATCTGCCGGAATATATAAACCAGGCTCAATGGTGATGGCCATACCCTCTGCTAATGGGCGAGTGCGTTTTACATCGTAGTAGTCACCTACATCATGCACATCTAAGCCAATCCAATGGCCAAGTCCGTGCATGTAGTATTCTTTGTAAGCTTCTTCTTCAATTAAGGTGGCAACATCGCCCTGCATAATACCTAGCTCAACCAAACCACTTACCATAATGTTCAGCACAACTTGGTTGGCCTCAAAAATAGAAACGCCGGGTTTAAGCATTTCAATCGCCGCCACTTGGGCAGCCAACACTATGTTATACAACTTGGCTTGTTCGGGGCCAAACTTACCGTTTACCGGAAAGGTGCGAGTAATGTCGCCAGCATACATTTGGTATTCTGCGCCAGCGTCAATTAATACCAAATCGCCATTTTGCATCGCGCTTTGGTTTTCGGTGTAATGCAAAATACAGGCATTGTCTCCTGCGCCAACAATGGTGCCATAAGCGGGCGAACGCGCTCCCGCCATTAAAAACTCATGATGAATTTCTGCTTCAAGTTGGTATTCGAACATACCCACTTTACTGCTACGCATGGCACGTACATGGCCAGCCGCAGATATCTCTCCCGCTTTGCGCATTAAGGCCACTTCATCGGCAGATTTAATTAGGCGCATCTCGTCAACAATCGGTCGCCAATCTTCAATTTGGCTAGGCGCTTTAAAGCCTTGGCGCAAACCGTTGCGTAAGCTCTCAATGGCTGAGAATATAAGTTGGTCGTAAGCTGGGTAACGGCCTTGCGCTAAATACACTTTATCTAAACCATCTAGTTCTAGATGCAGTAGCTCGGCAAGCTCTTCAACCGCTAAAGCTTTGTCTATGACTAAGCTCTCAACGGCCTGTTCTTGACCTACACGGCGGCCTTGCCAAATTTCGGCTAGCTTATCTTTGCTGCGATTAAACAATACAGTGCGGGTTTCGCCAGCTTGTTTAATCAGCAATAACAGTGCCTTGGGTTCGTTAAAACCTGAGAAGTAATAAAAGTCGCTATCTTGGCGAAACGGGAACTCGGTATCACGACTACGGGTTTGTTCTTCTGCTGCGCAGAAAATCGCAACACTGTTGTCTGACATAGCAGTAAATAACTGCTGACGACGCGATAAAAACACAGCAACTCCTTAGCGTGTGATATTAGTGCAATGTAGGTTGTTGTTCGTCACTATCACTGGCAGTGAGGTGAGCAAAAATGGTAATTGCACCAATCCGCACATACTCCACTACTTGGAATAGTGCTTGTTCATTCTCTTCTTCATCGTCATCTAAATCTGACGATAATTGGCTAATTTCTGTAAAGTCTTTAACCAGCTCTTGCACGTCTTCGGCAAGCTTTTTCAAATCGCTTTGCACTACACCAAAGCCTACTAAAAAGCTTTGTACCCATTGCGCTAGGGCTTCGGTGCGTTCTTCTACAACCACTTCGTCATCAGGCAACATCAATTGAAAGCCCAATAAGCTATCGCTCATGCCGCTATGGGTGGCTTCCATCAGTACTTTAAGCTGATTTTTAATCTCTACGGGTAAGCCTTGGCCGTCGTTGATTAACAGGTTTAGTTGCCCCATCCAATCGCCGTCACTTGGCAAACCAGCGGCCAACAAGCCACTTAATAAACCGTGTACTTCTGCTGGGCTTACTAGGATTTTAGAACCGATCAACAGTTCACCCAGATCTTCGTAATCTGGATATGCAATTTTAGTCACGTTGAATACCTACCTACTTTAATTGGGCTAATCCTAACACTGCTTAAGTTTAGCAGCCATGTTAAACACACAATTAGCTGGAGCATTAGGGCTATTTTTGCTGGGCGTCTTTCAATTGTTTGCGGCGCAATCTCACTCGCTCAATGTATTGGTCGCGGAACAGTTTAATCAGAGTACTTTCTTGCTGGCGAATAAAGCGCGCTGAGATATGGGTGTTCTTAGTAAACTGCAAACATAGTTGAGGATAAGGGTCACGTTTGTTTTCAATTTTGCGACAAATCCGCGCTTCAAACTGGTGTTCGTAACCCTCGGTGCTGTACAGCAAGCTTAAGTCTTCAAACTCTTCTTGAACGTCTTTAGGTAAGTAATCAACAATTTTGCTGAGATCTTGATGAAAGATAAGCCTACCAATCAAAATCTTACTAGAAATAGGCAAAGGCTCGGCTGACGAGCGCCATTGAATACGGCATCCGCCTTCAGAGACATCTAATACAGGAAAAACGTGATCGCCCAAATACATCATCGGCATGAACTGCGCAGCAAAGGCATCTTTCACTTCCGATTTATGGCGGCCTTGAGGGGCAACATTGGCAATTTTAGTGTTGACCATTTTTATGAGGAGCTGAATCAAGCGCACTGGGTAAACAATGCGATAAAATCTGCGACGTTCATCGGCAAAACTGCCTGCTTGCGTCATTAAATATTCTTTCCTGTTACGTAAAAACTTCGCTACAACCTGAGTTAGCTTAACAAACCTAGTGATTATTGGCCGCTATGGTGGACAATAAACTTATGATATTCAAGCATGACAAGCAGGTTTTATGAGCCAGATAGCGCAGATTTGCTTAGCTTTACAACAAACTGCTCGTTAATGCCGCAGCTTGCACAATACCGCCCCAACAATGGTTGCAAGTTAAGGCGCTGCGCTATATATTCAGTTCGTAATAGAGTTTAGCTAAGGCGAACCATGGCGCAGGGCGTAGACATAATACTGTTAGGCAAAAACTACCGAGTAGCTTGCCCGGAAGGTGAAGAAGATAAACTTCGCCAAGCCGCAGATGAATTATCTCAACGCTTAGAAACGCTGAAACAAAAAAGCAATGTAAACAGCACCGAGCATTTAGCCATTATGGTGGGTTTGCATCTCTCTTATGAGCTACATGGTGAACAAGCTAAAAACCAGAATTATGCTGATAATATGAATCAGCGCATAGTAGAGCTTCAACACACTATTGAGCGTGCCTTGCTAGAGCAAAGCCAACCTATAGGCAATGTTGAATAGAGCCCTCGCACAGGTCTCGATGTTTTACTACAGTGTATAAAGAGTTTAGTTTCCTGGGGTGTTCGCCAGTTGGTGATGTCCCTGAGCCGATAATTGTATCTTTAGGGTAATTTTTCTTTGCTATTGAGCATGCTCAGCCCGACTGAGAAGCCTACGGTAGAGACTTGTTTCCCGCCTTGAACCTCATGGTTCAAGGGCTAAAATCAACAGCGGCACTCTGGGTACTTCTTTACTTTTAGACAAAAGCGTTTCCCCCTTTCTATACGAACCTCATCGCTCAAAACCCTAAATAAACACTAATGCACAGCTTGTTACCCGCTGGGTTCCCTTGTTTCTAGATACAAAAATGCCGTAACTGAGGTGTATTAAACACCTCACGTTACGGTATGTTGAACGAGCTTATTTACACTTTGAAACGTTTGATATTCACCACTAAATCATTGTTATGCTGTTCTAGCGATATCACTTGCCCGTTAACACTTTTTGCGTTGTTGGCAATTGAGCTGGCTAGGCCATTTAACACCGTTACGTTTTCTGCAATGGTTTGGGTAACGCTATTTTGTTGCTTAGCGGCTACCGCTACATGGGTGTTCATTTGATTAATGTTTTCAATGTGTTCGGCTATATCCCCTAAGGCTTGAGATAAAGACTCAGCCGCGTCGTCTACTTCTTTGCTCGATTGCAAACTGGCGCCCATAGAACTGGCCGCATTTGAGGCATTGTCTTGTAAGGCTGCCACTATCGATTCAATCTCTTGGGTTGATTCTTGAGTCTTCTGAGCCAGCGCCCTGACCTCATCAGCCACTACCGCAAAACCTCTACCTTGCTCACCGGCTCTAGCGGCCTCAATCGCAGCGTTCAATGCCAGCAAGTTTGTTTGCTCGGCAATATTGCGAATCACCTCTACCACAGAGCCAATCGCAGAACTCGATTCAATCAGCGTATCGATGCGCAACGAGGTATCACTAATGCTGCTAGATAACTTGGCAATCAGTTTGCTGTTTTCATCAACCAAACCAACACCAGCAATGGTTCGTTCTCTGGCATTTTGCGATTTCTCAGCAGTACTTTCGGCGTTAACAAACACCTCTTCAGCTGAGGCGCTCATTTGTTGCAGCGATGTAGCCGCCTGCTCCATTTGGTCTTGCTGAGAAAGAGAGTCACGCTGCGACTCACTAGACGAAGAGCTCAAGGAGTGAGACACCGAGCTCACCTGCTCGCTCACCGAACGAATGCTCACCAGCAAGTTAGATAGGTTATCCATGAGCAGATTGAAGTTGCCGCTCAATACGCCAATTTCATTGCTGTTGTGTACCGGAATACGGCGGGTAAGGTCACCATCGCCGGTGGCAATTTGGTGCAGAGAATTTGCCACATCGTTAATCGGAATGACCACCAGTTTTCTTACGTAGAAGAACACCGCACCCACCACCACCGCCAGCACCAAAATAATATTCAGCATTACATTGGTGATTTCGCTGTTTAGTGTGGCTACCACTGTAGAGTCGTCAAACTGCAGCTTTAAGCTACCAATCAGGTCTTCGCCGCGTTGTAGCTCTAACTGTCCAAACTCTTGCTTACTGCTGGCAATACTTGCTTGAGCAATCGCTTTACCACGTTGATCCACAACGGTGACCGCGTTAAGAATAGGTGACTGCACTAGGGCATCTACAATGGCTTGGGCTTGCTCAAAGTCGTACACAAATACAGCTTCAATTAGAGCGGCTTTGGCCATTTCGGTAACTGCTTGCTGCTCTACTTGGTAAGCCTTCGCCAATTTGCTTTTAGTGTTGATGTAACTCACACCACCACCTAACAAAAGGCCTAACAAGCCAAACAACAACAATATAATTATCAGAGATTTACTTAAACTTGCTTTCACGTTTAGTCTCGCTTATGTCTATCTATCTTGAATGTCTAACCACAGCTCTTTACGGTGCAAAGGCGCGTCGGCAGGCAACAAAGGATTATTTATTTTTATTATTTGGCGCTCATTTAGGCGCGCTGTTTTGAAGGTGTTAGAAATGAGGGGAGATTGATAAAATAGTTGGTCGTAACTGCCGTCTGCTATTGCGGCTTCTAAACCATTATTAATTGCGTCGTATAGTTCTCGATTTTGTGGGTCCACGTAGAGATACATCGCCATGGGGTATATCAATAAAATGTTGTCTTCTACGGCTAGGTTTACTTCATTTTGGGTTTCAACCACCTCCCAGGCTTCGTGAACCGCTAAAGGTAGGTAGTCAAAGCGGCCACCATCTACCATATGGAATAAACTCTGGGCTTTAACTGGCTTTACCACTTCAAGACCCGCATTTTCCAAAATCTCAGTATCCCCCCAAAAACGCCCTAAACCAGCTTTTAAGCGCTTTAGGCTTTCTAGGCTCGATACACCTTCAAAGGCCGCTTGATTGCTTTGTTCAATCACAAATACCCGGTGACCTAACAAGCCCTTAAAAATAGGAATTTTGATGGGTTTAAGTTGCTGCTGCATGGCATTTGATGCGCCCGCCCAAATAACGCTAACTTGGTTTTGTTTTACTTCTTCAACTAAGCGCGCCTCACTGTAGTAGGTATCAATCGGTTGAATGTCTTGCGAATAATTACTCTTTTCAAAAGAAAGCTTAATCAGATCAATCACTAAACGGTCACGTTCGCCCAAAACCATGGGCGTAGTTACTTGTGCTAAAACGGTGTTTGAAAGGACTAAACCACAGATTAAAAATAGACTGGCAATAGGGTGTTTTTTCATACTTATTCTCTTACCAAAACGCTATTACATGCGGCTAAAAACCTTGGTGAAATACCACGCTGTTTTTAAGATTAATAATTTGTTTAAGCACCACATCTTCTGGCGCGTCACGTTTGTATTCTTCGCTATTTTGGTTTTCCATTACCAAAGTGAAGACTTTGTATTGATGCTGCTTGGCGGCCTCTATATAAAAATCTAAGTCACTAGATTTAGAGAATGAGTTGGTTACTGCAATCGTATTCGCACCTTGCTCCATAAATTCCGATACGCTACTTCGACAGTATTCATCAGCATGGGGTTTTAACTCTTCATTCCATTTGTTTTGTCCGTATTGGGAGTAATAATCCCAACATGACACAACATTTTCGGTAATGGTTTTAGCAAACTCGGTTTTACCGCTGCCAAATGGCCCGCGAACGATATATAGATACTTCATATTTCTTCCTGAAATTAAAAAGGCCGCCTGCAATACAACTTAATTTGCGAGGCGGCACAGGTCTTACACTTTACGGCGTCTTAGTACTAGCACACCCATTAGGCCCAACAGCGATAACCATCCAGCGCTACCACCGCCACCTGTTACATCGCTAGGAGGCGTAGGTGGGTCAATCGGTGGATCAACTGGCTCACCTGGTTCTGGTGCGTCTGGCCCAGAATGGCTTACGCCAATATTGGTGCCGGTATACAATGCACCCGCTCTAGATGCGGCTTCTGCTGCATTACCAAGGCTTGAACAATCGTCACCATACATGCCACAGTTAAACTCACGCACGGCATCAGTCATTAAGGTGTAAGGCGTATCAGTGGTAGATACAAAACCTACGTTGTAGTTTTCGCCATCCCAAGCACGACCAGTTAGTGGTGAATCGATGTATTGGAACCAATGTGCACCAACAAAGTTTTTGTGAGCGTTTACTGATTCAAAAAAGTTCACCATTTTGTCAGCACGGTCTTGTTGAGAGTTTGCATTAACTACACCCTCTGCAAACGAGCCACTATCAAGTGCGCCGAAATGGAATTCACCAATAATCACTGGCTTATCGATAGCCTCGATTTGAGACAAAGCGTCAGCATCCCAATCGGTGGCTGAAATGCTGTCTTTGTAGATGTTATAACTCATTACATCTACCACTGCAGACGCAGCACTGACTACATCAGGTGTACGACCCCAATCAGCAAAACGCGAACCTAAATACAGGTGATTTGGCAACTCAGCTTTCAAAGCTGTTTTCACCGTATTGAAGTATTGGAAAGCAAACTGCCATGACAAGTACTGAAGGTCTGCAGCCATTGCCGAGTTATACACCAACTCTTCTGCTGGGCGCATTGCATCCCACGAGGCGTAACTAGTACCCCAAACTGCATTCAAGTCAGCAATACCATCTGGGTAGCGATCATTTGATAAGAAGTAAATGAAGCTATTTTTAGCCGGGCTGGTACCTGCGTCCGTACCGTCGGTATTAAATACCGCTAGTGTTTGCTCATAACGTGAACTTTCAACCTCAGCATTTACATTGCCCCAACTCATTTCATTATCAACAAAGATACCTAACAAGTAGCCTTCGTTGCCTGCTACCTGAGCTTTGATCTCTGCAGCCATAGTGGCAGCGTTGGTGGCAAAGTTAGCATCCCAAGGATCTGGAAGTGGTCCCCAGTAACCGTCACCGATTTGTTTAACGGGTAAACGATCTGCACCTGACGTAGACCAACCATTCGCCACATATGGCACGCTGCCATTGTCGTAAAATGCAGGGTCAGTCCAGTTACCTAGGGTGTTGAAACCCCAATCTTTCATACGTTTAACAGTAATATCACGCCATACATCTTCACCGGCGTGGCGAGTTACCAAATTGTTTCCGTAGTAGCTTACTGCCTGACCAGTGGTCACCGGTCCGCTATGAACTGGGCCGTAGTTTTCGTTTACGTAATCACTCGGGATTTCGGTAAACATAGATTGACGAAGCTCAGAAGGCGTTTCATTTGATACGCCAGTTAGCGTGTAAGTGTCTGCTAAGCGAATATTATCAACACCCGTTGAGAAAAACGCATTGCCGTCTGGATCAACCAGCTGCCAGTTACCGCTATCGTCTTTACAGGCGTTAAAGGAAGCAGGCGTAGCTAATACACAATCAACACTTGGTGATACGTTAGTATTACCACCGTATTGGTTGCGATTAGTTAACTCACCTAGCGCCGCAAGTTCTGGAGCGCTTAATTTGGCCAGTTCTTCTTTATTGGCCACTTTACCTGTGTATGTCACCAGGTTGTTTTGACCCATTGGGTCTGACATTTCAGCATAGGCAGACGCATGGTTTAAATCTTTAATAATACGCATGTTATCAAAGACCAGTGTTTGGCTCGTTTCACCTGATGCTAATTCACCAATGAAGTAACGAATAGCGGTGATTTGAGATTTATCTAGCGCAACAAAATCTCCCCAACCATTTTGTGCACTCATTGGGTCTGCAGGAATATCACGCAGGCCAAGCGCTGTCACTCGCTCCTCTTGAGTTAATAACGAAGGGTTATCATTCAAGCTTGTGAAAATCGTTTTCGATTCGCCGGCTTTAACGCGAGTACCACGGGTTGCTGTTTCACCTTGGCTATTCACATCTTCGATGCGTGAATATAACCAAATATCGGCATCGCTGATATTGCTTACATCAACGGCTACCGCTGTGTGCTCACCTAGTTCAGCCCAATTCCAAGTACCTGCAAACACTAAACCGTTCCAACCGGCAGTGAACTCAGCCGCCATCGCAGCAGCGCCTTTTGTCACAATTTCAGTGGTGGTTGAAACGTTTACCCCACCGTCCGGCGTTAAGTAATCTGGAATGGTTTCGAAGTCGGCAATCTGTTCTAGAGTAGCAACTGGCGCGGTATGCGTATTTACAGCACCTTCACCAGGAGGTGGTGTTACAGCTTCACCGTCAACCATTACATTGTCAAAGTAGAGTACTTTGCTTTCGTTGTTGCTAAGCATGAACTGCACACCCAGCACTTTGTCTTTATCAAAGTTGGCGCCATGCTCTTGGAATTCATTCCCACCATTGAGGTTAAAGCTATAGCTTTGAGTTGAGTTAGCTGGCGCAGTGAAGTAGTCAAGAGAGGTTTGGCTATCGTCTTCCCAATCTGCCTGAATATCGTTATCGATAAGCTTAATCGCGAAAGTCACGTCAGTATCATTAGGGTTAACCACATCTACGGTCATGACATCTTCACTACCCCAGTTCCAGTTACCCCAATTCCACACGATTACTGGCTTAAAAGCAGCATCGAAAGACGCCTTTACCGATTGCGCACCGTCGGTAGCTTGTTCGGTTGAAAGTTCAGAAGTTGCATCTCCAGACACTTCTAAAAATTCAGCATTATTTTCTGAGCTGCTGTAGTCAGCTTCTTCAAAAGAAGTCACCAAACTTGCAGCACTTAGCGGTAAGGCTAAGCTTGCAGCTATTGCTGCGGTTAACAATTTAATCTTCATATTTCCTGCCCATTCCTTGTACCTAGCAGAGGGCACTCCCCCACCTGTTAGGGGAGTGCTAAATCGTAATTGCGATTATTTCTTGTAACGAAGTTTATAAACGTCTTGGTTGAAAGTTTTAGCGGCATCAACCAATGGAACGTATGGGGTATCGGTCACTGATACAAAACCAACGTTGTAGTTTTCACCATCCCAAGCTCGACCCGTAGTTGGAGAGTCGATGTATTGGAACCAGTGAGCACCTACAAAGTAAGGATTGTCAGCAATACTCTTCATGTAGTTGGTATATTTAGCAGCGCGATCTTTCTGACTAGCTGCCGATACAATACCGCCATGGAATAAGCCCGAATCAGTAGAACCGAAGTGGAACTCACCAATAATGCTTGGCTTGTCTAGCTCGGCCAACTTGCTCCAATCACCTTTAGAGGTAAGGTCTTCGGCGTACAAGTTGTAGCTCATCACATCTACGTATGGTGCTGCACCTTTAGCGATTTCAGGAGTTACTCCCCAATCGGCAAAACGTGCGCCTAGGTAAAGGTGATTAGGCAGTACTTTCTTAAGCTCAGCGCGAACAGTTGAGAAGTATTTGGCAGAAAGCATTTCCAGCATTTCGGCATAATCTTTCTTCATGTTTTTGCTTAAGCGCGAGCGGTGGTCGAATGATTTCTCAAAATCAGCCCACGACGCCACTTTCACGCCCCAGCTTGAATTAAGATCTTCTACTGCCCAGTACTTGGTTTTTAGATGCTCTGTAAAGGCGGCTTTAGCAGGGCTTTTCTTAATGTCGTAACTTAAGGCATTTACCACTAAGCCATAATGGTTAGCATCGTTTTTGGTATTACCCCAGCTGATTTCGTTGTCGACAAATACGCCCATCATCCACGGGTCATTTTTATCTACTTCGGTCATTAGCTTTTTGGTCATCGCTTTCACGCTAACCACAAACTCTGGGTCAAATGGGTCGTGAATTGGGCCCCAGTAATCGTTACCGGTGCTAATACGAGCGTGGTCACCAAAGATCCAACCGTTTGCTGAGTACGCAACTTTTTTGTTGTCGTAGAACATTGGGTCAGCCCAGTTACCTAGCGTGGTGAAGCCCCAATCAAGCATGCGGTCAATGGTAATTTCTTCCCACACTTTTTCGGCCTCGGCAAAGCTACCACCATATTTACGCTGTAAGTTAGCGCCGTAGAAGCTAAACACTTCACCTTTTTTCAACGCACCAGAGTGCACCCAATTGGCGTAGTCATAGTTATCTGCAAGGGTGTCACCGTCTTCTGGTAACCAAGTAAACATTGAACGTCTCACTTCAGACGCTACCTCTTTACCACTGCGCTTGTCTTTATCTGCAAAGTCGTGACCGGTAATGGTTACCGTATCGTCCATGCGAATATTGTCTAAACCAGTAGCAAAGAACAGGTTACCTTGAGGGTCAACCAGCGACCATTTACCGTCTACTTTTTCAGTACGGAAGAAGCCCGTTGCTTTTAGTTTTGGACCATCGGCCCAACCACCATAAATACTACGACCTTCCATTTGGCTGCTTGATTTAAGTGACATCAACGACAACTTACCCATTACAGCAAGTTCTTCATCTTCTGTTACTTTCTTCGGCCAATCTGCACCCGTAAATTGACCGTATTGGTCAATCAAACCTTCATAGCGAGTTGTGTCTGCATCAATGTTAGGAATTAAACGGACACTTTTAATGGTAAATTCAGCATCTTTAGTCGGGTTTTGTAAATACAGCTGGAACGACACAATATTAGATAAGTTCAGGTTTTTCTCACCCCAACCGTAACTAATAGCCTGCGCGTTATAAGACTTTTTAGGTGGCTCTGCTCGCATCCCAGATACGATTTGATCACCGGTTTGTCCCAATGGTAAATAGAAGGTCCCGTCATCGCCAGGGGCTAAAGTGACATAGCTAGACATACTGTCGACTACGCCGTTTGCGGTACCGCCCCAGTTTTCGTTTTCGGCGTCATCAACACGCACAAACAACTGTAAAGGTTCATCTGTTTGGCTTTCTAAATCAAACGCCAAACTAAAGTCACCATGCTCACTCCAATCCCAAGGTTGAGGTGCTTTAAAAGTAATATTTGGGTAGGCATTTGACGCAGATAGCTTAACCGCTAACTCGCCGCCCATGTCAGTTTTAAGCTCTGTTACGGTGGCGGCAGCGCTACGGTCGAAGGCTACAAATGTAGGCTGGCCTTCATCAAAACTCGTAATTGAGGCAACCGTTGGGATAGGTCCCGTCACCATTACCGCTTGCCCAGAGGCTTCAATAAAGTCCCCTGTAGCATCCACTAAATCAAAGTTATCAATAATTACACTTTGTGCATCCATAGGGCCCTGCACAAAAATTTGGAATTCAACAATGTTGCGTAAGTTAAGCTTCTCACCGCCCCAGTAGCCATCTAACTTACGCTTGGTGCCGTTAAATAACATTTCTACTGGAACCGTTTCACCAGCAGGTACATTAACCGCATAGTTTAATTGGTTATCACCCGATCCCATCACGCCCACGTTGTCAGCCAATTTTAGAATAATGTTGACAGGGCTATCTGTTGGGTTGGTTAAGTCTAAGGTTAAGCTGCCTTTAGCATTCCAGTTCCAAAAGCCTGCATCAGGATGCACCTTAACATTTGGCCAATACTTAAATTTGTTGGCCTCAGAAACTGAATCAAAGTCGACTTTAAGTGCGCTTCCACCATTGGTAACACCTTGATCGGTGACCACTTGAGTTTTAGCATGATCTTTCTTTATTTTTTTGAAAAAAGAGGCTGATTCAAAATCAGGCACTGTACCGCCGACATCTTCAACGCCACCTTCGGCGTCGACAGAACTTGGGGTTGAACCACATCCGTACACACCCAGCATAGCGAGCGATAACAGAGCAGCAATTTTATTTTTTGTAAATTTCATAAGTTCTACCATTACGAGTGAGAGGCTCGCAGGCCTAAGCCTGCGAGCTCTAGTGCTAAGTGGGTATTACTGTGGTTGGCTTACCACCAAGTTTCGAATTGAGCACCCACTGTGGTCGCTGAGTTTTTACCTTTCTCAGTAACGTATGGGTTATGACGCCATTCATAACCTGGGTTCGTTCCGTCAATACTGTGGCGGTTGTTATAAACCGTAGTATCAGTATCAGATTGACCGTAGGTCACAAAGAAGCGCAATACAGGACGGTCCCAGAAAGTGCCACCAATATGCACGTTTTGCGATAAGGTCACTTTGTACGATGAGTTTGTACCACTCTCACCGTAGCCTTCGCGAGCATTAAGCTTAATTTGGTCGTAGCTTAACTCTAGGTCCGTTGAAAAACGGTCATCCCAAATGTAGGTAGGACGAACTGTAATGTTGCCCCAGTCAGATTTATCAATCGATACCGTGTTACGTTTTAAAGCTTCGTCATCAAACTTCTGACCTTCGTATACCAAGGCATATTGTACGCGGAACGAATCACCTAGCTCTTGCATACCTTGGAAGAAAGCACCAATCTGCGTAGACGGTGTGTCTAACCAGTTTTGGGTCATCGACTTACCAATGTTACTGCTGTAACGCACAACAAACTCGTTGTAGTCAGCCCATTGGCCTTGCTTAATGCTAAAGCCTGTTTGGTAGCTATTTGGCTGCTTATCTTTGGCAGTCATGCTGCCGCCTTCGCTCAATGTCGTATCAGAGCCAGCGTAGAAGCCATAGTTAAAGAATACCGAAGCCGCAATATTGTCGGTCACTTTCATATCATGCAAACGGGTATTTACTGAGTGGTAACCACCACGGTAGCCCGAGCGACCGCTGGTATCACATTCGTAAGTTGGATCCGTGGTTGAACAGAAGTCATCTCCATAAGTATCACCATTTTCTTGCTTAGTGATACCAAAGTTAAACTTGGCAAAACCGAAATCCCAATCATCGATACCCGCGCCCACACCATCGTTTTGTAGCATGTGATAATCAAGAATTTCTGCTTTATAACGTTGGTAGTAACGCTTACCTACCCAAATAACCGCACCAGGGCTTGATTTAAATACACCTTGGCCAGCTACCCACCATTCGTCCAAATTGAATTTCTCCATATTTGTCGCAATGTTGGTTTTGATTACCCAGTTCATGTCGTTTAACACAAGACCATAATCAACGTGGAATTCAGCAAAGTTACCTTCGTTACCCAAACGACCCGTTTGAGCGTGTGGGTTACCTGCTGTTTCAATAATATTGAAACCGTTGTTGGCAAGATCTGAACGCAGACCTAAAACTTTGTCTGTAGAAGTACCTGTACCGCCGCGGCCGTAACCCCAAAAGCGCGCGCCTTCTACAACTTGCGCACCTAAATAGTCTAAAGCAGACTCTTCTTGTGCGTGGGCCATACTGCAAGATATAGCCAAAGCAGATAGTGCAAAAATACGTGTTTTCATACGTTTACCTAACATCCTTATCTAAAATATAATTTTGATTACTTAAGCTGCTACTGTTTCTTGTTGATCTGTTGTAGTCAGCTTCTTGGTGGAACTTAGCGTGAACATTGCTAGCACTGTTGCCGCAGCAGCGAACACACCAAAATAGATATAACTGTGTGGGAATCCATGTTGGTCATACATCACGCCCATTACTGGCGCAGCAATCGCGGTCATTAAGTTGTTAACAACCTGGAAACCAAACATGTAAGTGAATGAATTTACTTTCTTATCAAACTGCTCAGCCGTGTAAGCAAACACCGACACAATGAGTAAGGGATTAACAATGCCGAACAGCAACTTGGCAACAATCGCCAAGTACAAGTTCTTCTCGCCAAGGCCAGCAAAACCAATCATTAACAAGAATGAAGTAATACCCACAGCGGTAAGAATTAAGCTACCTTTCGCGCCAATTTTACGAATAATGAAAGGCACACCTGCACTAACAAAGAACAGGAATACAGCGGTTAAGCCGTCCATATTTGAGCTAAAAGAAATGCCTTCTTCTTGGGTGGGGAAAAAGCTAATAAAGTAACGTGTGAACTGGCTCATCGATGTCCAGAACACCACCGAGATAGTGCCCGCGTAGGTCATGAAGGCCCACATTTTAGGGTTCTTCAACAGGCGAATAACGTCTTCTTTTTGAATTTTGTCTTGCGATATTACGTCGTTATCAACGTCTTCTAAGTGGCTAACTTTTAGTGTCCAAGCACAAATCAGCATCAACAGAGCAGCAATACTACAAGCGTAGAAAATAAAGTCAGGGTTGATGTTGTACAGGTAACCCGCCAATACTGCAGATACACCCCAAGCAGCAATACCAAAGCCGTTCACCAAACCGAAATCGTTTTCATGACAGCGTGCAAAACGGTCACTGTAAGACGCAATAACTCCGCTTCCTGCTTGGAACAACATGCCTAAGTAAAGCGAGCCGGCGACAATACCTAATACAAAGGTTGAATCGTTACCCAATAACGGGCCGTAAACGTAGATATAAAACGGGCCAATCAATAAGCTGAGGAAAGAGATAAAATAGATGAGGTGTTTTTTAAGGCCCAACTTATCAAGAATGTAACCAAAGGCCGGTTTAAATAATACCGCTATGCCCGTTTGCAAACCAAACAACACGCCAATTTGAGAACCGTCAATGCCTACCTTGTCATTCAACCAAACGGCGAATAAAGAGCCAGAGCTTAATGACCAGAAGAAATTGTAAAAAAAGTACATAAGGCAAACTTTGCCCATGGCGACTCGGTTAGAATCGGTTTTCATGTTTACTCCATTAACTTTGCGATAGCTACTCAATGCTAAAACCACACTGGTAAACCAATATCTAAATAACTGGAGTAATCGTACATAATGATCAACCAATTTAAAGTGACACCGCTAACATTTCGGTATAAATCAGTACTTTGGTTGGCAGAAAGTCATACCAAAACAACAATTGGTTAATAGGTTAATAGTGAGTTAAATGCATGAGCCCTTTGGTGGCGGGGCCCACAGGCCAATAAACTTGTCATACAAAACCTTTGCGTTTTTCAGTATGGCTATTATGAAAGGTTAAAAGTAAGTTCTTAAAATGTGCTTTTGGTCACTTTTCTTTCATATTGATCCGAGAGAAACAGCAAGTTAATGTACCATTAAGACAAATTGGTTTACCTTTCATACCAATATAGATTAAACACTTTAGATTAATGACGCATAGAGGTAGATATGTCAGGGATAAACAGCAAGCTAAGCTTGGCCAGTAAGCGCGCAATTGAACGCGGTTACGACAATAAAGGGCCAGAGTGGCTGATTGAGTTTGACGAACAAACACTAAAGGGAGACTTTGCTTTTGAAGAAGGCGTTATTCGCCGCGACCCCACTGCAGTAATAGAAGTAGAGGGTATTTATCATTGCTGGTACACCAAAGGTGAAGGCGAAACACTTGGTTTTACCGGCAACCCACAAGACAAAGTATTTCCTTGGGATTTAACTGAAGTGTGGCACGCTAGTTCTAAAGATGGCATCACCTGGAAAGAGCATGGTTGTGCTATTGCTCCCGGCGAAGCCGGTGCTTACGACGACCGCGCAGTGTTTACGCCTGAAGTATTAGCTCATCAAGGTAAGTACTATTTGGTCTATCAAACAGTACAAGCGCCCTATACCAACCGCCAGTTCGAAGAAATTGCCATTGCTTGGGCAGACAGCCCATTTGGCCCGTGGAACAAATCCCCAGCCCCCATTGTTAGCCCTGCTAAAGATGGCAAATGGCGTACCGAAGAAGACAATCGCTTTTTAGTGGAATCTAAAGGTAGCTTCGATAGCCATAAAGTTCACGATCCCTGCTTAATGTTTTTTAAAGGTGAGTTTTACCTTTACTACAAAGGCGAGACCATGGGAGAAGAAATGAACATGGGCGGGCGCGAAATTAAACACGGTGTCGCCATCGCTAAAGATATTCTTGGCCCTTATGTGAAATCTGAGTACAACCCTATTTCTAATAGCGGTCATGAAGTGGCGGTATGGCATAAAGATGGTGGCATTGCCTCTTTGATTACCACCGATGGACCAGAAAAGAACACCGTACAATGGGCAGCAGACGGCATTAACTTTGAGATAATGTCGCAAATAAAAGGCGCTCCCGAGGCATTAGGTATTTTCCGCCCTAACCAAGCCAGTGATATTGATTCACCCGGCTTGGAGTGGGGATTGTGTCACCAGTATGATGCCTCTTGGAACTGGAACTTTATCTGCCGTTACCGAGTGAAAAAACAAGTGCTCGACGCCTCAACCTATCAAAACTCGAACTAACAAAAACGGCCCACTTAATTGTGGGCCGTTTGTTTACATCTCAACATATCATCCTCTCAGTGAATCGCCTCGGCCAGTAATAAATGTGTCCATCAAACCACTTAGCCCGCAGCGCCTAAACCACTAACATACGAAAGTTCGTTTTCTGAATAACATGCTTCTAACTGGGCAACAAATGCTCCACGCACTTCTGCTTGCTCGGCAAACAAAAATGCCAAGGCTTGGCGTGCCATCGCCTCCACCGGATAAAACAGCGTACTGTAGCTGAGCTTGCCTCCAGGGGCATTGTTTGAAGCGCCGATAAACTCAATCTGCCGATTTAATTGCTCAGTTTGCTGTTGCACTTGTTGCCATATTGGCCAACTTAAACGGGGTGATAAACACACCAGCGCCGAGCACTTATCAGAACCAATAACGCTCGATATACAATCGCTAGGGTCATGAGGCAAACAGTTCACCGTGAGAGTTGCCTGGCTAAAAGGGCTGTCAATGTTGACTAATTGTGGGCCTATTTCCTGATACTGCTGCGCATCACAACATACCGTAATATACCTATGCCCGCGCTCAACCAAAGATGTAATTGCCAGCCATAAACTAGCGATCAAGTCTAAGTGCAAACACTGACTAGCAAACCGACTGACATAACGCTTAGCCACCAATAAACGGGGATGCAAGCGCATAAACTCAGCTAGGCGTTGTTCGTCCATATGCTGACTTTCAAAATATAAAGCCTGAACACCTAAAGCAAGATAGTTTTCTAACAGGTGAATTTCCTGAGCTTCTGAGTGCGCGCCAGAGGCTAGGTGCAATGGTTGCGATAAACTTGATGCTCTAGCAGAAAGATCTTTCAGTAAACTGGCACTGAGTGGATCTTGGATTGATTGCACAATCATCCCAGGTCCAGTTTGTGGATTAACGGTGAGGTTTTGCGCATGGTAATTAGGCACAAAATTTAGTGCTTTAATTGCCGCCATTACCTTGGCCACTTTAGCCTCACTCACCGGCGTATTTTTATTAATAATGCGAGATACCGTTGCTACCGAGACACCCGCTTTGTTTGCAACATCTACAATTGTGGTCATCTGCTTCCCTACTTCGCGCTTAGTTATTTATTTTTATAATCAAACAGATAAAACAAAAGACGAGGCCAGCTCGTCTTTTGTTAATCAAGGTTTTAGTGTTACTTAATAAGCTCCGGATAACGCTGCGAATACAGCGTTCGGTTTACTTCGGTTGCGCCTGCAACTAAGTTCTCGTAAGGAGAGTCAGCTACCGTAACAAAGCCGTTATTGTAGTTTTCGCCATCCCAAGCTCGACCAGTAGTTGGCGAGTCTAAATATTGGAACCAATGAGCTCCCACAAAGTAAGGGTTGGCAATAACGCTATCCATGTAATGGGCGTATTTCTCTGCGCGACCTTGTTGCGTATCGGCGGCAACAAGACCGGGGTGGAACATACCGCTATCGGTTGCCCCAAAGTGGAATTCGCCAATAATGCTCGGCTTGTCTAACTCGGCTAAATGGCTCCAGTCGCCCTTCGACATATCATTGCCGTATAGGTTGTAGCTCATTACATCTACATATTGAGCTGCACTGTTGGCCGCTTCTGGAGTAATTCCCCACTCAGTAAAACGCGCCCCCAAATACAAGTGCTCAGGCATTACCTGCTTCATTTGCTGCTGTACAATGGCAAAGTAACGGTCGGAGTGGTCGGCCAAGAACATACTGTAATCGGCTTTAATCGCGTCGTTCATTTCACCTTGATGTACATAGCCCTTAGCCAGCTCATCCCAAGAGGTAACTGCACTGCCCCACGCTTGGTTTAGTGCTGCGATATCTTTGGCATATTTAGCTTCTAATAAGTTAACAAACGCTGCTTTGGCATAGCTGTCTTTGGCATTACTCCGTAAAGCAGCAATCGCTAAGGCGTAGTGATTAGCCGCGAACTCGGTATTTCCCCAGCTCATTTCGTTATCAACAAAGGTGCCTATACACCAAGGGTCTTGTTTAACTTCGGCGGCCACTTGTTCAGCCATGGCTTTTACCGAGCTAACAAACTCTGGGTCGTAAGGGTCGTGCATCGGTCCCCAGTAATCATTACCGGTATTAATGCGTTGGTGATCGCCTACAATCCAGCCGTTGGCAACATAAGCCACTTTCTGGTTGCCATAAAAACTTGGATCGGCCCAGTTACCTAATGAAGTAAAACCCCAATCAAGCATTCGCGCTAAGGTGACATCTCGCCATACGCCAATCGCATCATCACGAGAATCCGGGGCGTATTTACGTTGTAGGTTAGCGCTGTAAAAACTAAATACTTCGCCATGCTCTAGTGGACCGGTGTGGATCATGGTGGAATATTGGTAATTTTGCGCTAGGGCATCACTGTACTTCGGCAACCAATTAAACATGCTGTTACGCAAATCAGAGGCAACCGAACGGGCGTCTTGATTATCGGTGTAACTGGCTTGCGAAATTTGACTGGGTCGCAAACTTAAGTCTTCAGACAACACCAAATCGGTAAAATTAACCCCGGTGGTAGTGTAGGTATCATCCATACGAATATTGTCTAAGCCAGTGGCAAAATATAAGTAACCACTTGGGTCAACCAGTGACCATTTACCGTCTACTTTCTCAGTTCTAAAATATCCAGTTGCGTCTAATTTAGGACCACTTTTCCAACCGCCGTAAGGCGTTCTGTCGGCCATAGGTTTGGCAGAGTCGATAAGCGCAACATCGGCTTTAGCATGCTTTTGTAATTCTTCTGCTGAATGAATTTTCTCGGCCCAGTCTTCATTAGTAAACTGGCCAAACTCATCCAACAAACCTTGGTAACGACTGGTATCGGCGCTAAGATTTGGCACTAAACGAATGTTATCGATGACCAAGCTAAGGTCGCTTTGTAGATCTTGCATGTACAGCTGAAAGCTCACAATATTAGCTAAATCTAGCTTGGCTTCACCCCAGCCAAAATTAATCGCTTGAGCTTGGTAAGACTTTTTAGGTGGCTCGCCACGCATGCCTGAGTCGAGGGTTTTGGCTAGCTCTTCAAGCGTAAAGTAGTAAGTACCCGCTTCGCCTGCAGGCAATTGCACGTAACCTGTTCGGCTATGGATTACGCCATTAGCGCTACCGCCTTGTTTTTCATTTACGTCATCATCAACGCGAATAAACAACTGCGCACCTGCGTCACTCAGGTTCTCCACGTCAAAGGCTAAAGTAAAGTCACCATGCTCAGACCAATTCCACGGTTTATCAGCACTAAAGGTCACGCTTGGATAAGAGGCATCGGCAGCATAATCAATTTTTAGACCTTTCCCCTCACCACGGCTTATTGAAGTAAGCTTGGTGCCATGGGTATTGCTGGCAATGCCTTTCGAACCATCATTAAAATCAGCTAGAGTAGCAATGGTTGGAATGGGCGCTGCAATCACTTCCGCTTCACGCGCCTCTGATTTAACAAAATCACCGGTGCGCTCAATAAAATTAATATCGTGAATAATCACTTCTTGCGCGGCGATAGGACCTACCGAATAAAACTGAATTTCGGCAATACTTTTTAGGTTAAGTTTACTGCCGCCTCGGTAACCCTCAATATTCATTTGAGTACCGTTAAACAGAAAATCAACGGTAGTGGTTTTGCCCGCAGGTAAAACAATTGGTAGATCAACTTGGTTATCGGCCGAGCCCATAATGCCAATGTTATCGCTCACCTTCATTTCTATGCGAACGTCTGCAGCACCGGGGTTTTCTAACGCGACTTTCAAACCACCTTTGGTATTCCAATCCCATGGGCCAGCTTTGGAATGAATTTTCACGTTTGGCCATTTTGATTGCGCCTCCGCTTCGGAGATCGCATCAAAATTCATTTTCAATCCGTCTTTGCTTTGCTCGGCTGTTTTCTCTACTACAGAAAACTGACTATGACTGTGGGTGATTTTTTCTAAAATCGCCGCTTCAGTAAGATTAAGCGGGGTTGCCGCACTAGTCATATCACCCGATGTATTCTCGCTGGCGCTCGACTGCTTAGTGTCATCTGCCATAACCTTTGAAACTGAAACCCCAGCTAGTACAACAGACACTAGGATTGCTAAATTGTTCTTTTTAAACAGCACAATATTTCCTCCCTAAAAGGATAACCAAAACCAATATTATTGGACAACCACTAAGCAATATTGGATAACCAAAATAAAAGTTAGCATACCAATTAGAATTCTTATGTGAGCTATAGCGGTATTTTGGCAACAGAGATAAAGATAAAAATTCAATTAAATCAGTAACTAAAGAGATCAAAAGTTCGCTGTAGTCAACGAAGAGCTACAGACATAAGGAAGGAAGAAACCTAGGCACTTGCGGAACCATTGCAGGATAGTACCTAGGCTAGTAGCAACACAGAGCGACACTATGCTGCTACCTTTACTGGTTTAGCTCACTAAGTAATCGTGAACTCCCTTGGCAACAGGGATCCCGTTACGATCACACTCGGCGCGATATGCCACTTGTAAATCGTTCGGTGCAAGCACTTTATCAACACCAGGTACTGGCGGAACTTCGTGCAACTCTTTGACCATTGCAGCCATCATCACTGGGAACAACGCGTTACCCAGTTTAGTTGGGTCAATCACAATCACTAAGCTGGCCAGCTTACGCATTTTGTCATAATCATCGTACATACGAACAATATGGTTACCGAAGTTAGCCCCCATCAACATGCCCGTTAGCGCATCAATAGCTAAGGCAATGCCAGAGCCTTTATGGCCACCAAATGGCAGCAAGTTGGCCACTTTATGAGGATCGGTTGTTTCGTTGCCTTCGGCATCAATGGCAAGGCCTTTACCGATCGATTGACCGGTTTCTTTGGCATGCAATAGCTTGCCATACGCGGTGGCACTGGTCGCCATATCAATAATCATTGGCGTAGAACCCTCTACCGGGAAACCAAAGGCAATTGGGTTGGTCCCCAAAAACTTGGCCGCTCCGCCATGCGGGGCAACACATGTGTCGGTTTGCGTCATACCAATGGCAATCATACCTGCGCTTGTGGCTTGCTCCATAAAGTATGAAAGCGCACCACAATGCGAGGTATTCTTGACACTTACAAAACCTAATCCGGTATCAGAGGCTAGATTTATGGCGTGTTTAGTGGCAGCGATTAACGCCGAATGGCCCATGCCATCATCTGAGTCAAGTACCGCCATTGAGGGTGATACCTGTTCAATCGAGAATGTAGCGGCGCGATTTAACCCGCCTTTGGCTAAACGCTGACAGTAATGCTCTACTCGCATAACACCGTGTGAATGCACACCGGTAGTATCTGCGTGTATTAATACTTCGGTGACTTCCTTGGCTGTTTGCTCGTCAAGGCCTGCTGCAATAAGTTTGTTAAGCGCAAGTCCTTTTAACTCGGCTTCCTTTACGTGTACTGTTGTCATAATTACCTGCGCGACTAAAAGTTGATAACGCCTTTAATAAGGCTTGAGTTGTTTACTACATCCTGTTGGTAAGAAAGGCCGACAGTGTCGAAATCATAATCACGGTTTTTCATGATGTTTTCGTCAATTTGGCCTTTGCTCATCAGCTCAATCACTCGCTCAAAGTCTTCGCGGGTTGCATTACGACTGCTTAACAAGGTGGTTTCTTTTTTGTGGAATGTTGGATCGTCGAGTACTAAATCACCGATATACAAACCAATAAATACGATTTTTCCGCCGTGGCGAATTAGCTCAACGCTGCGGCTCATAGAACCTTTATTGCCAGTAGCATCCATTAAGGTACAAGCTAATTTGCCACCAAATGCCGCTTTTAGATCCTCAACATAGTTCTCTGCTAGCGGGTTTAAGGTTTTAATGCCAAGCGCTTTTTCTACATGTGCGCGACGCTCGTCACTCACATCGGCTACAACTACTTCAGCGCCGTTCGCCTTAGCAATGGCTGCTGCCGCTAGGCCAATTGGGCCTGCGCCAACTTGCAGAACACGTTGTCCCGCTTTTACTTCAGCACGACGCACCGCATGGGCGCTAATCGCAAAACACTCGATCAGTGCGCCTTGGCTATCACTCACTTCTTCTGGCAATTTAACCAGGTTGCTTTCTAATACACTAAGGTACTCACTAAAGCCGCCATCTTGGTGAACCCCATATAAAGAGACATTTTCACAGCAGTTAGTTTTACCTTCTTCACAGGCGGCACACTCACCACATGGAATACAAGGGATCACAGAAAATCGCTCGCCCGCTTTGGCGCTAGAACAATCACTGCCAACCGCTTCAACAATGCCACTAATCTCGTGGCCTAATACGCGAGGATAACTAAAAAATGGCTGACGGCCGGCAAAGGCGTGAATGTCGGTACCACAAATACCCACGGCTTTTACTTTTAACAGTACTTCGTTAGCGCCGACAGCCGGCTTTTCACGCTCAACGTACTCAATAGAGAACGGTTCGTTACAGATTAGTGTTTTCATGTTGTTTCCTAATTCACTGCAATTGAGTCGATAACCGACGCAATGCCATATTCTTCAATAGATACAAAGGCAGATTCGACTTGCTGACTAAACTTGGCGTTATCGCTTGCATGAGTACCAAAAATTTTGTTTATTGCGAGCAAGGCTTTAGCTTGGGCTAAAGGCTCGGCGTGGCTATCAACGATGTGCTTAAACTCGTCAGCCAAAGGGTCGACAATTTGCTCGCCCTTTTTCACTGCACCAATAATGGAGTGCATCCAACCGGCAATTAAAATAGGTAAGCAAGTCACTTTTAAGCCTTGCTTTTGTAGCTGTAACAAAGGGTCAACCGCACGCTGAGGAAGCTTTTGCGAACCATCCATCGCGATTTGTGCAGTTTTGTGTTTTACATTTGCGTTGCTAAAACGTTCGATAAGCAAACCGGCATACTGTTCCAAATCTACGTTCAAATTCGGGCTTAATGATTTAGCTTGCTCTTGGGTCATAAGCTTTAAGGTGGCGGCTTTAAATGTAGGGTCTTGCATACATTGGTAAATGTACTCGTAACCCGCTAAGGCACCGTTATAAGCCAAAAACGAGTGGCTACCATTTAACATGCGTAACTTCATTTCTTCGTAAGGCAAAACGTCGTTTACAAACATTGCCCCGGCCAAATCCCAATCTGGACGACCCGCGACAAAATTGTCTTCAATGACCCATTGGCGGAAGTCTTCACATACCACACCACAAGGGTCGGCATACCCCACTTCCACTTCAATGGCAGCAAATTCTTCAGCCGTCATCGCAGGACAAATACGGTCTACCATGGTGCTTGGAAAGCTAATATTCTGCTCAATCCAGCTGGCCAATTGTTGGTCCAGTTTTGCGGCGTAAGCGAGTACAGCATTTTTGGTAAGGTGACCATTTTCTGGAATGTTGTCACAAGACAAAATGCTAATGGGCGCTAAACCTTGATCACGTCTCACTCGTAAAGCTTCAGTAATTAAGCCTAAAGCAGAAACAGGAGCCTGCGGATTCGCTAAGTCGTGTTGAATTAAGCTATTTGCTTCATCCAGCAAACCTGACTGTGGATCAACGCAATAGCCTTTCTCGGTGATAGTCAGCGAAACAATGCTTACTTGTGGCTCAGCAATTTTGGCAATTGCTGCAGCAATCCCCGACACAGGCGTATGAATAGCCTCGGTAACGGTTCTCACTAAACGCGAACATACTGTGTCTTTAGATTTTTCGATAACCGAAAATAAGCAGTCTTGAGCAACTAAGTTGGCCACTAAATCTTCGCTGCCAAACATGTTTATTTCGCAAATGCCCCAAAGCTCACCAGACGCTTGGTTAGTTAAATCGTTATATACAGCTTGATGGCCGCGATGAAATGCACCAAAGCCAATGTGAACAATCTTAGTGTCTAACTGTTCCCTGTTATATGTCGTTACTGCTTTAAACCTATCTTGAAACTGGCTTAAATGATTACTTACTGCCATTTACTCACCCAACTGTTCAACCAATATGGCATTTATACCGACAAAATAGCCAGATAGCCGTGATTACAATCACAAAATGGTAAACCAATTACCCTTAAATGGCTAACTAAAATAAGTAAATAGTTTATCCAAAGTGAGTTTTTTATAATTAACCTCTTAAGTACATAGTGTAAATACCTAAATAAAACAACAAGTTAATAAAGCAATCGAATACTAAATGAAATAATTGTATTTAAATATCCGTAAAACTCATTTTGGTTGACCAAAATTAATTCATCCCATACCATCGGTTTCATTAAGGGATTAGCCCTTCTATTAAGCAATCAAATAGGACAGGTCATGTTTAGCGAAATATTAAGTTTTGGCGAGCCGATGTATGAATTCAGTCAGATTAAGCAGTCTCAAGCGATGCAGCCTGACTTTCTAAGTGGTTTTGGTGGGGATGTTTCTAACTTTGCGATTGCTGCAGCGCGCCAAGGTGCCAATGTAGGCATGATTACCCACCTAGGCGCAGATGAATTTGGTGAGCAGTTTAAAGCGCTTTGGCAACGCGAGTCAGTTGCTTTTGATTTAGTAGAAAGCAACGCCTCGGCGCATACCGGCGTTTACTTTATTACCCATAACGAAGAAGGTCATCACTTTTCCTTCTTAAGGAAGGGCTCTGCTGCCAGCCGAATAAGCAAGCATCAGTTACCCGTTGAAGCCATTGCTAACGCTAAGTTATTACATACCACTGCAATTACCCAAGCAATTAGCGATACCAGTTGCGACGCGGTATTTGCGGCAATAGAACTGGCCCGCAAAACAGACACTCTGGTCTCCTACGACACGAACCTTCGCCTTAAGTTATGGTCGCTCAATCGCGCTAAAGCCATTATTAATGAAACCATTTCACAGGTAGACATCTGCTTCCCTAGCATTGATGAAGCCCAGCTACTCACAGGCCTAACACATGCAGATGAGATCATTGACCACTACTTAACACTAGGGGCAAAAATTGTGGTGCTAAAACAGGGTTCTGAAGGGGCAACTGTGGCAGACCAACATGCTCGCTTTAGCATTAAACCACACAAGGTCACCGCGGTAGACGCCACCGCAGCCGGCGACTCATTTGCTGGGTCATTCTGTACTCACTATGTTCGCGGAGCAGAAATTCAAGATTGCTTAAAATACGCCAATGCCACAGCGTCTATCACTATTACGGGTTATGGCGCGGTCGCTCCTCTTCCTACTTTGGCGCAAGTTGAACAGCGTTTGAACCTTAACTAAATTCACAATGACTAAACGGATGTACCCATGGAAAATTTAAATGCACTACTAGAAAAATTCAAAGTGATTCCAGTTATTGCCATCGATAAGGCCAGTGACATTGTTCCGCTAGGCGAACAACTCGCAAATAATGGTTTGCCCGTTGCCGAAATCACTTTTCGCTCAGCAGCCGCCGAAGAAGCAATTCGTTTACTGCGAGCCGCCCAACCAGAGATGTTGATTGGTGCCGGTACCATTTTAAACGAGCAACAAGTGGTAGCCGCTAAAGAAGCCGGCGCAAGCTTTATCGTGTCTCCTGGTTTAAACCCAAATACAGTAAAAGCCTGTCAAAAACACAACATTGCCATTGTACCGGGCGTGAATAATCCCTCGGGTGTCGAGCAAGCCTTAGAACTAGGTCTGGATACCGTTAAGTTCTTCCCGGCTGAAGCGTCTGGCGGGATTGCTATGCTTAAATCACTGCTAGGTCCTTACACCAACATTAAAGTGATGCCTACCGGTGGCATTAATCAAAACAACATTGAAAAATATTTAGCCCTACCAGGTGTATTAGCCTGTGGCGGTACTTGGATGGTGGATAAATCACTTATAAATAAAGGTGATTGGGATACCATTGGTAAACTGGTTAAAGAGATTGTGGCGCAACTAGCCGATTAAGAGAATACCCATGAATACAACAATTAAGTCTGTTAACACACGTTTGTTTAAGATCCCGCTTGCCGAGATCTTATCTGACGCTAAACACGGTGACCACGACCATTTCGAGCTAGTGACCACCACCATTACCTTAGAAGATGGCAGCCAAGGCACCGGTTATACTTATACTGGCGGTAAAGGTGGTTATGCCATTAAAGCCATGGTTGAACATGACCTAGGCCCTGCGCTTATCGGCAAAGACGCCAGCCAAATTGATGAAATTTATGATTTCATGGAGTGGCACATTCACTATGTAGGTCGTGGTGGTATTGCCTCATTTGCTATTTCATCGGTAGATATTGCGCTGTGGGATCTCAAAGGAAAACGCCTTAATCAACCTCTATGGAAAATGGCTGGCGGCGAAGGCTCTAGCTGTAAAGCGTATTGTGGGGGTATCGACTTACAGTTCAGTTTAGAGAAGTTACTTGGCAATATTCAAGGTTACTTAGATAAGGGCTACAACGCGGTAAAAATTAAAATTGGCCGCGAGAATGCCGAAGAAGATATTGCACGGATTAAAGCGGTACGCGAGCTGATTGGCAGTGATGTTACCTTTATGATCGACGCCAACTATTCGCTAACAGTTGAACAAGCGATTGCCTTATCTAAAGCGGTAGAGCAATACGACATTACCTGGTTCGAAGAACCCACCATTCCAGATGACTACCTTGGTTATGGCCGGATTGCCGACGCCACTAGTATTCCACTGGCTATGGGTGAAAATTTACATACCATTCACGAATTCGAGTACGCCTTTGAGCGAGCTAAACTGTCATTTGCACAACCGGATGCGTCCAATTGTGGTGGTATTACCGGTTGGCTTAAAGCAGCTCGCTTAGCCAACCAGCATAACGTTCCAGCTTGCTCTCATGGCATGCAGGAGTTGCACGTTAGCTTGGTATCATCACAGCCCAACTCTGGCTGGTTAGAAGTGCATAGCTTCCCGATTGATGAATATACCAAGCGCCCATTAGTCGTAGATAATCACCGTGCTATTGCACCAGATACACCGGGAGTTGGCGTAGAGTTTGATTGGGATAAGATTTCCACTTACGAAGTTTAACTCAGCCCGCTTCTATCGATAAAACACCGCTGTCCTCAGCGGTGTTTTTTTATTCTTTTCTCAAGCACCACTTTCTCATGTTTGCTAATTAGCAACAAATTCATTAATAAACCTCACAAACAACAACCAATTTAAAATAAAGATCAACCAATATCGATCTTGATCGCCAAATTGGTTATCCAAAGGTGTTTAAATAGCTGTCGAATATCACCCCTTTGAGGATAAGAAATGGACATAAAAACATGGAATGCCTATAAATATGCGTTAATCGTTGCTATCGGCGGCTTTGTATTCGGCCTAGATGCAGCCATTATCTCTGGCACAGTGCGCTACATCGCCTCTGAGTTTTCACTTAGCGACATTCAAATTGGTACGGTTGTAGGCGCGCCAAGCCTTGGCGCTATTATCGCGTTGTTTTTTGCAGGCAAAACAGCCGATGCCTTAGGCCGTAAGAAAACACTGATTATTGTGGCAGTGTTGTATTTGTTCTCGGCACTGCTGTCGGCAATGGCAACCAGCTTTATGATGCTGACTATTGCTCGCTTTATTGGCGGCCTTGCCTTTAGCTCATTGTCACTCGCATCAATGTACATTGGTGAAATTGCCCCCGCTAAACAACGCGGCAAGCTTGTATCGGCTAACCAATTCAACATTGTGATTGGCTTATTAGCCGCTTATTTTATTAACTACTATTTAGTGACTAATGTCAGTGAAAACTCTCTGCTGTTTTCGCCTAGCACTATTTGGCGAACAATGTTGGCCTCGGAACTTATTCCCGCTTTAGCTTGGGTAATCTTGTTATTTAGAGTGCCTGAATCCCCACGCTGGCTGTCAATGAAAGGCCAACATGATCAAGCGCTAGTAGTATTAAACAAGATTCTGCCCCAGCAACGGGCCATTGAAGTACAGGCAGAGATCCAACAGAACCTAAATGAGCATAAAGATACCGAAAGCGTTACCCAGCAACTTAAACTGTTGTTTTCATCACCCATGAAAACCGTTTTTGCCATTGGTTTTATTATGGCTGTGGTACAGGGTATTACCGGCATGAATGCCATTCTATTTTATGCGCCTACGGTATTTGAGCAAATTGGCTTTGGTCTTAATGCCTCATTCCAGCAAGCCATTTATATTGGTATAACCAGCGTTGTATTTACGGTATTGGCGATTTTCTTTATCGACAAAGTAGGCCGTAGGCCGCTACTCATACTGGGTTTAGTGGCCGTAGTATTAAGCCATGCAACCTGCTGGTATGGTTTTAGCAATGCCACTTACAGCGTTAACCAACAAACTATCGATAAGCTGGAAGAAGTGATTGATACCACCCCGCTCACCGCGCAAATAGGTAAGCAATTTGAAGACGACGTAAGCTTTAAAGAAATGCTCGCCAGCAACTACGACGCGAACACCTTAAGGTTAAACGAAGGGCACATTATTGAAGCAGCCATTAGCGTTAACCCAATGCTGATTTTGATTGGTATTTTGGCGTTTATCGCCGCCTTTCATATCTCAATTGGCCCTATTATGTGGGTATTGTTTTCGGAAATATTTCCCAACTCAGTACGTAGCGTAGCAATCCCAATGTTTGCTTTGGTGACCAGTATCGCGAGTTACCTCATTCAACAATTTTTCCCTTGGCAACTAGCAACCTTTGGCGCGGCCAATACTTTCTTAATGTATTCAATGTTTGGCTTAATAGGTTTAGTACTGTTGTGGCCACTACTCCCAGAAACCAAAAACAAAACCATTGAAGAGATAGAAGGCACCTTGGTAGGCCAAAGCAAAGGGAATTCAGCCCCCAGTGAACAAGAAGAAGCCAGTTCTGGTGCGCCAGCTGCCTAGCTAGACGCAAGAAAAAATCATAAAAAAAGCCGCTAACGATTAGCGGCTTTCTTCATCTAAACAGGGCTAGCTTAATGGCTTTCAGTAAAGTTACTGTCGAACTCCATCGCAAAGAAGTAATCGTCTAAATCCGTGTCGCTATTATCTGAGCTGGCGATTTTAAGTAGCTCTTGCTTACTGTTTTCTATGTGCTGCCATACCGCTTGTTTGGCATCTTCTGGCGAACGCTTTTGCAAGGCTAACAAAATACGCTTGTGGTCGTTAATCCACATTGACTGTAAACGCTCTTCATGTAAAAACTGGTGATTTAGCTCATTCCACAAAGGGTTGGTAGTACGTACCGTACTCCACATGTCTACCGCTTGATTTATTAATACTCGATTCTGAGTGGACTCAGCAATCAAGCTATGGAACTGCTGATCAAGCTCTTCAAACCTTTCACTATCGCCGTTAATTTCGCTTTCTTGTAACTGCAAAACACGTTTTAACTCACGCAGTTCATTAAACTTAATCTGGGTGGCAGCAAACCCTGCAATACTGCTCTCGATAATTTGTCGAGCCTGCAGTAGTTCAAACGGCCCCACATCACTTTTTGGTAAAATGGTGCGTTTGCTGACTTTTTCCGGTGAATCGATAAAGTAGATACCCGCGCCTTGGCGCACCACAACTAAACCTTTCAACTCAAGCATAATAACCGCTTCGCGAATGGTTGCCCGGCTAGTTTCAAAGCGCTCGCTTAGCTCTCGCTCCGATGGCAGTCGCTCGCCCGCTTTAAAAACTCCAGAAAACAACAGCTCTTCGATTTGAACGCCAATATCGTAATAGCGTCGCTTGGTATCCATCTTAGCCATAATGCAATTTAACCTTTGAAAAAAATTTAAACCACTTAGTTTTTGGTAAATCAATTCAACTAAGTTCTAGACCGAATCCGGAATAGTACCGCCTTTTAGCCCAAACTTGTAGTCAACCTTATCTACTCAGGTCTCATTTTGTCCGAAATTGTACTACTAATACAAAAATCTACATTAAACACATGATATTTCAAAAATACTTATCAAATCTCGGCAGGGCAAGTGGGCCATTGAAGCAAGATGTGACTCTCATCACTGAAAAGGTTAACCAGTTAAGCTTAAATACATAAATTGGTTTACCAGATTAATTCAACTAACAATCTAAAGGACGTTAGATGAACACAGTTTCACACAAAATGTTTATTGATGGCGAGTGGCGAGTATCCGCAACTGGCAACACCATCGAAGTTGTTAACCCTACTAATGAGCAAGTAGTAGGTTATGCACCACAAGCCAGCCGCGAAGAAGCAGCACAAGCTTTACGTTCATCTGAGTTAGCCCAAAAAGAATGGGCCAGCTTACCCGCTCAAGCAAGAGCAGACTTAGTTAGCGCGCTAGCCGATGCCCTAGAAGCCGACGCAGAACGCTACGCTGTAATGTTAACTCAAGAGCAAGGTAAGTTACTTAGCGATGCTCGCGGTGAAGTGGCTGGTTCAGTAGGCTTTTTGCGCTACGCAGCAGAATCAGCAAGACGTATCGAAGGCGAAATAGTTACTAGCGAAAACCAAGATGAGCAAATTTGGATCCAGCGTGTTCCATTTGGTGTAACCGTAGGTTTATTAGCCTGGAACTACCCTCTCGCACTGGCAGCTCGTAAACTCGGCAACGCTTTAGTCACTGGCAATACCATGGTAGTAATGCCGCCAGCAGATACGCCGCTAACTGTATTAGAATTTTCTAAGTTGATTGCACAAGTTGGCTTCCCTAAAGGGGTGGTAAACATTGTCTCAGGTTTAGGCGGCGAAGTGGGTGACGAATTGGTTCGTAACCCTATCACCAAGCTTGTGACCTTAACCGGTAGCTCTGAAGTGGGCTCTATTTTGTACCGCTCTGCATCAGAGAACATCACCGCATTGAATTTAGAGCTAGGCGGCAAAGCTCCTTTCATTGTGTTGGACGACGCCAACGTAGATGAAGTGGTTGAGATTGCAGTTAACTCTGGCTTTGGCAACTGCGGCCAAATTTGTACCTCCAATGAGCGTATGTACATCCATCAGAGCATTTACGCTGAGTTCATGGATAAATTCATTGCCAAAGTTAAACAACTTAAGGTTGGCGATCCCATGCTTGAAGGCACTAATGTAGGGCCAAAAGTTAATGCTCGCGAAGTAGAAAAGCTCGTTGAAATGATCGCAAAAGCGAAGGCCGACGGCGCAACAATCGCCTGTGGTGGCAGCAAGCCAGCTGGCCAAGAGTTTACTAAAGGCTATTGGTTTGAACCTACCGTGGTGACCAATGTTACCAATGACATGGACATTATGAAGCAAGAGGTGTTTGGCCCAATAGTCGCAGCCATGCCTATCGATAGCCTTGAACAAGCGTTGCAATACGCTAACGATATTGATTTGGGTTTGTCTGGTTATGTATATACCAATGACATGCGCAAAATCATGCAAGTAGTAAATCAGTTAGAAGTGGGCGAAATATACGTAAACCGCCCGAACGGAGAACTACTAAACGGCTTCCACACTGGCTTTAAACGCAGTGGTATTGGCGGCGAAGACGGCAAGTACGGATTGGAGGGTTACCTGCAAAAGAAAACCATTTACTTGAACTACCAGTAAGAATTTCTATTCCTTTTTGACAATTGTTAGCACTTTGCCTTGGTAGTAATACCAAGGCCTTTTTGCTTTTAAGCCCTCATGTTTAATGTCCGCTGCCATCAACAAAACCTTGTTTAGCTCACACCCACAACAAAAGGTTAACAAAAACATAAAATTGATCGACCAAATCACAAAAATAGGTTAATAAGCATGCGATATTTGCTTGCACTTTAACCAGGGAGATAAACAATGAAAGGATTCACCAAACATTCAATCTTAATGGCGTGTGGTATTGGCTTAGCAATAAATGCAACAGCTGCTGATTGGGATAACATCCCCATTCCTGCCGAACTAGACGCAGGACAATCTTGGGAGTTACAACAAAACTATTCTGACTCTTTTAACTATTCAGGCAAAAACAGCACGTTTACCGGCAAATGGAAAGACAGTTACTTTCATAGCTGGACAGGCCCAGGCCTTACTCACTGGTCGAGCGATGAATCGTGGGTTGGTGACGGCAACCTCATCATTAGTGCTTCGCGTCGCCAGGGCACCAACAAAGTAAACGCAGGGGTCATCACCTCTAAAACCAAAGTAAAATACCCCATCTTTTTAGAAGCCAGTATCAAGGTGAGTAACTTAGAGCTTTCTTCCAACTTCTGGTTGTTAAGCGAAAACGACCAGCGTGAAATAGATGTATTAGAGGTATACGGTGGCGCTCGCCAAGATTGGTATGCCAAGAACATGTCGACCAACTTTCATGTTTTCTTCCGTAATAACGACAACTCGATAAAAAATGATTACAACGACCAGACTCACTTCACGCCCACTTGGGGAAACTACTGGCGTGACGGTTTCCACCGCTTTGGTGTGTATTGGAAGAGTCCAACAGACGTTACTTTTTACATCGATGGTCAAAAAACCACAAAAGGCGCTTGGAGCCAAGTGGTAATGAAAGACAAAGATTACACCGGTGCAATTCTTGATAAGAGCCGCTACAACATGGATCAAGAAGCCTTCATTATTATTGATACTGAAGACCACTCTTGGCGCTCTGAAGCAGGCCACATCGCCACTGATGCAGATTTAGCCGACAGTGATAAAAACAAGATGTATGTAGATTGGATCCGCGTATACAAACCAACGGGTGGTTCCACTACCCCACCTACTGGCGATATTACGCCACCGAGTGGTTACACCAATTTACAACTGGCACACAGCAATCGTTGTGTTGATGTCATCAATGGCGCCTTATGGAATGGCAGTACTTACCAGCAGTATTCGTGTAACACGGGCAACAACAATCAACGGTTCAAGTTTACTAAAATAGCCAACAATCAATACAGCATTAATGCCAAGGTAAGTCAGCTTTGTATGGAGCTTGCGTCTGGCAGCTCGGCAAACGGCGCTAAGGTGCAGCAATGGATATGTAATCACGCCAACTCTAATCAAACATGGAGCCTAGAAGACAAGGGCAGTAATACTTTTGAAATTAGAAATAAGCAAAGCGGAAAATGCTTAGAGGTCGCCAATAGTTCAAACGCAAATGGTGGACAAATTAGGCAATGGGCCTGCACTGGCGCGACTAACCAGCGCTTCAAATTCTTGTAGTAACGCACTAAGTACACTATTGCAAAAGATTCACTACAAGCCACTCAACGTCATAAACAGGAGCGCTTGCCTCCTGTTTATGACGTTTGCTCAGCGCGTTAAGACCACATAACAATGTAACGCCCTTAGCAGCCAAACAGTCAGCTTTATCCCCTTAAACCAAAAATTTAAACAACAGGAAGTAGTAAGATGTTATTTGGAAACGTAAACAAGCTCTCTTTAGTGAGTTATGTAAACCCGTCTTTTCCTAAGTGGATTGATGAGGCAATGGCCATTGCTCAGCAACAACCCGATGGAAAATATACCTTATCGGATGAATCAGTTTTTGTATTACTGATGTCCCCTGAAACCGAACCCTTTGAAAAACGTAAAGCCGAGATCCACAAGCAGTATCTTGATATTCAAGTGGTTCTAGAAGGTGAGGAAAACATTGGCTATACCCACGAACTGGCCGAAGACGCTCTGCGCTTAACCGAGCTAGAAAATGATGTCGCTTTTTTTGAGCGAGCCAGTAACGAGCAATTGGTACATCTCGCAAAAGGTGATTTTGCCGTATTTTTCCCAAATGAAGTTCATCGCCCACTTTGCGCAGTATCAGCGCCGATGAAGGTACGAAAAGCCGTGATCAAAATTCCATTAACTGCACTGTAATACCTTGTATCTAGAGTCCCTCTTTAGCACCTAGTTCTAAATCTACTTAGGGCATATGAAGATGCTTAGCTTAAATAAGCTAAGCGCTCTTTCGACTTATCTGGCATCCGCTTTTCTCAACACACCACTGAAATAACTAACCCAAGATTCGCCTGCAACGCGCGCCTAATAAAGCCTATCAGTAGCGAAAACAACTCAAGCGACTCGGTGTGAAAAACCAAGTCGTGCCTTGGTTCACATATTACTAAAATTGGTTATCCAATTTATACAATTTGGTTGACACAAAGGCCGTAAAAGCAATTAATAGACTCAGATAATTTTAATTCGCTTTAACGGCAGCACCTCAGCCTTAACAGTGACGAGCCTAGCGCTTATTATTGTTTAATCTTGTGGTTTAGTGACCACCTTAGGCCGAGCAGTAGCTTGCTTATATTACGAGGAGAAGTAATGAATACACGCTTATCGGCTGAGGATGCTCGCGTTATCTCTGAGCACGAAACATCGATTTTAATTTATGATTTTGCCGATCAAATCCCTTCAGCGTTTAGCTTCAGTAACGTAGACGCCGAGCTTGTTAGCAGCGGACAAGGCGTTACCGCTGGCCAGCAAGCACTAAAAGTTAGTACACACAGTAAAGAGAACTTCTACACCTCTATTTTTATTGAGCCAGAACAGCCATTTGATTGGAGCCAGCTACCCCACTTTTGTTTTGCATTTGATGCTACAAACCTAGGCAAACGTTCTACGCAAATATTCATCAACATCTTTGATAAACAGGGGCAAATGCATAGTCGCAGTATTAACGTACAAGGCAACTCATGTAAAACCTACCTTAATGAATTAAAAGGCAAATACCTTAAAGGTGGCCTTAATTATCAATCGGGCTTTCGCTCTAACCCTGCCTCTTGGGATACGCCATTTCACTACGCCACCTGGATGTGGGGAGAAATGAATATAGACCTCAGTGCAGTGGCTAAAATTGAACTGAGTATTCATGGCACCTTAATCGATCACCAACTGGTATTAGACAACTTTAGAGTAATTCTCACCCCCGATAGCAATCCCGACTTTCTTAAAGGCTGCTTAGATAAGTTTGGTCAAAATGCTGCGGTGGACACCGCAGAGAAAATTCATTCTGAAGAACAGTTGCTCTCTGTCACTGCCGCTGAACTTAAAAGTTTAGAACAAGGTGCCATGCCGCAACGCTCTCGCTTTGGCGGTTTTACTGGCGGCCCGCAATTGGATGCTAGCGGTTACTTCCGCGCCGAAAAAATTGAGGGTAAATGGTCTTTGGTTGACCCAGATGGCTACCCTTACTTTGCCACCGGCTTAGATATTATTCGCCTAGCTAACTCATTTACCATTACCGGCGTAGATTACGACCATTCTACTGTTGCAGCGCGCAGCAACGATGATGTGACACCTGAAGACTCAAAAGAAAAATTGGAAATTAGCCAGCAAGCCTTTGATTCAGCCTTTGTCGCGAACCAAACCCGTAGAGACTTTTTTGAGTGGCTGCCAGATTACGATGACCCATTGGCGGAACATTACAGCTACATGCGAGAGCTGTTTGAAGGACCAGTAGATCGCGGTGAGATCTTTAGCTTTTACTCGGCAAACTTACAGCGTAAATACGGGCAAGATGGCCAAGACTACATGGCCAAATGGCGCGAAGTAACCATGGATCGCATGCTCAACTGGGGCTTCTCTTGCTTGGGTAATTGGACAGCACCAGAGTTTTACGATAATAAAAAAATCCCTTATTTTGCCAATGGCTGGATCATTGGTGAGTTTAAAACCGTCACCAGCGGCGATGACTTTTGGGCGCCTTTACCCGACCCATTCGACCCAGTGTTTAGAGAGCGCGCCGAAGCCACCGTTAGCCAAGTTAACGCCGAGATAAAAGGTTCACCTTGGTGTGTAGGTATCTTCATCGACAATGAAAAGAGCTGGGGCCGCATGGACACGGTGAAAAGCCATTATGGCATCGCCACCCATACCTTGGGTCGCAGCGACCAAGATAGCCCAACTAAAGCGGTGTTCACTCAAGCCTTAAAAGACAAATACAGCAGCATTGATAAGCTCAACCAAGCTTGGCAAAGCGATATTAGCTCTTGGGAAGATGTGGCTGCGGGTCTCACCGACCTTGGCCATAACGAGGCTCAGCTTAACGACTACTCTATGTTATTAGAACTCTACGCCAGCGAGTACTTCAAGGTGGTGAATGAGTCGTTAAAAGCACAACTCCCAAATCACTTATACCTAGGCGCTCGCTTTGCCGACTGGGGGTGCAACCCTGAGGTAGTGAGGGCCGCAGCCAAACATGTAGACGTTGTTAGTTACAACTACTACAAAGAAGGTTTGCACCCTGAACCTTGGAAGTTCTTAGCCGAAGTAGATATGCCAAGCATTATTGGCGAGTTCCATATTGGCGTTAAAGAAGGCTTCTACCATGCCGGACTAGTCACCGCGAACGATCAAACCGAGCGTGGAGAGATGTTTGAAGATTACCTTAACTCGGTGATTGATAACCCTTACTTTGTGGGCGCGCATTGGTTCCAGTACATTGACTCCCCTATCACCGGTCGCTCGTTTGACGGCGAGAACTACAACGTAGGTTTTGTTGGCATTACTGATGTTCCCTACCAACCAATGGTAGACGCCGCTAAACGGGTAAATGGCAATATGTACCAACGCCGCTTTGGCAAAACCAAAGACTGAAGTCTGATTTAGGCAACAACAAAGAGGAGCTTGCTCCTCTTTTTTTTAGCTCGTTATATCTACTAGGGATTGTGCACAGAAAGAGCTTTAAGGCGAAATTAGCTGCAATAAAAAAGCCCGGCACAAGGCCGAGCTTTTATCTGCTGAATGTTCGCTGCAAGAGGCTTAATTTATTGCACCAGCACCTGGCATCGCCTTACACACGTAAATACTCTCTTTTAAACCGGTCACAGTTTGGTATTGCTGCTCCACTGCTTGGCATACCTCATCGACCAATTGAGGCGGCATAAGCGCCACAATACAACCACCAAAGCCACCACCAGTCATACGTACGCCACCTTGGTTACCCAGCACCTGTTTCACGATATCCACAATGCAGTTCACTTCCGGTACGGTGATTTCAAA